>CACZAZ010000005.1 GCA_902779285.1 uncultured Ruminococcus sp.
GGCAGGGTTCCGCAGGGGCATCCAGTAATAGTGGATTATTTCTACCACGAAGAGATCAGAGGGTCGGATAATACTGGAAAACGAAATAAATAAGAAATACTACTTTTTTCATTTTGGAATACCTCCGAATAATTTATTTGCCTTTCGGCAGGGGCAACGAAAGCACCGAGAAAAGCCATTATCTTTTCTTCTTTCGGTCTTTATCCCCGAAGTCAGCGGATCAGAAAAAAATATTGCGTAAATAAAAAAAGCCGAACTTTTCGTTAAGTCCGACTCTCGGTACTCTATAAGTTTTCAGCGATATTTTTTCCCGTTGACTTCCGATTTTCTCCGTGCTACGATAAGCCACAACGGAAGGCAAATAAATCGGAGGGATTCCATTTTTATAGAAAAAGTATTCTCCATCACAACAACGGGAAGAAGGTTTATAGTAAGAAAAAATCCGAGCAATCGCTTGCCCGGATTTTCATTTCCTTTCGTATTCATCGTGGTATTTTGACTCCAAAGAAGTCTTTTGCAAAAAATAATACGAACTCCGACTTATCATCAGGGTTCGTATTATTTGCATATGGTGGAGCATACGAGACTCGAACTCGTGACCCCAACACTGCCAGTGTTGTGCGCTCCCAGCTGCGCTAATGCCCCGGGCGAGGAATAGTATAGCATATCGGGGACGGTTTTGCAAGGGGTTTCTCAAAAAAACTTGCCGGGGAGAATACAGGGGCGAGCGAGGGGAAACAAGGAAGAATGAAGAAATGAAGAAATGAAGAAATGACGGAATGAAGACGGGAGGCGCGGCGGGAGAGGGGGAGCGAGACGGAGGCGGCGCGAGAGGAAGAAGAGAAGAAATGAAGAAATGACGAAATGAAGACGGGAGGCGCGACGGGAGAGGGGGAGCGAGACGGAGGCGGCGCGAGAGGGAGAAAAGAAGAAATGAAGATCGAGGGGCGAGGTCAGGCGAGGGGGGCGAGGTCCGCGACGGCGTGGGAGGGGGAGACGCAGACGCCGTGTTCCTTGATGTACGCGAGCGCGGCGCCGGCGCGGCGGCGGACGCCGAACTCCTCGGCAAACGAGAGGGGCGAGGGGCGGTCGCTTTGGATCTTTTCCTGCAGGACGAGATACCAGAGACCGTCGTCCCCGCAGTAGGCGGCGGAGAGGTGCGGGTATCCTACGCGGGCGAGGTGGCGGCAGACCGAAAGCAGGGGCGAGAGCCGCTCGAAGACGAAGACCGCCGAGCGGAGCGGAGGCGGGGCGGCGGGCAGAGACGCGGGTTTGCGGGCGCTCGGCTTGTCGCCCGGCTTCTCGCCCGGTTTTTCTCCCGGCAGTTTGTCGGGGAGTTTGCCGAGCCGGGTGACGAACAGTTCGCAGCCGCCGTCCGACGCCGGGAACATCTGCATCAGAACGCGCTCGCCCGTCGCGTCGAAGCCGGTCTTTTGCCGGATCTCCCGAAGGATCGCGCGGAGCGTGCCGTGGGAGCCGCCGGAGCCGTCGGAGCCGCGCTCGCGTTCGCCCTCGGTCACGCAGCGGTCAAGGTCCTCCTGCGACAGCGTCACCTTGATCTTCACGTCGCTGATGCGTATGAAATCCATATCCCCGCCCTCCTCTTTCTTCTGTTATCATTATACTCGCGGCGGGGCGAAAAGGGAACAGGAAATAACGGGGAGGCGAGCCGGCATCTGCCGTTTGCGGGGCTTGCGCTTTTTCTTGAAACGTGGTACAATAAATAAAACGGGCGACGCCCGATTGAAGGAGGATCGGTATGACCGGACGAATCGGCATTATCGGCGCGATGGAGAGCGAGGTGGCGACCCTGATCCCCGCGCTGGAGGATCATTCAGAGCAGACGATCGGGATCGTGGTCTATCACACGGGGAAACTCGACGGGCGCGAGGTCGTTGTCGCGCGGAGCGGCGTCGGCAAGGTGAACGCGGCTCTGACCGCCGCCGAGATGATCCGCACCTTCGGGGCGGCGGCGATCGTCAATACCGGCGTGGCGGGGGCGCTCGAGGAGACGCTCGACCCGGAGGACGCCGTGATTGCGACCGATCTCGTCCAGCACGACTACGATACGACCCCCTTCGACCCGCCCGGATTCGTGTCGGGCGTCGGACGGGTGAAGATCCCCGCGGACCCCGCGATATCCGCCGCCGCCGCGGACGCCGCAAGGGAACTCGGGATGCGGGTCCTTTCGGGGACCGTCGCTTCGGGAGATCAGTTCATCTCGGACGGGAAAAAGAAGGCGTGGATCAGAGAGAACTTCGGCGCTCTTGCCTGCGAGATGGAGGGGGCGGCGATCGCGCACGTCTGTTTCCTCTACGGGGTGCGGTGCGGCGTGATCCGGACCATCTCCGACCGCGCCGACGGCAAAGCCGACGTGGATTTTCCGACGTTTGCGGAGCACGCGGCGGCGCTGAACGCGAAGATCGTGAGACGGGTACTCCCCGTTATCTGAATCCCACCCAAACAACCGGGATGGCGCAAGCCATCCCGGTTGTTTTATTTTTGGAGGAAGTCGTCGTCGGAGAAGACAGGGGGTCCTCCGGCGCGGCGCACCGTCTCGAAGTAGGCGCGGGGGGTCATCCCCATCCACTTGCGGAAGACCCGCTCGAAATGGTAGTAGGAGGGAAATCCGACCGACGCCGCGAGAGCGGAAAGCGACGGGAACCGCGCGGGATCGAGCTGCTTGCTCTTCCGGATCCGGAAGTTCTGGAGATAGACGGCGAAGGGAAGCCCGAACTCCTGCCGGAAGCGGCGGCAGAAGTAGCTTTTGCTGAAAAAGAAGAAACGCGCCGCCGTTTCGGTCGAGAGATCGCCGCGGTAGTTGTCCTCGATATAGCGGATCATCTCGGTACGGAACTTTGCGTTCTTCTGCTCCTTCTGGTCGACCGAGAGCGACATCAGCCCGTGCTCCGCCATCTCCGAAACGAAGCGCCAGACCCCCGCGCGGAGCCGCAGTTTCTCGCTGACGGCGGCAGGCACGAAGGAGAGGGGGCGGTCGGTAGTTTTCCCTTTGTTTTCGAACAGATAGTCGATCGCAGCCGTCACGCCCGGAAACCCGGGATCGGAGGGCGGGATCACGTTCGCAAAGCGGACGTGCCCGGGATTGTCCGAGAAGAGCAGATCGAAGGGCGAGTCCTCCTGCCTGACGAACTCGGGCAGCGAGAACGAGAAGAAGTCAACGGAGGTCCGCTTCGCGTCGGAGGGCGAAACGAACGCCTGGAAAAAGTCGTAGGGGTTGACGACGAAGACCGAGCCGGGTACGCCGACGTAGCGGTCCTTGCGGATCCGGACGTTCAGAACGCCCTCGGTGACCCGGATGATCTCGACGCGCTTTTCGTCGTGGGGGGAGAGAAGCGCCGGATGGTCCCGCCGGACGGTCGGGTCGATCTGCTCGCGCATCGAGGCGAATACGAAGCAATCGGTGACAGAGGTCGAGAGGGCGGCTCCGGTCGCGACGGCTCCGAAGATCCCGCCGAGGAAGCAGACGTTCGAGTAGATCGAGCCGCAGATCTCGCCCCCGACGACCGAGCGCGAGACGCTGCCGTTGACCGAGAAGCCGATAAGCCCCCCCGCGTTGCGGTCGCCCGCCGTTCCTTTTAAACAGAGCCGGTTGTCGGCAAGGCAGTTCTCGACCGCGCCCCCAAGACACAGCACCCCCGCGATCGCGGCGACGCGTCCGGAGCCGGAGAAGCACGAATCGGTGATCGCCAGATTCTTTACGGTCCCGTGGAGAGAGCCGAACAGCGACACCCCGTTGTTGTAGACGTAGTCGTCCGAGGGATAGCGCTTCTTTTCCTCGTCTTCCGAGACGTAGAGTCCGCGGATGAAATGTCCCGCGCCGTCAAAGGTCCCCGCGAAAAAGGCGGAGCGACCCCAGGCGGCGTTGCGGTTGCAGATAATGGGGAAGGAGACCCCCTCGGCGGGATCGCGCGCGGGATCGTTCCAGACGATATCGCGGGTCAGTTTGAAATACTTTCCGCGGCTCCAATCGGCAAAGCTGTCCCCGATCTCCTCCGCAAGCGTCGGGTCGACCCCGGTATAGACGCGGTGATTGGAGAGATAGGAGAGCAGGAGCAGGTCCTCCGCCGACGAGACGCGGTAGGGATCCTCCGCCGTTCCGCGCCCGCCCGCAAACCGGGGAGAGTGGACGGGATCACCCCCGATCGGGGGCGCGGGGTCGGGGGCGCGGTCGAACGCCGCCTGCAGGATCGGGATCGCCCGTCCGGGACGGTACACGAACCCCTGCGGCAGACGGCAGCCCGGCTCGGGTCCGCTCGCGTCGATCCAGCCGCAGCTCTCGACGGGACCGGAGATCGCCGCCGGATCGTCGTAGCTCACGAAGCGGTAACAGCAGAAGTGGCGGGAACAGCCGGTCTTCGCGTAGACCCGCGTCAGACTCAACTGGTGCGCGTGCATATAGGAGACGACAGCCGCCTGCCTCGTCGATTCCTCCGGACGGAACCAGACGGGGAAGCGCCGCTTGCCGAAATCGAAGGTAAAGGTCTCGGGCGGGCGCGCGTCGGATGCTTTCATCTCTTTTCTCCTTTTTCGTATTCCGGCTCTATTGTAGCAGAAACGCGCCAAAATGTCAAGCGACGGCAAGAATACCGTATCAGGCGGGGCATATCGGCTTTAACAAGTTAATCCAAAGCAAAACGAAAACAGGAAGAACGGACGGCGCGAGCCACACGGAGAGCGCCGGTTTTTCCCTGTCGTTCGGGGAAAAATCGCTTGACAGAAAAAGCGGGGATTGATATAATAGAATCAATACGGAACGACCGTTCCGACGGACGACAAAAGGAGCGTAACGGTATGGGAAACGTCAAGATCGATTTTGCAAAGACGCAGGGCAAGATCAAGGATATGAACAGCGTCAACAACGGTCCTCTCGGGGATCACGACCTTAAAAACAACGAGTATTACGCCGCGGCGCGGATCCCCTACGCGCGTCTGCACGACTCGACCTTCGAGTGGCGGCACACGGTCGACGTGCACGAGATCTTTCCGAACTTCGACGCCGACGAGAACGATCCGGCTTCCTACGATTTCACCCTGACCGACGTTTATCTTGACTCGATCGAAAAAGTCGGGACAAAGATCTTTTACCGGCTGGGGACCACGATCGAGCACGAGATCAAACGCTACGGCTCCATCCCGCCGAAGGACTTTCGCAAGTGGGCGCGGATCTGCGAGCATATCATCCGGCACGAGAACGAGGGGTGGGCGGACGGATTCCACCGCGGGATCGAGTACTGGGAGATCTGGAACGAGCCCGACCTGCTCGGTCACATGTGCTGGACCGGGACCATCTCCGAGTATATCGAACTGTTCGATATCGCGATCCGGCATTTGAAAAAATGTTTCCCGGATATCAAGGTCGGGGGCCCCGCGCTGACGCACATCAAACGCGTCGAGTGGTGGGCGGAGTTCATCCCGTATCTGAAAGAGAAGAAACCGCCGATGGACTTTTTCTCGTTCCACCGCTACGCCAGCACGACCGAGCAGTTCACGCGGGACATCGAGATCGCGAAGAACTATATGGTCGAGGCGGGCTACGGCGACGTCGAACTGATTTTGAACGAGTGGAACTACCTGCTCGGCTGGGAGCCGCGGGAGACCCTGCTCCATTCGTATCGGACCATCCACGCGCTGAAGGGCGCGGCGTTCAATATCGCCGTGATGATCACCTGCCAGGACTCGCCGCTCGACCACCTGATGTACTACGACGCGCGGCACACCTGCGCCGAGTTCAACGGTCTGTTCGACAGGATCTCCTACGAGCCCTTGAAGCCCTACTACGCGTTCTACGCCTTCTCCGATCTCGCGGAACTCGGCACGGAGGTCAAGGCGACAGCGGAAGGAGAGGGGATCTACGCGCTCGCGGCGAAGAGCGAAGACGGTAAACGCGGCGCGCTGCTCCTGACCAACTACCGCAACGAAATGACCCTTGACGGAAAGGAGTTCCCGCCCGAGACCGTGAAGATCGCTTGGAAGGGGCTTCCCGACAAGCCGACGCGCCTGACCGTTCGGACGCTGGATAACGATCACGATCTTGAAAAGACCGTCGGGTTGACCGTACCCTCCTGTGCGGGCGAGATCACGCTGACCCTGCCGCTGTTCGCCTCCGTCGTTATCAATTTCGACGTCGAGTAAACGAACGATAACTCCAACGAATAAACCCGCCCGCCGATCTCGGCGGGCGGGTTTATTTTGAGAAAAAAGATTTTGAAAAAAGCAAAACGAAAACAGGAAGAACGGACGGCGCGAGCCACTCGGAGAGCGCCCGTTTTTCCCTGTCGTTCGGGGAAAATCGCTTGACAGAAAAAGCGGGGATTGGTATAATAGAATCAATACGGAACAGAGATTCCGACGGACGACAAAAGGAGCGTAACGGTATGGGCAACGTCAAGATCGATTTTGCAAAG
This sequence comes from uncultured Ruminococcus sp., assembly GCA_902779285.1. Lineage (GTDB taxonomy): Bacteria > Bacillota > Clostridia > Oscillospirales > CAG-272 > UBA1740. The sequence goes on from CACZAZ010000005.1 coordinate 6,426, forward strand.
ACGCAGGGCAAGATCAAGGATATGAACAGCGTCAACAACGGTCCCGACGGGGAGTTCGATTACGGGAGTTACGACGCCTACAAGGCGGCGCGCATCCCCTTCGCGCGGCTGCACGACTCGGCGCTCAACTGGCGCCATACCGTCGATATCATCCACGTTTTCCCGAACTTTGACGCCGACGAGAACGACCCGGCGTCCTACGACTTTACCCTGACCGACGAATACCTCGATACGATCGAGCGCACGGGGACCAAACTCTTTTACCGGCTGGGCAACGCGATCGAAGCCGAGTCGAAAAAGTACGGCGCCGTCCCGCCGAAAGATTTTCATAAGTGGGCGCGGATCTGCGAGCATATCGTCCGGCACGAGAACGAGGGCTGGGCGAACGGTTTTCATCGCGGGATCGAATACTGGGAGATCTGGAACGAGCCCGACCTGAAGGGGCATCAATGCTGGACGGGGACGATCGGCGAGTATATCGAACTGTTCGATATCGCGATCCGGCACCTGAAGGGCTGCTTCCCGGATCTGAAGATCGGGGGACCCGCCCTGACCCATATCAAGTGCGCCGAATGGTGGGACGAGTTTATTCCTTACCTCAAAGAAAAGAAGCCCCCGATGGACTTCTTCTCCTTCCATAAATACGGCAGCGAGCCCGGGAAGTACGCCGAGGATATCGAGATCGCGAAAAAGTATATGGTCGAGGCGGGCTATCCCGACTGCGAACTGATCCTGAACGAGTGGAACTACCTGTGGGGCTGGCAGCCGAAAGAAAGGGTGCATCACTCCTATCAGGCGCTCCACACGCTGAAGGGCGCGGCATTCGTTGCGGCGGTTATGACCGTCTGCCAGAACACGGCGCTCGATCATCTGATGTACTACGACGCGCGGCACAGCTCCTATTTCAACGGGCTGTTCGAGCGCTACACCTGGAAGAACCTCAAACCCTACTACGCCTTCTACGCCTTCGCAGACCTCGCCGATCTCGGAACCGAGGTGAAGACCGTCGCCGCGGGAGAGGGGCTGTACGCTCTGGCGGCGAAGAGCGCGGACGGCAAACACGGCGCCCTGATGCTGACCAACTACAAGAACGAAGTCTCCCTCGACGGCAAGGAGTTTCCGCCCGAAGAGGTGAAGATCGAATGGAACGGGCTCTCCGAAAAGCCGGTGCGCGTGACGGTGCGGATGCTCGATAACGAACACGACCTCACCGAGATCTCGGGCGAGACCTTCGGGAGCGGCGCCGGGTTCCATACGCTTTCGCTGCCGCTGTTTGCCACCGCCGTCGTCAATTATGACGAGTTGTGATTTTCGCTGACGCGAAACGTTATGACGCTCCTTTGGAGCGGTTATGAGATTGCCGGGGGCGCGCCCCCGGCAATCGGTTATGAGCAGGCCGCGCCGTTCGGCGCGGTCTGCGTTTTGGTTTACCGAAAGGGAAGCACGGGACGTCGAGGACGCCGTCCCCTACAACGGGAGAGGCTGGCGCAACAGACAGAGATTGATTTTTTATTTCGCGCCAGCGGTAGGGGACGGCGTCTACGACGTCCCGCAATATGAGAATAGAACCTACATAGTATCGTCTATAGAACCGCGCCCCGAGAATCCGCAGATTTTCGGGGCGCTTAATCTTTTCTTTTATGAAATTCTTTGCTCCACTTTCTTCTAAGAAAGTGGACGTATCCTCTCCCCCGCGGGGCGTTATTTCTTCTTCGCCGCGGGTTTGCGTTTGGCGGCGGGCTTTTTCTTTTCGTCCTTCGGGGTGGAAAAGGCGAACTCGACGTTCCCGTCGCGCAGGACGAGTTCCGACGCGAAGGTGCGCCCGGCGCGCGAGACGAAGCCGTCGATCTTTTTGGTCTTGCCCTGCGTCAGGAGGTCGCGGGCGGCGGCAAGCGGGATATCGCGGCGGCAGAGGTTGACGGGGATGGTGAACTTGCATCCGTTTTTGAATCCCATACACCCGTAGCGGAACCGTCCGCGCACGACGTGCTCCCCGCAGAGCGGGCAATCCCCGACGATCTCACCGAGCGTCCCGGTCTGTCCCGAATCTCCCGGCGTCTGTCCCGGGATCTCGTCCTGCCTCGCGAAGATCTCTCCGATCTCTTTGGCGGCGAGCGACACGCTGTCCGAGACGGTCATCTCCCGACGGTAGACCGCCTTCAGCGCCTTTCCCATTTCGGCGGTCTTATACTTGTTCATATCGATCTTCATCCGGTCGAGCGCCTGCACCAGATACTCTCCGTCGGGGAGGATGGTATAGACGTCCTTTTTCAAGGCGATATACCGGCTGCGTTTGGCGTTCTCGATGATCCCGGTGCGGGTGGCTTCGGTGCCGAGTTCCAGCCCGAGAAAGACCGCGCGGTACTCCTCGGTATCGTCCTCCGGCGCGCCCTCCTCCGCCGCCTTTTCCTTTTCCTCGCGGAAGGGGTTTTTCAAGAACTGGTTGAGCGTCTCGATGGTATAGTGCTTCGGCGGGGTGGTCTCCTTTTCCTCCGGGGCGAAGCGGGTGTTCACCTTGTCCCCGACCGAGAGATTCGGGAGGATCTTGTCGCGGCGGGCGTAGTCGTCGTATTTGGTCCAGCCGGGCTCGACCAGGACCGTGCCTTTCAAGGTAAAGGTCTCGACGTCCCCGACCTTGACCGTGATCTCGGATCGCTCGACCTTGCACTCCTCCGAACAGAAGTTCGCGACGAAGCGCCGGAAGACCGTGGCGTAGACCTGATTCTCGCGCTCCGAAAGCTTGCCCTTTTCGGGGATCTTGTAGGTCGGGGTGATCGCGGAGTGCGACTCGATCTTGCTGTCGTCGAAGATGGATTTCGACTGACGGAACGAGACGGGGTAGCCGAGTTTTGAGATCCCCGCGAGGATCTGGCGCACTTTGTCGCACTCGTTTTTCGAGAGGTACTCCGAGTTGGTACGCGGATAGGTGAGATACCCTTCCTCGTAGAGTTTCTGCACGGTCGCCAAACTGTCGTTCATCGACATCTTGTACTTCTTGCCGAGCAGGTTCTGGAGCGTGGAGAGCGAGAAGAGTTTGCCCGGAAACATCCGGTCGGTCTTGCTCGATTTGTCGGTCACGACGGCGGTCTCCGCGTTGAGTTTGTCGCAGTAGGCGCGCGCCTCGTCGGCTTTGTCGGCGTCGTAGCGGTTCTTCGAGATCAACTCGACGACCTCGCCCCCGGTCTTCGCCGCCGAGCGCACCGAAAAATACTTTTTCGGGGAGAAATTGCGGATCTCCATATCCCGGTCGTACACGGCGCGCACGATGGGTACGATCACCCGCCCGACGCGCAGGAACTTGCCGGTCTTCAAGGTCGCGTAGCGGGTCAGGTTGGTGCCGTAGAGCCAGTCGATATAGGTGCGGGCGTAGCCCTCGTTCGCGAGATCGTCGTACTTGTCGTCGTCTTCGAGCGAGGCGAGCGCGCTTCGGACGGTCTCCGGGGTCTGGTCGGGGAGCCAGAGCCGCTTCATGGGCTTATCCGAGCGGAGCGCGAAGCGGACGCAGGTGCGGACGATGATCTCGCCCTCGCGGTCGGCGTCGCCCGCGTTGACGATCGCCTCGACGTCGGGGCGGTTGACGAGCGACGTGATGACGTCGAACTGCTGCCGGATGCCGGGATCGACCTTCCGGTTCTCGCCCCGGCGGAGTTCAAACCGGAACTCGGTCGGGATGCAGGGCAGGTTGTCGAGTTTCCAGCGGGCTTTTCCCGATTCGGGCATCCCGCCCTGGTAGTCCTCGATATCGACGAGCGAGAACAGATGCCCGAACGCCCAGGTGACGAGATACCCCGGACATTCGAGGTAACCGTTCCGCCTGACGGAGTTCCCGACGGCGGAGGCGATGTTGCGGGCAAGACTCGGTTTTTCGGCTACGATCAGGTACATCCCGATCCTCCTTCAAAGGGTGTTTTTCGGCTTCCGGCAACGCCGCCGGAGGGGGTCGGACGCGTCGCCGCCGCGCCTTCTTTTCCGTCCGCCGCGGCAATTCGTAAACTTTACGAATCCGGTGAAGACGGGACGGGAAAGCGGGGGAGAGCGCCTTTCGGTCGCTTTTATCTGTCAAGCGGGCAAAACGGAGAAAATGAAGATTTGAAGAAAAAAGTTTCCCACCTGCGGAAATGTGGAAAATGTGGATAACTTCCGGGTGGGCGGGGTCGATTTTCGCCGTCAGAACTGATTTTGAGCGAAAACGGGGGGAGTTGCACACTCTCTCCACACCCGACCCTGTGGAAAACCGCGGAAACCCCGAAATTTGTCAGGTTTGCACAATTCTTCAAAACGACGCCGTCCGACAGAGCCCGACGGAACGGTCGCCGCGTTTTTCCGTCGGTATCTTTTGCGCGGCGCGATTCGCATATCGTGCGAAAGAGGTCGGTCGTGAGAGCGTTTCCGGTCGGTTTTCTCCATCAAAAAACCCGGCCCCGGGGGACGTTCCCTCCGTGTGTCACGGAGGGAACGCGCGCCGGGGGCTGGGTTTGCCGGTAAACCGCGTCAGGGAAGCGTAAAGGTGTCGAGTTCGACCTCGGTCTGGGTGCTGTTCTTCATATCGCGGAGGAACGCGCGGCGGGACTCGAGTTCGTTGTCGCCCAGGATCAGCGTGTAGTCGGCGCCGATCTTGTTCGCGTACTTCATCTGCGCCTTGAGACTCCGTCCGACGAGGTCGCATTCGACGAACGCCCCGGTTTGGCGGAGACGTTCGGTGATGACCGCCGCCGCCTCGCTCGCTTTTTCTCCGAGGGCGGCGATATAGAGCCGGGGGGCGGCGGGCTTCGGTTCTTCGATCCCCTGCGCCCGGAGCGCGAGGATCACGCGGGTAATGCCCATCGCGAATCCGATCGCGGGCATCGGCGCTCCGCCGAGTTCCTCGACCAGTCCGTCGTACCGTCCGCCGCCGCAGACCGTGCTCTGCGCGCCGATCCCGTCCGCGATGAATTCAAAGACGGTACGGGTGTAGTAGTCCAGCCCGCGTACGATCGCGGGGTCGATCACGTACCGGATCCCCATTCCGTCGAGCAGGCGGGTCAGCGCGTCGAAGTGCGCCTTGCAGTCGGGGCAGAGGAAGTCGATCGTTTTGGGCGCGCCCTTCGCGATCGAATTGCAGATCGGGCTCTTGCAGTCGAGCAGCCGGAGCGGATTCTTTTCAAGCCGGGTCTTGCAGGTGTCGCAGAGTTCCTCGCGCCGCGCCCCGAAATAGTCGACCAGAGCCGAGCGGTAGCCGCCGCGGCAATTTTTGCATCCGATCGAGTTCAGGTGCAGGGTGAGCCCCTTGAGCCCCAACCGGCGGAATACCGACGAGGCGAGCGCGATCATGGTGGCGTCCGCCGCGGCGCCCTCCGCCCCGAAAAGTTCGGCGCCGAACTGGAAGAACTCGCGGCTCCGTCCCGCCTGCGGCGCTTCGTGACGGAAGCAGTTGATGAGATAGAAGTATTTGAGGGGCATCGGGTCGCTCTGACAGCCGTGCTCGAGCAGCGCCCGGACGACCGACGCCGTCCCCTCGGGGCGCAGACTGATGCGGCGGTTCTCGTCGCGGTCGACGAAGGTATACATCTCCTTCTGCACCACGTCGGTCGTGTCTCCGACCCCGCGCTCGAACAGTTCCGTGTTCTCGAAGGTCGGGGTGCGGATCTCGCCGAAACCGTAGTTTTTCGCCTCCTCCCGCATGACCGATTCGATCATACGGTAGAGCGGAGTTTCGTCGGGCAGGACGTCGATCGTCCCTTTGATTTTCTGGATCATGATATCGTCTCCTTGCGGTAATGGGTAAAAGGTCAGGGAAGCGCGGTCTCCCGGTGGGCGAGCCCGTCGAGCAGCCGGTCGAGGACGGATCGCAGCCGTTCGGTTTGCCCCGTCACTTCCAGCATCCCGAGCAACGCTTCGAGCGCCGTCGCGCGGCGGTAGTCGGCGGGGGAGGCGTGGCGGGGTCGGTTCAGATGCCCCGAGTTCGACGCCCGGTGCGCGACCGCCCTCTCGTCGTCCGACAGCGTTTCTTCGATCAGAAGGAATCCCTCGGATTGCGCCTCCGCCGTCACGTAGGCGAGCGAAAGCCGGGTCAGTTCTCCGTTCCTTGAAACGCCGCGGGAAACGAGGCGGGAACGGACGGCGTGGGAAAAGATCGCGTCCCCGAGAAAAGCGAGGGCGAGGACGTCGGGCAAATCCGACTGACGGATCGGGTTGGTCTCCATAGTTTCTCCCTCTTTCGGGTCTTGGTTTATCCAACACAAAAGGGACCGCCCGTCCGGTTTATCCGGTCCCTTTTATGCGCCCTCCCGAGACGGAGGGGCGTTTATTTTCCGAACGCCTGCTTGAACGCGGCGATCATATCGGAAACGCTTCCGTGGTAGCGGAACACGAGCAGAGCCGCAGCGCCGATCAGGGCGACGGCGAGCGTGATCCCGAGCAGGAAGAACGCCACCTTGAGCCCGCCGAGGCGCCCGCCCTCGTGGAGGTAGTAGTCGGGGTCGTCGTCCGCAAACGCCGAGCCCGTACGGGGAGCCTCGCCGCGCTTGGCGAGTTCCGCCTCAAGATCCCGGTTCCGCTGTTCGAGGTCGGAGATCCGGCGGCGGCTGACTTCCTCGCGCCGACGGGCGAGTTCGGTGTAGGTCACGGGGACCTGCTCTTCCTTCTTGCCGAAACGGCGGTCGGCGCGCGCGGCGTACTCGCGGAGACGTTCCGCGGTCTTCGCGTCGGCGCAGCAGAGCGCGAGCAGGAAATAGCGGTTGTCGGAGAAGGCGGTCTTCGCTCTCGCGAGATCGCGTTCCTCACGGAGACCGAGCGAGACCAAGAGCAGCCCGATATAGACCGCGCAATCGGCGGGATCCTCGTTGCGGACGCGCTCGAAGCACGCCTCCGCCTTGACCCATTTCTTCTTTTTCAGGTATTTGTAGCCCTGTTTCAGGGTCTTCTCGTGTTCGGGCTTCGACTGTCCGGCTTTGCGTCCCGGAGCGGCGGCAGCCGCCTTGACCGCGTAGACGTCGAGTTTCACGCGGCGCTGTTCGGCGTGGTCGCCCGAAGCGCGGTAGAGCGCCTCGCGTTCGCGCAGATTCTCCGCGCGTTCGGCGTCCTCGATCTCCGCCCATTCGGCGCCGGTCTTGACGCCCGCCTTCTCGGCGCGTTTATCCGCTTTCGCCGCGTACTTGGCGAGACGGCGGCGGGTCCCGCGTTTCCCGAAGTGGTAGGCGAGGATGTAGTCGGGGTTGTCGCGGATCGGAGAACTGACCTTTCCGAGTTCGGAGGGCTTCCGGCAGGAGAAGGTGCAGAGCAGGCGGAGCAGGTACGCGCTTGCAAGATCGGGAGACCGTTCGATCAGTTCGTCGAGTTTCGCGCGCGCCCTCGCGTACTTGTCGCGTTTGACGAGCCGTTCCGCCTCCGCGAGCACCTCGTCTTCCTCTTTGACGCGGGCGTGGGTGCCGGCGATCCTCGTCGCCTTCGCCTTGCGTTCCGCCTCCTGCGCGATGGAATCGCGTCTCGCGGCGCGGCGTTCTTCGATCTTTTTCTTGTCCCGGCGGGAGTTCTTTTCGGTCGCCTTGGACGTCGCGACGCCCAGCCGTTTGTCGACCTTTTCCGCCGCCTTGGAGAGATATGCGCGTTCGTCGGGCGTCGAGAAACGCACCGCCATAAAGAAGTTCTCGTCGCCCGAGAAGGAGCGGCGGCTCTTCTTCAGATTCTTGACTTTCTTGATCTTCAGGTCGCAGAGCAGCCGTCCGACGTAGGCGTCGCCGTTGGTCGGATCGAGCGCCAGGATCTCGGCGTAGACCTCGTCGGCGCGCTCGAACTTGCCGCGCTTATGCAGTTTTCTTGCCCTCTTGAAGAGCGGCTCGAGTTTCGATTCGGTGTCGCGGAGTTCCGACGCGTAGTAGTCGCCGTCGACCACCGCCGCCTCGGCGTCCCGCATCGCGGCGCGGAGGCGGATGACCTCCTCCTCTTTCGCGTGGAGCCGCGCCAGCAGTTCAGCGCGCTTCTCGGACGAGGCGAGCGTCTCCTCCTTCGACAGTTCCGCCGCGGCGATCCGAGTTAGGTAAACTTCGCGTTCCGCCGCGTTGAGCCGCGCGGCGATCTCCTGCGGGGTGAGCCGGGAGACGTCGTAGACCCCGTAGGCGATCATCTGCTCGATCCCGTCGAGCCGATGGTTCATCTCGGCGCGCAATTCTTCCAGCCCCGCGCCGGTCGTAACGGGAACGGCGGGGGACGCCGAGGGAAGGACCACGACCCCGCCGGAACTTGAGACGGGGGTCTGTCCCGCGGACGCGAGATAGCGTTCGAGCCGCCGCCGCATCACGCGGGAGCCGTAGTGCATCGCGAGCAGGAAGTTCGGGTCGGTCCCGAAGGGCTCCTTGCAATGCGCGAGTTTCTTTTCCTGTTTCAGTTTCAGCGAGACGAGCAGCAGCCCGAGATACGCGTCGGCGCACTCGCCGTCGATCGCGAGAGCGGCGTGATACAGGTCATTTGCCTTCGCCCATTTCTTCTTTTCGCGGTAGGCGTCGGCGCGGTCGAGGATCTTCGAGATGCGCTCGTTGCGCTCCTTCTCGGTCTTCTCGTCGTTGAAGTTTTCGGGCAGGGAAGCGTTGATCTCCGCGACGCGGCGGTCGGTGTCCGCCTCCGCCTGACGGAAGCGCTCCATCTCCCGGATCGCCTGGCTCCTCTCAATGACGAGGGCGGAGCGGGTCGACGCGTCGGCGTAGCCCATCAGACGGCGGTTCAGAGCCCCCGTACTGTAGTTCAGCGCGAGCAGGAAATAGCGGTGATCCGAAAGGTTGCCCTCGTACTCGGCAAGACAGCGTTCCTCGGGCAGTTTGATCTCCGCGAGCAGTTTGTTGCGGTAGGCGTACGCCGACTCGGGATCGGTCGCAAGGATCTCGTCCGCGTACGCGTCGGCTTTCTTCCATTTCCGTTTCGACAGCGCGCGGTTGGACTTGTTCAGCAGTTTCTGGTTGCGCTTCCGGTCGATCGAATCGGAGAGCCGCGCCGTCATACGGCGGTCGGTATCCGCGATCTCGGACTCGGCGCGGCGGCCGGTTTCGGTCTCGGGAACGAGAACGGGGGTAACGGGTGCGGGCGCGGGCTCCTCCGCGGGAGCGGGCGCGGGTGCGGGAACCGGCGCGGGAACGGGGACGATCACGGGAGCGGGAGCTGCCGCCGTCTCCGCAACGGGCGCGGGAACGGGTGCGGGCGTCTCCGCGGGTGTGCGGACGGGCTCCGCCGGGGCGGGCGTCTCGTCGGGAAGATCGGTCTTGTGCGCCGCGACCAGCCGTTTGCCCCGCAGGGCTTCCTCGTTGTCGGGCTCGACCTTCAGAATATCGTTCAAGGTGGCGTCGGCGCGCATCCATTGCTTGGCGTTGATGGCGCGGAAAGCCGATTTGAGCCGCTGCTCGGTAAGGGAGGACTGCCCAGGCGTTTTTTCGGACTGCGCCGCCTCTCTCGCCGCGCGGTTCGCCGCCTCCGCGGCGCGATCCGCCTCTTCGCGGCGGGCGTCCTCGCGTTTTTGATCCGCCATCGAGAGCCGTCCTCTTGCCGCGGGAGCGCCGGGACGGTAATCGTCGGCGGACGGAGCAGATACCGCCGCAGCCGGTTTGGTCTCCGGCACCGTCAGCGGCGCTTCGCTGCCGAGCCCAAACTTGCTCCCGCAGGAGGGGCATACTCCGCCCGCGAGATCTCCGTCCAGTTTGACGGTCCCGCCGCATTTCGGGCAAGTCATCTTCCTGATTTCCATTTCGGCTCTCCTTGTGGTTCGATTTCGGAAAAGTCTGTTCCAAAGAGATTGCGACAGTTTTACATATAATATTATATCATATATTTGCGCAAAGTCAAGGTCGAAATCCGGTTTTTCCCCCTATTTTCGTTTGCCCCGGAACGGGCGCCGCGACAAAAGAAGATCGGGGAATATCACGGTCGATATTCCCCGATAAAAGCTGAATTCTGAAGATCCCCCCCGCGGTCAGTCGTCCCCGAACAGAGCCCCGGTGAACGCCGCGTTCGCCGCCGCGACGCGCAGGGCGAAGTCGTCGGCAATGCCGTTCAGTTCGGTCACGCGATCGGACGCCTCCGCGTAGCCGGCGTTCGCGTAGGGGAGCAGAAGAAGGGCGGCGCGGATCAGCCGGTACTGCTCGCGCAGGGCCTTGCCCTCCGTTTCCGTTTCGTTGCGGTCCATCCGGAACTGCGCCGTGTAGGTCGCGTTCGCGCTTGCCTGACGGACGGTTTTGTCCCATTGTACGAAGGTATAGTCAAACAGGTTGGAGGGGAGTTCGAGCGAGCCGTCGAAGTGCGGCGTTTCCCCTTTGAGGCAGACCGTCTCGTAGGTCTCGCCCGCGACCTGCCAGGTGATGACGTAGCCCCCCTTGGAGCGCTTCTCCTCGGTGACGTTCCCGCTATTGGGATCGCGCATCAAGGCGAGAATGAAGGTGACGGTGTTCTCGTCGGCGTACGCTCTCATTCCGAAGACCGTGCCGGACAGCGACAGATAGCGGTCCACGCGGGTCCCCGCCGCCGCGCCCGAGCCCGGGGCGTAGGAGTAGACGCTGTCCTCGCCGTTCCAGTAGAGTTTGCCGTTCAGATACCAGAGCCCCGCGTAGGTCCCCTGCCATACCCCGCCTAAGGCGTGCCATTGAAGCCCGAGCGAAAAGAGTTCCGTGAACTGCTCGGTTTTCGGATCGTAGGTGACGAGTTTCCCGTCGCTGATCGCGTAGACGCCGTCGGTCGTGCAGACGAAGGGGGTCGTCACGTCGGCAAAGAAGCCGTCGTAGTTGCCGCTCGTCGCCCGGACGGGGGAGACCCAGCCGACGTTGGTCGGATCGTGATGGTTGCGGTCGGCGCCGTAGCCCTGATCGAAGAACGCGTCCGACGCGAGAAAGTAATCGTGCGAGACCTGCCCGTAAAAGCCCTTGTCGTCCCGGTCGTCCCAGGTCACGTCCATGTGATACCAGGCGTTGCCGATCTTGACGATATTCCACTCGTGGTTCAATCCATCGCAGGAAACGCACTCGCACTCGACGCCGAGTTTTTTGAGCAGGTAGCGGGTGAGCAGCGAGTACGCCTGGCAGACGCCGATCTTCTCTTTCAGCATCCGGTAGGCGTCGTAGACGGCTTGCTCCTTTTCGTCGTCGTCGTAGGCTCTGTGGTCGTAGTCGTAGTTCAGCGCGATATAGTCGTGGATGAAAGCGACCTTTTCCCACGTCGACGCCTTGGGATCGACCTTCGCAAGGATCGCGTTCGCCAACTCATGGAATTCGGCGAGTTGCGTTTGCGTGGTTTCGCGAACCTGTTTTACTTCTTCATCGGTAGCGGGGGAAGGTAATTCACTATAGATGAAATAAACTGTTTGGACGATGTTGTTCGAAAAGGAATACCTGTAAAGATAGGGAAGGAAAAAGAGTTCCGCCTCGGAATAGAAGAGAGACTTGCAAATCAGGGCGAAATCACTTTCGGTCAAATTGTATTTTGTTACACTAATCTCTGCACATATATAGTGATGCTTCACGAAAGATTTGTCCGTTTGCGTTACTGCAGTTGCCCTACATTTCAGAAGTTCTTCAAGCAGATAGAGGTATGCCTCGCTCTCGGTGATCAGACCGCTGTCGGGGGAAGACGATTGCAGGGCGGGGACCGACGCTTCTTCGGTCTCCGTTCCGATCTCCCTCGTGCCGAGGGGGGAGAACAGCGGGAGCAGCAGAAGGACGGCGACGAGCAGCGCCGCGATCCGTTTGCACGCCGACCAAGATACGGTTTTCATTATGGAACTCCTTTCAAAAAAGGGAGGATTCTTTTACCTATTATATCACTCGCGCGTGTATTTGTCAATCGAGACCTTTACGGCGGCAAACGGGAAAAACAAACGGCTCCCGCGTTCGCGGGAGCCGAAAGGGGAGAAGATCATTTCCGTTTGGCGATCCCGGTCACGGTCACGCCTTCGGGGAGTTTGATCCCCCTTACGCCGTAGGTGCGGCGTCCGGTGACGGGGATCGGGTCCTTGCGCGGCTTTCGCTTGCCGTCCGAGAGCAGCAGATCGACGGTCGACGCGCCCGCGAGCAGACCCGTGTAGATCAGTTTGTCGCCCTCGCGGAGCAGAGCCGATTCGTACTTCTTGCGGTTGATCTTGTATTCCGAAAATGCGGAGCATTTCAGCATCCCGCGCTCGGTCGCGGTCAGAACGGTCTCCTCGTCCGAAAGGGTCGACGGCAGCACGCAGAGCAGATAGTCGTCCGTGAAATCGCGGATCAGTTTCTCCGGGATCACGCCTTTGTCCTTGGCGGAGCGGCATTCGGGGATATCCCCGGCGCAGAGTTGGTACACGCCCGCCCGGTTGCCGAAGAAATAGAGGGTGACGTCGGTCCGCGTTTTGACGAACAGCTCCGCGGGGGTGGTTGCTGATTTCTGCATATTTTCAAAGATCTTTTCGCTCACGCGGTGGAGGTTCCCGGTCTCGTCGATATAGGCGACGGTGTCCTCCGCCACCCGGAAGTCGTCGAGTTTGACGGTCTCCTCCTCGATCTCGCCCGCAAGTTCGGTGCGGCGCTCGGAGTGCAGCGCCCGCTTGACCTCCTTCAGCGAGTCGATGATCGCGCGGTCCATCTCGGCGGGATCCCCGAGCAGGCGTTCGTAGTTCGCGATACTCTCTCTGACCTTCGCCAGTTCGTTTTCGAGCGTCTCGATCTCAAGACCCGTCAGCCGGCGGAGTTTCATTTCGAGGATGGCTTCCGCCTGCCGGTCGGAGAGGTTGAACTCGGCGCAGAGCTGCTCCTTCGCGGCGGCGGGGGTCTTCGAGCCCCGGATCACCGCGATCACGCGGTCGATATTGAGCGCCGCGATCGTCAGCCCCCCGAGGATCTCCTCGCGGTCGCGGGCGACCCGCAGATCGTAGTTGATCCGGCGGCGTTCGATCTTGCGCCGGAACGCAACGTAGTAGTTGACGGCGTCGACCAAGGAAAGCTGCTTCGGGCGCCCCTCCGCGATCGCAATCATATTGACGGCGAAGGTCTTTTGCAGGTCGGTGTAGCGGTAGAGGTAGGTCAGCAGTTTGTCGGCGTCGTAGCCCCGCTTGACCTCGATGACGGCGCGGATCCCGGTGCGGTCGGATTCGTCGCGGACGTCCGAGATCTGCTGGATGATCTCGCGCTTCGACTGCGCGTGTTCCAGCACTTTGGCGAGCAGTTCCGCCTTGTTCGACTGGAAGGGGAACTCGGTGATGACGATATTGGTCTTGCCGTCCGGGAGTTTCTCGGTCACGGCGCGGGCGCGGACGTAGAGTTTGCCCTCTCCCGTCGCGTAGACGGCGGGCAGATCCTGCGGGTTGACGATGATCCCGCCGGTCGGGAAATCGGGACCCTTGATATGCTTCATCAGCCCTTCGAGCGTGAGTTTCGGGTTTTTGATCGCGTGGATGACGCCGTCGATCACCTCGTCGGGATTGTGGGGCGGGACGTTGGTCGCAAGTCCGACCGCGATGCCCGCTGAGCCGTTGATCAGCAGGTTGGGGAAGAGCGCGGGCAGAACGTCGGGCTCGCGCCTCGTGTCGTCGAAGTTGAGCGAGGACGGCACGGTCTCCTTCGCGAGATCGCGCATCATCAGCAGGGCGGCGGGCGCCATCCTCGCCTCGGTATAGCGGAAGGCGGCGGCGGTGTCCCCGTCCATCGAGCCGAAGTTCCCGTTCCCCTCGACGAGAGGAACGCGCATATTGAAGTCCTGCGCGAGCCGCACCATCGTGTCGTAGATGGAACTGTCGCCGTGGGGATGGTATTTCGCCATGGTCTCCCCGACGATGTTCGCGGATTTGCGGAAGGGCTTGTCGGGGGTCAGCCCTGCCTCGTTCATCGCGAACAGCACCCGGCGCTGCACGGGTTTCAGACCGTCCTCCACCCGCGGGACCGCGCGTTCGAGGATGACGTGTTCGGAATAGGGCATCATGGAGGCGTGCATCACGTCCTCCATATTGCGTTCGAGGATGACGGTATTGTCGACCGTTTCCTTCGGAGTCTTCGACTGTCGGCTCACCTCTTACACCCTCACTTTCTTCGCGAACGCGTCCACTTTGTTGAAGTCGGCGTGCGCGAAAATGTAGTCCTGCCGTCTCGCGGCGTCGTCGCCCATCAGGATCGTCACCATATTCTCGGCTTCCGCCGCGTCCTCGATCCCGACGCGGATCAGCGTGCGGTGCGCGGGATTCATCGTGGTCTCCCAGAGCAGTTCGGGATTCATCTCCCCGAGCCCTTTGTAGCGGGAAATGGTGTAGGCGGAACTCTTTTCAAACTGAGAGGTGATCTTCTCGCATTCGGCGTCGTCGTAGGCGAACCAGACCTTGCCGTCCGATTTGCGCTCGACGCGGTAGAGCGGCGGCATCCCGATATAGACGTGTCCCTCGAGGATCAGTTCCTTCATATAACGGTAGAAGAAGGTCAGGAGCAGCGCCCGGATGTGCGCGCCGTCCTGGTCCGCGTCCGCCAGGATGATGACCTTGTCGTAGCGGAGGTTGGCGATATTGAAGTCGCGTCCGACCCCCGTTCCGAGGGCGGTGATGATCGAACGGATCTCCTCGTTTGCGAGCAGGGCTTCGAGGCGGCGCTTTTCGCTGTTGACGGGCTTGCCGCGCAGCGGGAGGATCGCCTGGAAATTCCGGTCGCGCCCCTGCTTCGCGGAGCCGCCCGCGGAGTCGCCCTCGACGATGAACATTTCGTTTTTCGAGAAATCGCGCCCGATGCTCGCGGCGAACTTGCCGACCAGCGCCGTGACCTCCAGACTGTTCTTTTGCCTTGCGAGATCGTTTGCTTTTTTGGTCGCCTCGCGCACGCCCCGCGCCGCCTTCGCCTTTTCGAGCGCCGCCTTCACGACCGCCTGATTGGAGCGGTTCTGGGTGAAGCGCCCGAGTTGTTCGGTAACGATGGTCTCGACCGCCGTGCGTACCGAGATGTTGCCGAGTTTGGTCTTGGTCTGCCCCTCGAACTGCGCCTCTTTCATCTTGACGTGCAGGATGACGGTCAGCCCCTCGCGCAGATCCTCACCGATATAGTTATCGTCCTTTTCTTTCAATACGCCGAGCTCGCGGGCGGCGGTGTTGAAGACCTTGGTAAGGGCGGTCTTGAAACCCGTCTCGTGCGTGCCGCCCTCGGTGGTGCGGATATTGTTGACGTAGGAGAGGATGGTATCGCTGAAGCCGTCGGTGTGCTGGATCGCGGCGGTCAGACGGACGCCGTCGGATTCGCCCGCGATCAGGATGGGCTCCTCGTAGAGCGGTTTCTTCCCCTGGTGGAAGAACTTCATATAGTCGACGAGCCCGTTCTTGTAACTGTAGACGAAGTGGTTTTCGCCCTCGACGCGCCGCTCGTCCCGGAACGTAATGGTCAGCCCCGCGTTCAGAAACGCCAGTTCGCGCAGTTTGTTCTGGATGGTGTTGAAGTCGAAGTGGATGGTGTTGAACACGCGGTCGTCGGGCATAAAGGTCACGGAGGATCCGTGTCCCGGCACGTCGCGCCCCACGACGCGGAGTTTGCGTTTGAGCACCCCCGAGCGGACGTTCCCTTCCTCGTCCTCGGGGCTCTCGAACTCGATGCGGTAGCGTTTGCCGTCCCGGATCGATTCCGCGACGAGCCAGCGCGAAAGGGCGTTGACGACCGACGCGCCCACGCCGTGAAGACCGCCCGCGTAGGAATAGCTCTTTCCGTCGAACTTTCCGCCCGCGTGCAGTTTCGTAAAGATCAGTTCAATGCCCGGTACCTGCGTTCCGGGGTGGATGTCGACCGGCATCCCGCGCCCGTTGTCGGTGACGGTCAGGCTGCCGTCGGGGTGAACCGTCACGTCGATCCTGTCGGCAAATCCGTTCGCGGCTTCGTCCACCGCGTTGTCGACGATCTCCCAGACCATGTGGTGGAGACCTCTGACGTCGGTGTCCCCGATATACATACCCGGGCGCCGTCTGACCGGCTCCAACCCCTCCAGGACCGTGATGGAACTCGCATTGTATTCGTTTTTCGCCATGAGTTCGGTTTCCTCCGGTATTGCGGTTTTGATTCTATTAAATCATTATACCCCGTTTCTCCCCCGGTGTCAAGCGATTTTTCCACAGGTTGACGTCGGACCGCCCGAATCGTCTATATATAGTTGTCGAATTCGCCGAAAACGACGTCAGACAAAAAAACAAGCGCCCCGATCGGGGCGCTTGGGGAAAGCGGGATCAGTTGCCGCCGTTCATCGTGGCGAGGAACGCTTCGATATCCTCCGCGGTGATCGACTGCTCGGGATCCTCGAGCTTCGCTTTGAGGTCCGGATCCTGCGCCATCGCGTCGGCAAGCAGATCCTTCGCGATCGAGATCATTTCGCTGTTGATCGCAACGTCGGGGTTATCGTCGAGCGCCGTCTGCACGTCGGAGCCGATGAACGAATCCGGATCGTTGAAGAACGACTGCAGATCCGAAGAATCGATCCCGTTCAGGGCGTTCGCCATATCGGTCGTCATCTGGTGATACTCGATATACTCGGGCGAACTCTTCTCGGGGATGTCGATGTAGCTGGCGACGACCGCCTTGACCGCCGCTCTTTCGAGCGCGTCGCAGACCGCGTCGTAGTTGTGGTACTCGTTGTTCCTCAGGGCAAACCGGACGTCGGGGATCAGCGTCGGGTCGCTCGAGAGCTTGTTCTTCATCGCGTCGGCGTCGTCGATGATCGGGAAGACCCCGTGATCCTCAAAGACGTCCATCAGCCGGACCAGCGTATCGAAGTTCGCGGCGACCTCGGTCTTCGCGCCCGCGGCGTCGGATTTCGGGTAAGCCGACGTGTTCGCCAGCACTTTGTAGAGCTCGATCATCGCCTCTTGGAATTCTCCCGAGATCTCGGGCGCCTTGATCGAGAGGAAAGTCCCCGTCCCGTCGCCGTCGGGACCCAGCCATCCGTTGCCGGCGGCGTTCAGAAGGGCGGTGATCAGACGCGGGAAGAGCGAGGACTTGTCGATATCGTCCACCAGCTTGTCCATCGCGTCGATCTGGTCCTGCGTGTACTCTTTGATATTCGTGCCGATCAGGGGGAAGCTGTGCGCGTAGAGCGCGGCGACGTTGTCGGTCTCTTCCTTGATATTGACCTCTTTGCCGTCCACCTCGTAGCGCATCAGAGAATTGCAGATCGGGGTGCCGGCGTACTTGTCCACCAGCTGATAGATCGGGGCGTCGGTGATCGAGAGAATCTGTTCTTTATATCCCGAGAGCTGATCGACCGCGGCGACGTTGTAGCGGTCGTCCTTCTCCTCCTCGATCGTGTCGATCGCGGAGACGGCGTTGGTGAGCAGCCCGCAGAGCGGGACCATGATCGCGACGGTGATAACGGCGCCCTGCGCCGCGCCGATCACGCCGCCGAGCAGACGGAAACTGCGTTTCGGACCGGAGAAGAAGCCGATGATCACCGCGACGAGCCACAGAACGATCGCCGCGATAAAGAAGATCAGGGTGAAGAAGACGGGCGAGAGGATCGCGACCGGCAGCCCGATCAGAAGATCGTAGGCGTCGGGGACCTGCTCCTTCAGCTGGTCGAGGACCGTGATCTTCAGAAGACCGAGCAGTTTCTGCGTCCAGGGATGGTTCAAAACCTTCTCGGTGTTCGAGAGAAAATACCTGCAGGCGAACAGCGAGCCGAAGAAGGCGACAGCCACGAAAAGAAAGTGGATGAACGCCCGCTTGAAGCCGCGGAGCAGCCCGATCAGCGCCCCGAAACCGACGAGGACGCCCGCAAGGATCAGAAGGACCGTGGGGCCGTTATTGAGGATCATTTCCATCGTATGTACCTCCGTATTGAGTCAAAATCGTCAGAGCAAACCGCGCTGCCGCATCAGAGCCACGCGCGCGAGCGCCGCCTGGGTCTTCCCGTCGGTGATCTCGCCCCGAACGATCGCGTCCGTGAGTTCTTCGAGCGGGATCCGTTTCACCGAGAGGAATTCGTCGTCGTCAAGGTCGCGCTCGCCCTCGGAAAGTTCGGTCGCGAGGTAGAGCGTGATGCGTTCGTCGACGATCGCGGGCGAGCCGAAATAGTCGCCGAGGCAGATCAGCTTTCCGGCGGTGAGTCCGGTCTCCTCGCGGAGTTCGCGCCGAGCCGCCGCTTCACGGTCCTCGTCGGGGGCGTCGAGTTTCCCCGCGGGGATCTCGATCATGATCCTGCCGACCGCGTAGCGGAACTGTTCTTCCACGGCGACCGTCCCGTCGGGGAAGAGCGGTACGATCGCGACGGCGCCCTTGTGCCGGATCAGTTCGCGGGTCGCGATCCGTCCGTTCGGGAGCTTGACCCGATCGACCTCCAGATCGAAAACCGCGCCCGAAAACAGGCGCTCGCCCTCGACCCTGGTCTCGAGAAGCTCGTCCGGGTCGGTTTTGATCAGCGGCGACCTATCGGCGCCTCCCGTGCTTTTCATCGCGATCCTCCGCAACTTGATTCGAGATGAGTATAGCACAATTCCCCTTTTCTGTCAAGAGAGAAAAAGGTCGGGGCGTCCCTTTTCCTGTCTTGCGTCAGTTTGCGCGGCGGCGGGAAAAGAACAGACAGAACGGCAGCGAGAGAAGACCCCAGAGCAGGGCGTAGGGGAGGCAGATCTGCCCGAGAAACTGACAGGGGAGATCCGAGTAATCCCAGACGTCCATCCCGAGCCAGATATTGAAGACGGCGCCGAAGAGCAGTTCGGTCAGCGTGATGATCCCGCACGAAGTCAGGAGACGAAGACCGAGCGAGCCGCGGGCAAGGTCCCGGTTGACGCGGAAGAGCAGAACTGCCGAGAGCCCGCCCGCCAGCGCCATCGTCGGGTGGGTACAGCCGCGCCAGAGGATCTCAAGCGCGGGATAGCCGAGCGCGCCGGCAAGAAAGACCGAGGCGTCGGTGCGTATTCTGTCCATAGTTACCTCCTCGGGGAGAATTCGGCAGGGGATAGGATGTCCCTCCCGGCGCCGAATATACGGGCGGGCGCGCGTAAAAGAAAAAAAAGAGGGAAACCCCTTGCAAATCGGGCGGCGAAAAGGTATAATAGAAGCGTCATCAAATGAAAAGGAGATTTTTCCTATGAAACTCGGCGTTCTGACCAACCTGTTCGGCAAAATGTCGCTTGAGGAGGCGCTCACCAAGTTCGAGGCGCTCGGCATCGAGGCGGCGGAGATCGGCTGCGGCGGCTATCCCGGCAAGGCGCATTGCGATCCGAAAGTGCTGCTGAACGACCAAAAGGCGCTCGACGAGTTCAAGGCGACGCTCGCCCGTCACCATATCGAACTCTCCAACCTGTCGGCGCACGGCAACCCCGTCCACCCCGACAAGAAGATCGCGAAGGCGTTCCACGACGACTTCATCGACGCGGTCCTGCTCGCGGAAAAACTCGGCGTCGACACCGTCGTTACCTTCTCGGGCTGCCCCGGCGGTTCCCCCGAAGACAAGACCCCGAACTGGGCGACCTGCGCCTGGCCGGAGGATTTCCGCGCAGTTCTCAAATATCAGTGGGACGAGGTGCTGATCCCCTACTGGAAGAAGACCGCCGAGTTCGCGAGAAACCACGGCGTCACCAAGATCGCGTTCGAAATGCACCCCGGCTTCTGCGTCTACAACCCCGAGACCATGCTCCGCATCCGCGAGGCGGTCGGCGAGACGCTGGGCGCGAACTTCGATCCCTCTCACCTGATCTGGCAGGGCATCGATCCCGTCGCCGCGATCAAGGCGCTCGAGGGCGCGATCTACCACTTCCACGCCAAGGATACCAAACTGGACAAGTACAACGTCGCGAAGTTCGGCGTGCTGGATACCAAACGCTACCAGGACGAGGCGCACCGTTCGTGGATTTTCCGTTCGGTCGGCTACGGCAACGGACTGGACTACTGGCGCGACATCATCTCGGCGCTCCGGCTGGTCGGCTACGACAAGGTGATGAGCATCGAGCACGAAGACAGCTTGATGACCCCCGAAGAGGGGCTGCGCCACGCGGTGGAGTTCCTGAAGCAGTCGATCATCAAGGAGCCGAAGCCCGGTTCGATCAGCTGGGCTTGAGGACGATGCGCGGATGCACGCACAGACCGAAAAACGAAGAGATGAATTATATTGTCCGTTAAAGCGTTTCGCTCTGTTCGTAATCCTTACGTTGGTAAACGCTGATTAAGGTTGAAACCCGTTCGCGATCCGCGAACGGGTTTCTTCATTGGATTATAATTCGTTTTTCTATCCCCGCTCTCACCCTCTCGGAGTATGTAAATACACCTTCGGGGTGAGAGCGGGGATTCTGCACGCACCTGCGCGCACCTGACGGCAATAGCTGGCGCGGTGGGGCAAAGGACGACGCGCGGATTCTGCCTCCGTCCGCCGCGGCAGCATTGGCCGGCGCGGTTAGTAGAGAACGGTTCCAATCGAGGGGGGCAGTCGCGAAAGACCGCCTCTTGATTTTGAAAGAAAAATATTGTATAATGGGAGCGAAATTACAATAAAGAGGAAAAACCGATGAGAAAAGTTCGCATTTTCGCTTACTTTCTTTTGGTCCTGTGCATCGCGTTGGTATTCGCTTCGTGCGAGCTGGATATGACGCCTGCGCCATCATCCGACGGCACGTCGGCGGAAAGCGTCCGTGAGACGACGGGAACCGACGCGGAAACGACCGCCGGGGGGACGACCGCCGCGCAAACGACTGCGGGGGAGACGACCGAGCCGCTTACGGAGTCCGACGGGGCGGAGATCGTGAAAGCGCCGGATTTCGTTATAGAAGGTACGACTCTGTCCGCCGCCGTGTCGAATGCGACCGAGACGTTTTCTTTCATCAATCGCGTCACGGTCAGCCCGAAGGCGACCTGGCAGATCAGTACCGATCTGCAGGGGAAAGAAGTGATCCCGACCAAAACCGTTCCGTTGAACGTGGGGGATAACGTCTTCTATATCCTCGTCACTTCCGGCGACGGAGAGGGGCTTTCGCTCTATACCGCGACGATCCGGCGCAAACCGATGTATACCGTTACCTATGATCTCGCCGGCGGGACCGGCGCCTATACCCCTCAACAAGTGGAGGAGGGTACGGTGATCACCCCGGAGGACCCGACCCGCGCGTGCTATGAGTTCGCCGGATGGGACGCCGATCTGACCGCGCCGGTCACGGAGAATATGACCGTTACGGCGAAGTGGACGCTCGTCGGTCATACCTGGATGGACGAATATACGGTCGACGTTCCGGCGGGCTGCACGCCCGGATCAAAATCCTACCATTGTTCGGTTTGCAACGAGATAGATCCCGCGTCTGTCGTCGAGATTCCGGCGAAACACACGTGGGACGAAGGCTATGTCGCCGTCCCGGCGACTTGTACGCGCACCGGGTTGAGATCCTTTATCTGTATCGAGTGCGGCAAAAAAAGGACCGAAACGATCGAGATGACGGAACACCGTTGGAATACGGAGTACACGGTCGACGTTCCCGCGGGTCATACGACTCCGGGATCCAAGTCCGTTCATTGCCTGGACTGCGACGCGCAGAAACCCGATTCGTCGGTGGCGATCCCGGCTGAAGGGCATACGCCGGGGGCGAATTACGTGATCGTTTTGAAACCGACCTGCGTGACCGAGGGAGAGGAATCTCTGTACTGCGTCAAGTGCGGAGAGATGATCGCGGGTTCCACAAGGTCGATCCCGGTCGATCCCGACGCGCACTTTTTGGATGAGGGAGGGGTCGTCGTGGAGCCGACCCTGCTTGATCCCGTCGGCAGCAGGACCGGGACCTGCCTATACTGCGATCAGCCGATCAACGTCGTTCTCAACTGGGAACTCGATCCGTACAGTTCGGTAGACAAGACCGGGAAATACGCCGAAGGCAACGATTTTTATATGCGCAAGAGCGCCGGAGATATCCGCGGCGAAAAGTCCTTTGCGCCGACAGCGGAGGATCCCGACGGCAACGACTTGTGGTTCGAGTACTCGCTGCTTTATAACTCGACGCTCTACAACCACGACTATCCGAACTCTCTGTCCGAGATCCGTTTGTTCGGTTTCCGTGATTCCTCCAACCTGTCGAACTACAGAGGTTTCTACTATCTGTATCTGCGCGACAACAACGACGGTTTCAGGACCTCGTACGATTGCCCCTACAGAGGGCATATCGACTATTCGACCTATGATACGACCGCTTCTCCCGGGCAGAACTGCGCGCACGATCTCTCCGCTCTCGGCAACACGCTGAACGGACGGCCGATCGGCAGATACATTTCCGGTTGGGCGTCACCCGTCAAACGCGACGACTCCCCGTACTTATGGGACGCCGAATACCAGACCCTGAACGGCTGGCACCGTCTCGGCTTCCGGTATCATCAGGAAGCGGCGATCAACGAGGGGACGGTCGTTTACTCCGGCTACACCGAACTCTATATCGACGGCGTTCTGTGCTGGAGGGTCGACTCCAACTTCAAGCCGGGTCACAAGGACAGTCTCGTGACCAAGAACCTGCTCCTCTGGACCGCCCAGATCGATCCGGAAGATCCGGATAAGCTGATCTACACCGACCGCGATTCCGTGCTGGTCGGGATGCGGGTCGACAACGCCGGCAGATCCTCCAACGAAGTGCTGATCGCGGTCGACGACGTCAAATGGACCTGCGGCGACGGCTTTGCCGTTCCGGTCAAGCGCGTTGAGAATCCGAAGCCCGTTCCCACCACTCTGAAAGAGGGCGTCGACGACGTTATCGCGATGTACTATGCGAAACCCGGCTGCGTCCACGAGGAGGGGGACGAGTGGATCGTCGTCAAAGAGGCAAAGTCTCTGCTTGAGGACGGTATCCGAGCAAAGTTCTGCGTGAAGTGCGGCGAACGGATGGAAACCGCGACTGCCGAGTACGAGCCGCAGATTGTGGTGTTCACGGATACCGACGAAAAGTTCAGAACAGACGAATTCAGTTTGGCTGATGCTCGCGGCGACAAGCACTTCTACCCGACCGATGAAAATCCAGAGGGCAACGATCTGTACGTTGAGTTCTCGATCCTCTGGAACGAAACGATCCTGAACTTTGACGCATCCCGAAATCCCTACATGGTCGGACGTTTTTACAACGGAAAACCGTTCTATTACCTCTCTCCCGTTTCCGGTATGTCCTACAGCGATGCTCAATTTTCAGGCGCGTTCGAGTGGATGGGTAACTTCGCGACGCCGATCTCCGACTCCGAAGTGACCACTCCTGCGACGATGTGCGGCGGGAACCCGAACTACTCCGACTATCCGAACATCGCGGGTACCGACGAGGCGCACCCCGAGTGGGGCTGGCACCGCTTCGGCATTCGGTATCATCTGGAACTGCTCGACGGCAAAACGGGTGAGAATCTGAAAGACTACGTCGGAATCGTCACCGCTTACGTCGACGGCACCGCGATCTTTAAACTGTCGACCGGCACCGACGGTATGCAGAACTGGGAATCCATGCTGTTCAAAGCCGAATCCGACGGTGAGGGCGGCGTCGTTTACAGCGACGCCGGGGACATCGTCGTCCCGTTCTTTATGAACCAGTCGAAAACGAAGGCGGACACGACCGCTTACCTCGCATTCTCCGACGTGTACGTAACCTGCGGCACGGACTTCGTGATGAAGGTTGAGAAGGTTGCCAACCCCACCGCCGCGACCCTCGAAGTGGAGGGCGGCGTCGAGGTCACCTCGACCGTCTGGTTTAAGCTCGCTACGAACTGATGAGCACTCTTCGAAACATAAGACAGACAGCATTTTTTAGCTTCATTTCCTTACGGCGTTTACCTGAAACCAAAAACTTCCCCGGAAATTCCGGGGAAGTTTTTGGTTTATAAGAGACGATTGCGGAGATCAAAGATTGGCGATATCCTCTTCCGAGACCAGTTTCACGCCTTTGGAGGCGAGGATCTCGGCGGCTTTGTCGTTGTCCGCGACGCGGAGGACGACGTAGGCGTTGTGTCCGCGGCTGGTTAAAAAGGCGTACATATACTCGATGTTGACGCCGTTCTCGGAGAGAACGTGCATCACGTCGTTGAGCGCACCCGGACGGTCGGAGACCGCGACCGCGACGACCTCGGTGATCGAAACGACGCAGCCGATCTCGCGCACCGCCTGTTTGGTCTTTTCGGCGTCGCTGACGATCAGGCGGAGGATGCCGAAGTCCTGGGTGTCCGCGATCGACATGGCGCGGATGTCCACGCCGGCTGCGCCGATCGCGTCGGTGATCGAGACGAGAGTGCCCGGTTTGTTTTCGACGAAGATGGAGACCTGTTTGATAGCCATACTGTGTTCCTCTCTTTCTTTTCGGTCGTTTTCGGTCAATGGAGTTTTCTGTGGTCGATGACGCGCTTGGCTTTGCCGGTCGAACGCTCGATCGAGCCGGGGCTGACGAGGATCACCTTGACGGCGACGCCGATCAGCGACTTGATCGCTTCTGCCAAGGCGCGTTCGCGCTGCGAGATCTCCGAGACGGTATCCGAGAAGGTCGCCTCGTTCATCTCGACCCGGACGGCGATGGTGTCAAGGTTGTTGACCCGGTCGACCTCGATCTGATAGTTCGGGGAATGCCCGGTCTTGAGCAGCACGGTCTCGATCTGGGACGGGAAGACGTTGACGCCGCGGATGATCAGCATATCGTCGGTCCTGCCCATCGGTTTCGACATCCGGACGAAAGTTCTGCCGCAGGCGCACTTTTCGTGGGTGATTGCGCCTATATCCTTGGTGCGGTAACGCAGGATCGGGAACGCCTCCTTGGTGATGCAGGAGAAGACGATCTCGCCCTTCTCCCCGTCCTTTACCGGAAGTCCGGTCTCGGTGTCGAGGACCTCGATGATGAAATGGTCCTCGTTGACGTGCATCCCCGCCTGGCACTCGCACTCGTAGGCGACGCCGGGACCCATGATCTCGGTCAGCCCGTAGATATCGTACGCCTTGATGTCGAGTTTTTCTTCGATCTGGCGGCGCATTTCCTCGGTCCAGGGCTCGGCGCCGAACACGCCGCAGCGGAGCGGGAGCTTTTTCGCGTCGACGCCCATTTTCTCCATCGTCTCCGCGATATACATGGCGTAGGACGGGGTGCAGGCGATGCAGTCGGGCTCGAAGTCCTGCAGAATGGTGATCTGCCGCTCGGTGTTGCCCGAGGAGACCGGGATGATAGTCGCGCCCATGCGACGCGCGCCCTCGAAGATGCCGAGACCGCCGGTGAAGAGTCCGAAACCGTAGGAGATATGCACTTTGTCGCGCGGGGAAAGCCCGATCGCGGTGAGCTGGCGCGCGACGATGTCACCCCAGATATCGAGGTCGTTCTGCGTGTAGCCGACGACGATCTGCTTGCCGGTCGTGCCGCTCGAGGCGTGCAGCCGGGCGATCTTCTCCATCGGGACGGCGAACAGACCGAAGGGGTAGAAATCGCGAAGGTCCTGCTTGGTGGTGAAGGGGAGTTTGCGGATATCGTCGATCCCTTTGACGTCGTCGGGGGTAACGCCCGCCCGCTCCATCCGTTCACGGTAGGGGGCGACGTTCTCGTAGACCCGTTTGACCGTCGAGACCAGGCGTTCGCTCTGCCACGCGGTGATCTGATCCCGCGAGGCGGTCTCGGCTTCGGGCTGCCAGTAGCGCTTGGGGTTCTGCATAAAGTTCTCCTTATATTTTAACTTCGGCTTGGGAAAACGGAGGGATCAGTCGAGCGCGTAGCCGAGGTCGAAGGCGCGGAGGTTGACCTCGACGAACTTGGGCTTGACCGACGACTTGATCGCGTCCTGCCACGCCTCCTTCGGGATGGCGGGGAGCGACCGGGCGAGACGGCCGAGCAAAACCACGTTGACCGCCTTCGCGGTGCCGGCTTTCTCCGCGAGCGAGAGGGCGTCGACGGCGTCCACCGTCACGTCCTTGGATTCGAGTTCGTTCAGAACGTGGGAGGGATAGACGGCTTTGCCGACGATGACCGGCATCGGGTCGATCTCCTGCGTGTTGACGATGATCTTTCCGTTCGGGGAGAGGTATTCGGCGTAGCGGGCGGCTTCGAGTTTCTCGAACGAGAGGATGAAATCGCTCTCCCCGAGGTCGATGATCGGTGACGCGACTCTGTCTCCGAAACGGACGTAGGTGACGACCGATCCGCCGCGCTGACTCATCCCGTGGACCTCGGAGACCTTGACGTCGTAGCCGGCGTCGACCAGGACCTTTCCGAGCAGTTTGCTGGCGAGGAGGGATCCCTGTCCCCCGACGCCGACGATCATTACGTTGACGGTTTTCATCACTTGACCTCCTTATCCCCGATGGCGTGGAACGGGCAGAGCCCCGCGCAGACGCCGCAGCCGGTGCAGAGCGTGTCGTTGATCACCGCGTGCCCGTCGCGGAAACTGATCGCGGGGCAGCCGAGCGAGAGACACTTCTTGCAGCTCCGGCAGAGATCGGTCTTGACTTCGAGCGGCGGGTTGGTCTTGACCCGTTTGAGCAGGACGCAGGGACGGCGGGAGATCACGACCGACGGCTCGTTTGCCGCGAGTTCCTCCTTGATCGCCGCGTCGGTCGCCGCGAGATCGTAGGGATCGACCACGCGGACCCGGTTGATCCCCATCGCGCGGACGAGCGATTCGAGGTCGATCTTGCCGGCGGGGTCGCCGTGGATGTTGTAGCCGGTGGTCGGGTTCTCCTGATGCCCCGTCATACCGGTAATGGAGTTGTCGAGGATGACGATCAGCGAGTTCGACCCGTTATAGGCGATATCCGCAAGCCCGGTCATCCCGGAATGTACGAAGGTAGAGTCTCCGATGACGCAGGCGGTCTTCATCGTCCGTCCGGTCGCGGCGAGCCCGCGGTTGAAGCCGTGCAGCCCCGAGACCGACGCGCCCATACAGAGCGTGCTGTCGATCGCCGCGAGCGGCGGCTGCGCGCCGAGGGTATAGCAGCCGATGTCCCCCAGCACGGTCACGCCGTTCTTTTTCAGCGTGTAGAACATCCCGCGGTGCGGGCAGCCCGCGCACATCATCGGGGGACGGGCGGGGATCGGGTCTTCCAGAACGACGTGCGGCTTCGCCTCGATCCCGAAGGCGGCGGCGATCACCGACTGACTGTACTCTCCGATCGGGGAGAAGATGGACTTGCCGTCGACCTTGACGCCGATATTCCGGCAATGATCCTCGATGAAGCCGTCGAGTTCCTCGATCACGACCACGCGCTCGACCGAGGCGGCGAAGTTCTTGATGAGGTCGACGGGAAGCGGCCAGACCATACCGAGTTTCAGCACGCTGACCTGATCCCCGAGCGCTTCGCGCACGTACTGGTAGCAGGTGCCGGAGGTGATGACGCCGACGTGCTTGCCCCCTTCTTCCACACGGTTGAGGGGGGAGGTTTCTGCGAACGCGGTCAGTTTTTGCAGCCGTTCCTCCACGAAGGGATGCCGCTTTTTGGCGTTGCCCGGCATCATGATAAACTTTTCGCCCTTGCGCTCGTAGGGGATCGCCTCGGGGACGACGCGCTCTCCGGTCTCGACCACGCTCTGCGAGTGCGCGATGCGGGTGCAGAGACGGAACAGGACGGGGGTGTCGAAGGTCTCGGAGATATGGAACGCCTCTTTTGCGAACGCGAGGCACTCCGCCGAATCCGACGGCTCGAGCATCGGGATCTTCGACGCCTTCGCGTAGTGGCGGGAGTCCTGCTCGTTCTGGCTGGAGTGCATCGCGGGATCGTCCGCGACGCAGATCACCAGCCCCCCGTTGACCCCGGTATAGGAGAGGGTGAACAGCGGGTCGGCGGCGACGTTCAGCCCGACGTGCTTCATACAGGTCACGGCTCTCACGCCCGAGAGCGACGCGCCGAAGGCGACCTCGGTCGCGACCTTCTCGTTCGGCGCCCACTCGGAGTAGAGGTCGGGGTACTCCGAGAGGAACTCGGTGATCTCGGTCGAGGGGGTGCCGGGATAACTCGCGACGACCGATACGCCGCCCTCGTAGAGCCCGCGCGCGACCGCCTCGTTTCCGATCATCAATCGTTTCATTTTTTCGTATCCTTTCGCCCGGTCAGTCGGGAGTTTCGTTCCGCTTGTCGATGATCCGCTTCGCCTTGCCCTCGTAGCGTTTCAGCGAGGACGGGGCGGCGAGGGTGACCTTCGCCTTGATGCCGAGGACCGTCTGCAGCTTCGCCACCACCGTCTGACGGAGACCGTCGAGGGCGGCGTAGTTTTCGAGCAGCGAGGCGTCGGTCAGTTCGACCCGCACTTCGAGGTAGTCGGTGTAGTTCTGCCGGGTCAGGATCAGTTCGTAATGCGGGGCGATGCCGTTGATCGCCGCGATCACGCTCTCGATCTGGGACGGGAAGACGTTGACGCCGCGGATCTTCAGCATATCGTCCGAGCGTCCGCGCACCTTGTCCATACGTGCGAAGGTCCGTCCGCAGGCGCAGGGCTCGTAGTTCAGGCGGGTGAGGTCCTTGGTGCGGTAGCGCAGGAGCGGGATGCCCTCTTTGGTCAGCGTGGTGACGACCAGCTCGCCGCTCTCGCCGCGCTCGCGGGGCTCGCCGGTCTCGGGGTCGATGATCTCGGGCAGGAAGTGGTCCTCGTTGACGTGCAGACCGCAGCGGAGGTGACACTCGCCCGACACGCCGGGACCCATCAGTTCGCTCATACCGTAGTTGTCGGTCGAGAAGAGCCCGAAGCCCTGCTCGATCTTGTCGCGGAGCGCGTCGGTGCAGCCCTCCGATCCGAACAGACCGATCCGGAGTTTCAGCTCGTCCCGGGTGATGCCCATACCCTTCGCCACTTCGCTCATATACATCGCGTAGGACGGGGTGCTGATGAGGACGGTGGTGCCGAAGTCTTTGAGCAGCATCGCCTGTTTTTCGGTGTTGCCCGAGGAGACCGGGATGACGGCGCATCCGACCTTTTCAAGCCCGTAGTGCAGACCGAGCGCCCCGGTGAAAAGCCCGTAGCCGAACGAGACCTGCGCGATATCGCCGTCGTCGACGCCGACGGCGCGGATCAGACGCGCCACGCAGTCCGACCAGTTGTCGAGATCGTTCCGGGTATAGCCGACGACGGTCGGTTTCCCGGTCGTGCCGCTCGACGCGTGGATGCGGACGATCTGCTTCATCGGCACGGCGAACAACCCGTAGGGGTAGTTGTCGCGGATGTCCGCTTTGGTGGTCAGCGGGATGTACTTGACGTCCGAGAGGGTCTTGATCTTCTCGGCGGTCACGCCCGCTTCCGCGAGCCGCTTGGCGTAAAAAGGAACGTTGCGGGCGCAGTAGTCCACCTGGTGGCGGAGCCGCTCGAGCTGCAGCCGTTCGAGTTCCTTTCTCGGCATTGTCTCGATCTCTTTCTGAAAAAACATGTTGATCCTCCTGCCCGAATTGCTCGGGAGCACTTGATTTTTCGCGTCGGATAAGGTATACTGGATATCGGATTTTACTCCCCCGCGAGGGGGATGGAACGTGAGCGAGGGACCAAATGAGCCTGATCGATTTTCACACCCACATATTTCCCGACAAGATCGCTCCCGCGGCGGTCGCCTCTCTCGCAGAAGCGGGCGGGACCAGACCCGAGGGAGGAACGGGGACGCTCGACGATCTCGAAGGGGTCGCCCTGCGGGAGGGGATCTCCCTGTGCGTCAATCTCCCCGTCGCGACCCGCCCCGATCAGGCGGCGTCGATCAACCGGTTCGCCCGGGAGGTCAACCGGCGCGAGGGTCGGGTCATCAGTTTCGGCGCGATCCATCCCGACGCCGCCGAGCCCGAACGCGAACTCGCGGAACTTGCCGAAGCGGGCTTCCGGGGGATCAAGCTGCACCCCGACTATCAGGGGCATTACGCCGACGATCCCGCGGTGATCCGGGTGGTGAAAGAAGCCAAGCGGCTGGGGCTGCATACCGTGTTCCACGGCGGGGTGGATATCGCGTTCCCGAACGACGTACACGCCGTGCCGGAACGGATCTCCCGTCTCCTTTCGGCTCTCGGGGAGGGAGAGGGCAAAGTGATCGTCGCGCATATCGGCGGCTACCGCCTCTGGGACGACGTGGAGCGGGTGCTGGTCGGACGGGACGTCTTCTTCGACCTCTCTTACGGGATCGATCATCTGCCTCCCGAACAACTCCTGCGGATCGTTACGCGGCACGGGGCGGACAAGATCCTGTTCGGCTCGGATTACCCGTGGCGGGATCCCGCCGATATCGACCGGGTACTCTCGAAACTCCCGCTCTCGGACGAGCAGTTCTCGCTGATCCGTTCGGGGAACGCCGAGCGGCTGCTGGGGCTCGACACGTGCGCCCGCGCTGAATAATTACTCACCCCGCGTGAATAACTTTAGATAATATTGTATCATTGTGATAAGGGTTTGTCAAGGATAAATACACGATTTTTGCGGGCAAAATAACGAATACCGAAAAGGGAAACCGACCGGGAGAACGAGACGGTGAAAGGGGAACGTGGATGACGGATATACGGGAAGGCGCGGAACGGGATCTCGGGATCGGGATCGTCGGGACGGGAAAGATCAGCCGCCAATTCGCGGAGGCGCTCCGCCTGACGCCGGGCGTTGTCGCGCACACGGTCTACTCCCGGAAAGCCGAGACGGGCGAACTCTACGCGAAAGAGTGCGGAGTCCCCTCCTCGACCGACTCCTGGGAGGGGTTTTTGTCCGATCCCGCGATCGACGCGGTCTATATCGCCACGCCGAACGTCGCGCATTTCGGGCAGGCGCTTGACGCATTGAAGGCGGGAAAGCACGTCCTCTGCGAGAAGCCGCTGACCACCGACACCGCCCGTTTCGACGTTCTCGCGCGGGAAGCGAAGGCGCGGGGGCTGGTTCTGATGGAGGGGATGCGGATCCTGCACGACCCGGTCTTCTCCCTGATCCGGAAGGCGGTCGCCCGGCTCGGGAAGATCAAGCGCGCCGAGTTCATCTACTGCCAGTACTCCTCTCGCTACGATAAATTCAAGGACGGGATCGTTCTGAACGCCTTCGATCCCGTGCTGTCGAACGCCGCGGTGATGGATATCGGCGTTTACCCCGTCGCGCTGAACGTCGCTCTCTTCGGCGTGACCGACGATCTTTCGGCTTCGTCGACCTTCCTTCACAACGGATTCGAGGGCGCCGGGACCGCGACGCTCCGCTACGACGGATTCGAGTCGACCCTGACGTGGTCGAAGATCGCGGACGCGACCGCCCCCTCGGTCGTGACAGGCGAGTGCGGGTCGCTGATGATCGACCGGCTCTCGGGGACGACGCGGGTCGACTGCGCCGAGGCGGGCGGGAGAGCCGAGACCATCCCGTATTTTCCGTCCGGGAACAATATGATCTACGAGGCGGCGGATCTCCGCGACGCGATCCGGGGAAAACTCGATCCCGAGCCCTTCCTTGCGATCAGCCGGATGACCGTCGCGACCCTCGACAGGATCCGCCGCGCCGCCGGGATCTCCTTTCTCTCGGACACGCAGCCGATCGAATGACGGGAAACCGTTCCGCGGAACGTATCTCCCCGTCCGGATAGAAAGGAATGTAAATAAATCTTTACATTCGTACCCGATTTCCTCAAAAACGACCGACCCGCGGGGATCCCGCGGGTCGGTGAATAAAAGGGCGATCAGAAAAACGGTCGTAAGAAAAGGGGACGCGGAAACGCTAAAGAGGGGAACGGGTCGAAAGCAAGCGGTTTCGGCGCGGGTCAGTTTTTCTGCTCCGCTTCTTCCCGCCGTTTCCTGTCGAGCCAGCTCTGCAGGATCAGTTCCGCCGAGAGCGCGTCGACCTTCTCCTTACGCTTTTTGCCGAAGGTCTCGGTCGCCGTGAGGAAACGCGACGCCTCCATCGTGGTCATCCGCTCGTCCTCAAAGCAGATCGGGAGGTCGGTCTCGTTTTTCAGAAGGTCGACGAAGGCGCGCACGATCTCGGCGCGGGGACCCTCGCTGCCGTCCATGTTCTTCGGGAGGCCCACCACGATCCCGACGGCGTTTTGATCCTTCGCGATCTTTGCCACCTCAACGGCGGTATTCTTCATCCCGCCCGGCTTGATCGTGCCGACGGCGGACGCCATCAGCCCGAGCAGGTCGGACGAGGCGATCCCGGTGCGGACGTCGCCGTAATCCACGCCGATCAGTTTTCCGTTCATAATCGTCTTCTTTCTGCCCGTTTGCGGGCGGATATATTCCGGAGAAACTCCGGGGAAAGGACTGCCGATGAGAGACTATACGCTGTCCGACTGGGTCTATCCCGCGCTCCGCTGTCCGAAGTGTTCGTCGCCGCTCATAAGGGACGGGGGAAGCGTGCGCTGCGCGGCGGGGCATTCGTACGATCTGTCCGCGAAAGGCACGCTCAACCTGTCGCCCGCCGCCGGGAAAAACCACGGGGACGACGCCGAAATGATCGCCTCTCGCCGCCGCTTTCTCGAAACGGGGTGCTACGCGCCGCTCGCCTCCGCCCTCTCGGACGAGATCGCGGAGCGGACCGGAGACGGATCTCCCTTGCTCCTCGACGCCGGGTGCGGCGAGGGGTACTATACCGCCGCCGTTTCCCGCAAACTGCCGACGGCGCGCCTGTTGGGGCTCGATCTCTCGCCCGAGGCGGTGAGGGCGCTCGCCGGACGGGACGAGGCGCGGGCGGGGCGGATCTTTCCCCTTGTTGCGGGGGTCTACCGCCTGCCGCTTGCGGACGGGTCGGTCGACGGGGTGATCTCCGCGTTCTCGCCCTACGCGGGGGAGGAGTTCCGGCGCGTTTTGCGGCGGGGCGGGTATCTGTTCCGCGCGATCCCCGACCGGCGGCACCTGTTCGCCCTGAAGGAAGTTTTGTACGATCTGCCCTACGAGAACGAGGTCGCGGATTTTGAAGAAAAGGGGTTCGCGTTCTGCGGCGCGAAGGAGATCAAGACGGTCTTTACCCTGAAAACCCCATCCGAGATCGCGGATCTTCTCGGGATGACCCCGTACGCGTACCGCACCCCGCCCGCGGGAAAGGAGCGGCTCGCCAAGTTGACGGAACTCACCGTCGGGGCGGAGTTTCTTCTGCTTACCTATCGGCGGGAGTGACCTCGTCGGGGAGGAATACCGTAAAGGTCGCTCCCTCTCCGGGGCTTGACTTGACGTCGATCCGTCCGCCGTGCAGTTCGACGATCCGTTTGACCAGCGGCAGCCCCAGCCCGTTGCCCTCCGCCTTATGGGAGGTGTCGCCCTGGAAGAACGCCTCGAAGATATGCTTCTCGGTTTCGTTGTCCATCCCGGCGCCGTTGTCCGAGACGACGACCGTGACCCCGCCCTCGGTCCTCACGCAGGAGACGCGGATCACGCCGCCCTCGTCGGGGCAGAACTTGATCGCGTTCGAGAGCAGATTCTCCCAGACGTGAAAGAGCATTTCGGAGTTGGAGGAATAGGTGACGGTCTCGTCCAGATCGAGCGAAAGCCCGATCTTTTTTTTGGTCCAGTCGCGCTCCTGCATTAAAATCGCGTCGCGGAGCTGTTCGGTCAGATCGAACGATTCGCGCTCCGAGATGATGCGCTGGTTTTCGAGTTTGGAGAGCAGAAGGATCGCGGTGGTCATCCCGGTCAGGCGGTCGCACGCCTCGGTGATGATGCGGATGTATTCCGCCCGTTCCGAATCCGAGAGCGCGGGGTCCGCAAGTTCGCGGACGTAGCCGCGGATGGCGTTCAGGGGGGTCTTGAACTCATGCGAGACGTTCCCGATAAAGTCCTTGCGGAAGATCTCGATGCCAGACAGTTCGCGCTCCATGTCGTTGAAGGACTCGATCAGCCGGCTGAACTGGTTTTTGCGGAAACGGACCGGGATCGGCGTCGAGAAATCGCCCCTCGCGATGCGTTCGGTCGCGCGGATCAGATCGTCGACCGGGCGCAGGATTTGCTTGGAAACGATGATCGAGAAGAAGGTGCCGAGCAGGAGGCTGGCGGGCAGGGCGATCAGGACCAGAACGACCGGCGTATAGCGCGTAAAGCCGTCCGGGTTGGCGTGATAGACCGCCGAGGCAGCGCCGCCCGCGATGACCGAGGAGGCAAGCATAATGAGAAAGACCGAGCCGATCATGGTGAAGCGGAAGGAGTGGAAGATCGCCCCGATCCGCCGCTTCAGCCCGCGAAAGAAACCGCCGAACGTCATTTCTTATCCTCCCCGTTCACGTTGGCGCGGTAGCCCAGCCCCCGGATGGTCACGATCTCAAAGTCGGGACAGTCGGGGAAACGGTCGCGCAGCCGCTTGATATGCACGTCGACGGTGCGCTCGTCGGTATCCGATTCCATCCCCCAGAGTTCGTCCATCAACTGACGCCGGGTGAAGATCTTGCCGGGGTAGGAGAGCAGTTTGAAAAGAAGCAGGAACTCTTTTTGGGGCAGGATCTGCTCGCCCTCGCCGGATCCGGTCACCGAGAGCGCGTCGTAATTCAGGGTGTAGCGCCCGACGGTCAGCCGCCGCTCGGTCGCGATCTTCGCCCGCCTCAGCAGAGCGGAGACGCGGAGCAGCAGTTCCTCCTCGTCGATGGGCTTGACCATATAGTCGTCCGCCCCGGCGGAGAACGCCTCGCGTTTGTCGGAGAGCGATCCCTTCGCCGTGGTCATCAGGATCGGGGTCTCGTAGCGGCTGCCCCGGACGGCGCGGATGAACTCGAACCCGTCCATCCCCGGCATCATCACGTCCAGAAGGAACAGATCGACGTGATGGCGGTCCATCAGTTCGAGCGCCTCCGCCGCGTCGGACGCGGGGATGGGATCGTAACCGCCGCGGCGCAGTACCTGACACGTCAGGCGTCTGGTCACCTCGTCGTCCTCAACGACCATAACGGCAAACATCGGTCTTCCTCCTTTTTCGGTCGGTTTTATTGGCAAGTTTGGCGACGTTCGCATAGAATACGAACGGAAAAAGCAACGACTTCCACAAATCGTTAATAAAGAATTCTTTGTGCGTTCACACTCAAGTCATATATTACTGCTACAATTCGTCCTATCCCGTACGGGGCGGAACGCTCCGGGGACGGAAGGAGGATCTCTCGCTATGGAAATGATCGGTCAGACCGTAAAACATAAAACGCTCGGAGAGGGGACGGTCGAGGCGGCGAACGGCAAATATCTGTCGATCCGCTTCGGATGCGGGCTCAAGACCTTCGTATATCCCGACACCTTCGGAAAGTTCCTTTCCGCCGTCGATCCGGCGTTTGCCGAACAGGTCGAAAACGACCTTGCGGCGGGCAGGAGCGAAAAGGAGAAGACCGAGGCGCTTCGCCGCGAAGAAGCCAAGTGCTTCCGGAGCGGCATCGTGATCCCCGGCCGCGCCGCGCAGCCCGAGGACGAGGGGCAGAGCGCGTACGTAAAGGACGACGGGGAAGACCTGTAACGGGGCGCCGTATACGGCGCGGAACGAAAAACGCGGTTGATTTGATGACGGAATAAGAGCGGAAGGATCTGCGATTCTCACGGAGTCGGACGAAAGCGGTGAGAATCCTCCGGATCCTTCCGTTTTTTAAGCGCGTTTCCATCCCCCCTCTCACCCTCTCGACGCATCCGGATACGCCTTCGGAGTGAGAGCGGGATCCCGCGTCAAAAACCGATGTCCCGTTTTGACGGTTTTATTTTACCACGGCGGGCGAAAAAAATCAAGTTCAGGTGGACAATTCGGGAAAACTGTGCTACAATAGACAAAAACGGAAAGGGGAGACGGAATGGGCGTTCTCGGGCGTTACGATACGCTGGTCTGGGACTTCAACGGCACGCTGCTCGACGACGTGGATCTCGGGATCGAATGCGCGAACGAGATGCTCGCCCGGCGGGGGCTTCCCGTCATCCCCGACCGCGACCGCTATTTTGAACTGTTCGGGTTTCCGATCGAGGACTATTACCGCCGGCTGGGGTTCGATTTTTCGCGCGAGCCCTACGAGGTTTTGGCGCACGAATGGATCGCGGAATACCGCAGCCGCGAACGCTCCGTACCGCTTCGCAAAGGGGCTGCCGAGCTGCTCGCAGAGGTGAAAGCGGCGGGGGTCAAACAGGCGGTGCTGTCCGCGACCGAATCGAAGATGCTGAAGGAACAGCTCTTTGATCTCGGCATCCTCGGCTTCTTCGACGAGGTAGTGGGTCGGGGGGATATCTATGCGCCCGACAAGACCGGGCTCGCCCGCCGCTGGGCGGAGGAGCGGAAACCGGGGCGCTGTCTTCTGATCGGGGATACCGAACACGATCTCGCCTGCGCCGGAGCGGCGGGATTCGACTGCCTGCTCGTCCGGGGCGGGCATACCTCGGACGCGGATCTCGACGCGCTGGGATGTACGGTCCTTGCCGATCTGTACGCCGTGAAGGAGGTGCTGTTCGGTGCTGAAACTTGACCGCGAAGGCGAGGAATTCGTCTTCGCAAACGAGTGGGATATTCTGATCCCCGTCGAACTGTGCGAAACCCCCGAAGCGGGACTGACCGTGACCGTGATCCCGCGGCTGAAGAAGCTCGGACGCGAATTTGTAAGGAAATTTGCGGACCGCCCCTTTTCCCGCGAGGCGCTGGAATGGCTCAGGACCGGGATCGCCGGGGTGAGCGCGGACTGGGGCTATCCCGTCGGGCGTCACTCGGTGCGGCATTGCCGGATCTTCCGCTTTCCCGAGGGGGAGACGCCGCGCGAGCCGCTCCCCGGCGGGCGCGTGCTGACCGAAGCCGACGAGGAGATCAACGAAACGACTTTCGATATCGCGGAGAGCGTCCGCGACGGGCGGCTCTGTTTCGGGCAGGAGGTCGGCGGGAGGATCGCGTCGGTCGCCGTGACCCACGCCTCGCCCGACGAACGCGAGAGGGGCGGGACGCTGGAGATCGGGATCGAGACCGTCCCACGGGCGCGTTTGCGCGGCTACGCGGCGTCGTGCCTTCTCGGACTGACCCGAATGATCCTCGATCACGGGCTGATCCCCGAATATCGCTGCACCTGTTCCAACGCGGCGTCGGCAAAGGTCGCGCGGGCGGCGGGATACGTACAGATCGGGGAGGCGTGTTCGTTCGTTCTGCGGAGAGCGGGACGGTAAGCAAATAAAACTTTACAAACCGAAAGGAGGGGAACAGTATGGCGTTCGACGCGGGGATGCTTCGCGCGGTGCTTCGCGAGATCAATCGGGAGACTGGCGAAGGCGCGAAACTCGAAAAGATCTATCAGCCGGCGCGCGACGAAGTGACGCTGACCCTCCGGATGGGGAAGAATATCCGGCGGCTGGTCATCAACGCCGGGACCTCCTCTCCCAGGGTATGCCTTTCGGATCTGTCCCGCGAGAATCCGACGGTCGCGCCCATGTTCTGTATGCTGCTCCGCAAACACCTTGCCGGGGCGCGGCTGCTCCGCTGCGAGCAGATCGGGTTCGAGCGGGCGGCGCGGTTCGTGTTCGCGGGCTACGACGAGATGGGCTACGCGACCGAGAAGTCGCTTATCGCGGAGGTGATGGGGAAGTACAGCAACTTGATGCTCCTCGACGCCTCCGACAAGATCGCGGCGGTTTTGCGCCCGGTCGATTTCACCACCAGCCGCCTGCGGCAGGTATTGCCCGGGATGACGTACGAACTGCCCCCTCCGCAGGGAAAGGCGTCCCCGATCGGGGAGACGAGGGAGGGGTTTTTCGCAAAATACGAGGCGTATCCCCCGGAACTGCCGCTTGATAAGTTCATTCTGTCTACCTATCTCGGCACGTCAAGACAGGTCGCGCAACAGATCGCGTTCCTTGCCGGGGGTCCCGACGCGCTCTGCCGGGACGTGACCGCGGACGCGGTGTGGGCGGTCTTTTCCAAGTGGTTTGCCGATCTCGACGCGGGGCGGGTGACCCCGACCCTGGTGCTTTCCCCCGACGGAACGCCGGTCGATTTCGCCTACGCGCCCGAGACCTATCGCGGGGCGGGGTACGAAAACAGGGTCTGTCCCGATTTCGCGGGGCTATTCGACGCGTTCTTTGCCGAGCGCGACCGGATCGAGCGTACGCGGCAGCGGGCGCAGGACCTGATCCGTCTGCTCTCGGCGGCGAAGGGGCGGCTCGTGCGGAAACTCGACGCGCAGACGGCGGAACTTGCCGACACCGCGAAGGGGGAGGAGTACCGCCGGACGGGGGACCTGATCATAGCGAATCTTTATCGGCTCCGGCGCGGGGATCGGATCGCGTCGCTCTACGACTATACGCTCGACCCGCCCGCGGAGGTGACGGTCGAACTCGATCCGCGCCTCTCGCCGTCCGACAACGCCGAGCGCTTCTACAAGCACTATCGCAAATCCAAAACCGCAAAAGCGGTTTTGAGTGAGCAGATCGAACGCTGCCGCGCGGAGATCGAGTATCTCGATTCGGTGGAGAGTTTTCTCGACCGTGCGGAGACCGAGCAGGACCTTGCGGATATCCGCGACGAACTTTATCGCGCCGGGTACGCGTCGCGGATGAAGAATTACGCCCCCGCGA
Source organism: uncultured Ruminococcus sp. (assembly GCA_902779285.1). Lineage (GTDB taxonomy): Bacteria > Bacillota > Clostridia > Oscillospirales > CAG-272 > UBA1740. The sequence continues at coordinate 44,718 of CACZAZ010000005.1, forward strand.
AACAGAACAAGCCGTCGAAACCCACCGAGACGGTGACGCCGGGCGGGTACCGGGTGCTGATCGGGCGGAACAATCTGCAGAACGACCGCCTGACTTTCAAGGTGGCGGCGCGGGGCGATCTCTGGTTCCACGCGAAGGGGGTGCCGGGGTCGCACGTGATCCTGCTCTGCGACGGGGCGGAGCCCTCCGCAGAGGATTATACCTTCGCGGCGTCGCTCGCGGCGGGTTACTCGAAAGCCAATGCCGCCGGGGGCGCGACCGTCCCGGTGGACTATACCCGCGTGTGCAACGTGAAGAAGCCCGCGGGGGCGAGACCGGGGTTTGTGATCTATAAGACCAATTATACGGCGTACGTTCTGCCGAGGAGGATCGGAGAATGGGAAAAGGGTTGAACAATATGGTGGATCTTCTCGAATTGCAGAAGCGGTTTATCCTCGCGCACCTTCGCCCGGGGGACGTCGCGGTTGACTGCACGATGGGGAACGGGAACGATACCGCGTTCCTCTCGCAAACCGTCGGGGAAATGGGGCGCGTCTACGCCTTCGATATCCAGGAGGCGGCGCTCGAATCGACCCGCGCGCACCTTGCGGAACTCGGCTGCCCGGAGAATTATACGCTGATCCACGCCTCGCATCACAGGATCCTCGAATTCGTGAAGGAAAACCCGAAAGCGGTGATGTTCAATCTCGGGTATCTGCCGGGGAGTGGGAAGAAGCAGGTGACCACCATGCGCGAGACGACGATGGAGGCGGTACGGGGCGCCGTCGAACTGCTCGATCACGACGGGATCCTCTTGGTCGCGATCTATCCGGGCCACGAGGAGGGTCGGCTCGAGGGCGAGATGCTCGGAGAGTACTTCGCCTCCCTCGACCGTCACAAGATCTGCTGCTCGTGCTTCAAGATCGTCAACTCTCCCACGTCGCCGTATTTTTACATTGTGGAGAAAAAATAAGGAACGACGGGGGACGCCCTGCGGGGGAACGGGAGTTTTTCCCACTTTCTTTCGGGGCACGACCGCATCCCCCGCGCGGGCGTGGTAAGGAAAGTGGGGCAAAGAACTCTATAAAGAATAATAAAAGCAAAACGGCGAGCCCCTGCGGACTCTCGCCGTTTTGCGGTTCTATAGCCCGGACTTCAAAGATTGTTTTTGCCTTTGGTAATGAATCACGTCGCGCTTGCGCGACAATTCATGCAAACGCAGTTTGCAATTCACGCGACCGAAGGGAGCAATTCACGCGGGCTTGCCCGCAATTCATCGCGTACCGCCCCGAGCCCTCGCAGCATCGGCTTTTTTCCATATAAATTAAAATAATCCGAAAAACCTCTTGACAAACCCGGCGCGGTACGCTATAATAATGCCCGTTCCTAAGACAGCAGGTTACAGTAAAAGCGAAAGCCACCCTGCCGAGGAGAGAAGAATTGACCTGTCGAAACGACGTTTTCGGATCATTCGTCCTTTCCCGTCTTGTGGGGAAAGGATTTTTTCTTTTCTTCCCTCTTAGCGAATAATCCATACGGAGGTGAACTCAATGCCCAGTCAGAAGATCCTGGAATCCAAGCAGGAGATCGTCCGGAATCTTGCCGAGAAGATCCGCGGCAGCGCCGCAGGCGTTCTCGTCAAGTACGAGGGGATCACGGTCGAGGATGACACGAAGCTTCGTGCCGCTCTCCGCGCCGCAGGCGTGGAATACTGCGTCATGAAGAATTCGCTCACCGGCCGCGCCTGTGAGGAAGTCGGATACGGCGATTTGAAGCAGTATCTGGTGGGAATGACCGCGATCGCGCTCTCCGAGAAAGATCCGGTCGCGCCCGCAAAAATCATCAAGGAGTATGCCGACAAGATCGAAACCTTTGAGATCAAAGCAGGTTTCGTGGACGGCGGTCTGCTTGATGCCGCAGGGGTCGGCACCCTTGCAAACATCCCGTCGAAGGAGACGCTGATCGCGAAGATGCTCGGGTCCATGATGGCTCCGCTCTACTCGTTCGCGCGCGTTCTTCAGGCAAAGATCGACAAAGACGGCGGCGCTCCCGCCGAAGCCGCGGCAGAGGCTTGATCTGCTCAACACATCTGAAAAGAAAGAATACGGAGGAATCTATCAATGGCTACCGAAAAGACCACCCAGATCCTTGACCTTGTGAAAGGTCTCACCATTCTCGAACTTGCCGACCTCGTGAAGGCGCTCGAAGAGGAGTTCGGCGTTTCCGCCGCTCCCGTCGCCGTTGCCGGTGCTGCCGGCGCCGCTCCCGCCGCCGCTGCTGCGGAAGAGAAGACCGAGTTCGACGTCATCCTTGCCAGCTTCGGCGACAAGAAGCTCGACGTCATCAAAGCCGTTCGCGGCATTACCGGTCTCGGCCTGAAAGAGGCGAAGGACCTCGTCGAAGCCGCTCCGAAGGCGATCAAAGAGGGCGTTTCCAAAGAGGAAGCCGACAAGGTTGCCGAGGAACTCAAGGCTGCCGGCGCGACCGTCGAGATCAAGTAATTTTCCGAACGGAAAAAAGAAAGACAGGGTACACAAGAGCCCTGTCTTTTCTTTTTTTGCGGATTATGGAATATCGTTTTCGCCGCCGTCAGAGGGGGCGGGGACTTCGCTTTGCTTTTGCAAAACGACGCCGGTCGCGACCAAATGCGCACCTTCGTATAGCCGGAAGGTCTCGCCCGGGGCGGGATCAAACGGCATTTCTTCCGAAAACGGACGGATCGTCGCAAGGGTTTCGCGTTCTCCGGTCTGCTCTTTGACGCGAACGTCGACGCTCCACGCGTTCTCCGGATCCAACGCCTCATCGCCGAAACAGACGATCGGGTAGTATCCTTTTTCGGTTTTGGGGAGCGTTTTTCTCCCGCACTCGTCGGGGGAGAGCCAGTCGATCTTTGCGTCGGCGGAACGGAGCGCCTGATAAACGTCGGCAAGGTATTGCCGCAACTGCGCGCAGTTCGGGACGTCGTAGATGCCGAACGGGTATTCTCCTATCCGCAGATCGCAGGTGTTCTTCGCCTGTTGGCGGGGGCTCTGCTTGAAATGATAGTCCTCAAAGCACAGGTCGTCGATACGGTATTGGTATTTGTCGTATCCGTTCGTTAAGATCAGCACGTGGTTTTCAAAATCCAACAGCCAGATGACTTTTTTCCGCACGACGATCAAAACGATCAGTATACAGAACAAAACGATCCCTTCTAAAAAAAGGCAGGTCGCAAGATTGTTCAGAAGCCCGAGCAACGCCAGTAACCCCATTCCGAGGTATGCAAGCAGCGCGATCTGCGTGACTTTGCGGCTACTCGATTGGGTATGATACCGTTTCATACGGTTGTTTCCTTCCTTTTCAATCACTTCCTGTGTTTGGCGCACTGTTCGCAGAAGCCGTTTTCATCGAGTGTCTGCGGTTTGAAGTATTTTTTGACGTAATACGCCGCGAGGTTCCATTCGGTTTCGCCGATATGTTCCGGCATCGCGGGATCGTAGCCCTTGGTGTGACAGCCGTTGCACTCGTTGATCCACTTTTTCAGGTGCGGGAACGCTTGGATATACTCTTCGCCCTCATTTTTTCCGTGCTGCATAGTTTTCCTGCTCCTTCCTTGGGTAAAAACGGGTTCTTCCTTTATTATACCGACGGTTCCCGTTTCTGTCAAGTTCTGCGTCTCTCCCGCGCCCTCGTTCCTTCACTTTTCCGCTTGTGGGAAAACTTCACTCGGCGCCGGCGCCGTCTTCACTTTGCCGCAGGCAAAACTTCACTTCGCGGGGCGCCCGCGCGCCGCGAAACCTCGTTCTAAAACAGGGGGGCGGTGCATAGAATATACCAAATTACCGAAGGAGAAGCGATATGGAAAAGGGAATCTACAAGGGTTTTCACGGGGTGAAGGATATGGCGCCCGGGGTCGTGCGCGGGGAGTGCGTGATCGACGTGACGCTCCCCGACTACGAGCCCGAGATCCGCAGGATCTTTGGGGCGTCGGCGTATGCGCAGCCGACGGGGAAGTACCTTTCCGGGGGAAAAGCCGAGTTTGCCGGGACGGTCCGGCACGTCGTCTACTGCGCGAACGCCGACGGGGGCGTGTCGGTCCTGCCGCTGTCGGGGGACTACCTGTTCTCGTTCCCCGCGCCCGACGGGGGAGAGCCGACGCTTTTGCCCGTGGTCCCGGACGCGCCGATTTGCCGTCTGATCGGTCCGCGCCGTCTTTCGATCCGCACCCCGCTGTCGGCTACGGCTCGCTGCTACGCGCCGAGGGAGAGTTCGTCCGCCCTGCCGACGCTGACCGCCGACCCCGACGTGATCTCCCTGATCCACCCGGTCGGAACACACCGCGCCGAGACGGTCTCGCTCCGCGACGTGCGGGTGGGGGACGTGATCCGGACGGACGGGGAGGCAAAGGTGCTTTCGTGCGAGGCGTCGGCGTGCGTGCGCGAGGTAAACCCGACCCCGCATGGGGTGGAGGTAAGGGGCGACGTTCCGCTCGTTCTGAAACTCGACAGAGGCGACGGCGTACCCTCGGAGGTGCGGCGGAAGATCCCGTTTTCCGAGGTCGTCCCGCTTGAGGGAGAGTTCCTTGACGGCGGGAGCGCGTCGGCGTGGGCGTGCGTCACGTCGTGCGACGTATCCCCCTCGGGCGGGGAGCCGGCGAGCGAGATCTCGGTCGATCTGACGCTGGATCTTATTGCCGAGGTCACTTTTCCCGTCGAGGAGGAGGCGCTGGTCGACCTGTTCTCGCTGAAAGAGCCGACCGCCGTTCGGACCGAGCGGATCGGGGTGACCGACGTTTGCTTCTGCGGGGGCGGGGTCTATACGCTCGAGGGCGCGGCAGAGCGCAGCGAGTGCAACTGCGAGGACGCGATGACGGTGCTCGGAGAGTCCGCCGCCGTTTCGGTCGAGTCCGCGTCGGTCGGGGAGGACGGGGCGACCGTTGCGGGCGAATGCCGGGTCTTCGCGGCGGTCGGCTCTCCCTCGGGCGACGGGGAGACGGTCTACACGGCGGCGAACTTCCGCTTCCCGTATTCCGTGACGGTCCCGGTCCCCGCCGAATGCCGCGCCGCCCCAAAGGTCGACGCGACGGCGATCCCGGTCTCGGTGACGGTGAAACTCGACGCCGCGCGGCTGCTCGCGTCTGTCGAGTGCGCGTTCACCGTCCGTCTCTCGGGCGAGGGGGAAGTAACGGTGGTCAGAGACGTCGAGCGAGGTGAGGGCGAGTACCCGGAACGGGCGCCGGGGGAGATCGTCGCGGTCTATCCCGAAGGGGGAGAAACGCTCTGGGACGTCGCCGTTCGCTACGGCGTTTCGCCCGATTCGGTCGCGGAAACGAACGGTTTGCCCGAGACGGCGAAAGCCGAGCCCGACGCGCAAAACTCGCTCGACGGGGTGGTTCGGCTGCTGATCGGGTGAGGCGCCCGAAAAAAGTCTGCAAGGGGAGTCATTTTCCCCTTGCATTTCTTTTATTGATATTGTATAATTGTATTATGAAATAGAATGCGCGAGCTATACGCTCGCGGGCGCGTACCCGTGAGCGGGCGCGAAAACGAACAAGGAGGGCAAGCGATGGAACGGATCTACACCATCCCGGTCAACGAGGCGTTCGACGACTCGCGGGATCATCCCGAATGCGGCTGCCCTCTTCCGCGTGCGCACCAACCGCGAGGGGTTTTGCCCGGGTCATTTTACCGCGATGCTGAAGCGCAAGAACCGGCTCGGACTGGCTTTGATGCTCGAAAGCCATCTCGCGGAACTCGCCCCGGCGGTTTTCCCCCGCGGGCTGGCGGCTCTCGGAGGGAGAGAAAAGACGGTCGCGCGGCTCGCGGAACTCGAAAAAGATTGCTACGTCTGCTCGCGGATCGAGTTCAGTTTGTCGCGGATGATCGAGACGGTGATCCTCCTTTACGAGGAGGACGGGTCCTTCCGCGAGAAGTTCCGTTCGCAGCCGCATTTCTGCCTGCCGCACTACCGCCGCCTGCTCTCGGTCGCGCGGGATCGGCTCGGCAAAAAGGCGCGGGCGGAGTTCAACCGCGAGATCGGGGAAGTCGAACAAAGATGGTTCGCGGCGCTCTCGGACGACGTGTCGGCGTTCTGCCGTTCGTTTGATTACCGCGTCGAGGAACCGCTGACCGAGGAACAGAAAACGGCGGTCGAACGCGCCGTCAAAGGATTATCCGGGCTGGAAGGAAGAGAGGTCAAACCGTGCTGATACTGGAAGTTAAGGTCAAACACTTCGGTTTGCTTGACTATTTCGAGGTCAAATTCGGCGACAAGCTCAACGTGATCGAGGGCTCGAACGAGTCCGGTAAGAGCACGCTTGCCGCCTTCGTCCGGTTTATGCTCTACGGCTTCACGCCCGATCCCGCGGGGCTTGAGGAACGGCGCAAGCGGACGAGTTGGGAGACCGGGACCGCCGAGGGCGAGATGACCGTCCTCGTCAAGGGAAAACGCTACCGCATCGACCGCTATTCCGCGATCGTGCAGGAGAACGGGCGCGAGGTCTTCCGCGACAGGACGCGGGTGGTCAATATCGAAGAGGGGAGTCTGGTCACCGAAAAAGACGCCGGGGAGTATTTCCTCGGGGTCCCGTCGGACGTTTTCTCGAGTTCCGCCTACATCAGCCAGATGGACGATACCCACGTCGGGGAAGAGAAGATGCGCGAGACCATCTCGAACCTGCTCTTCTCGGGGAACGAACAACTCTCGGTCGACAAAGCCGCCGCCGCGATCAACGCCCGCCGCGTATCGGAGACCGAGGAACACGGGGTCGGGTCGCGCGCCCTGCTCGCCAGAGCCGAGGAGCTGATCGCGGAGGAACAGCGATCGATCGAGATCACCGACACGCTGCTCGAACGCGAGAGCGAACTGGTCGAGAATCAGAAGGAGCGCGAGAAGGTCGAACAGGAGATCGCGAAACTCGAAAAACTGAAGGGCAGTTTCCGCGCCATCGCTCTGCTCAACAGTTTCGATAAACTGCATACGCTCGAACAGGAGGAACGCCTGCTCCACGCGGAGGAAGCGGAGTTCCGGATGAAACATACGGGCAACGATTTTCTGCCCGACAGCTCCTATCGCACCGAACTCGCCATCAACCGCCGCGTGACGGCGGACGCCTATCGCACCTACCGCGCGGCGGGCGAGGAACACGGACAACTGAAAGAGAAGATCGAGGACGAACGCGAAGAGGAGAAACTGCTCCACAGGATCGACCGTCACGGCGGCGACGAGGTCGTCTCCCGCGAGGTCCGCGAGGCGCGCAAGAGCGGGACCAACGCCCTTTTGCTCACGATCCTCTGCTTCGGGCTTGCGGTCTTTCTCCCCATCCTCGGCGCGATCCTTTCGTGGAAGCCCGGGGCGGCGCTCTACCTCGCGCTCGCGGGCGTGGCGCTCGTCGGCGGCGGGGTCATGGCGCTTATCTACCGCGGACACTTCAAGCGTGCGCGGGCGCTCGCAAACGAGTACGGATTCAAGACGCTCTCGGCGTTCGCCGCGTTCCTTTCGGGGAACGGCGAAAGGCGTCGGGCGATCGCGGACCGCGAACAGGCGCTGAGACACGCCGAGGACGTGGTCGACCGCACCAAGAAGACCTATCTTGCGACCTATTCTTCGCTCTCCGCGACGGTCGCCCGCTGGGGGCGTTCGCTGCCCGAATCGGGGGTCGGCGCCGCGATCGACAGGATGATCGAGGAGATCGACGCCGTTCTCGCGGGGCAAGCCGAGTTTGCTGAACGCGAAAAGCGTCTGGAAGCCGAGCTGAACGCCCTGCGCGGGAAACTGGCGGGCGAGAACGAAGAGCATCTGCGCCACTCGCTCTCCCCCGAACTGCAGAATATGCTCTGCGATATGTCGTTTGAAGACCTGCTCGACGGGATCAAGGTCCGCAACGAGAGAAAACAGGAACTCGAAAAGCACCGGCTCGATCTGGAGGACGAGATCGCGGGGCTCCGTCAGGGGGCGTCGAATCCCGTCGAGATCCGCGAGAAGATCGAGATCCTCCGCGACCGCATCCGCGCGGCGAGCGAACTGAAGCACGCGCTGGATCTGGCGTATTCCGCCGTTTCCGGCGCCGAGGGCAATCTGCGGCGCGAGATCACGCCGCGGCTGTCGGCGTACGCGGGGCGCTTGATGAGCGCGATGACCGACGGCAAGTACGGTCAACTCGGGGTCAACCAGGATCTGTTCCTCGACTTTGCCCGCGAGGAGGGCGACCGCTATTCCGCCGAGTATCTGTCGGGCGGTACGCGCGACCTCGCCTATATCGCGCTGCGGCTGGCGTATATCGACCTGCTCTATAAGGATGAGAAGCCGCCGCTCTGCTTTGACGAGAGTTTCGCGCATCAGGACAACTTCCGCGCGACCTGCACCATGCGGGCGCTGCGCGAACTGGCGGAGGACGGGGTGCAGAGTTTGATCTTCACCTGCCGGAGCCGCGAATCGACCATCGCGCGCGAGGTCGACAGGAAATACCACCACATCAAGATCGAGAAACTCCGCGCCGACCAAGCGCTTGCCCAGATCGAAGCAGAGCGGGCGAGACGGGAAGCCGAGGAGGAGCGCCGCCGCGCAAGAGAAGAAGCGATCAGAGCCGCCGCCCTAAACCCGCCTCCGACAGAGGAGCCCGCGCCCACCGTCCTGCTCCCCGGGATCGACTATCCCGAGACCGAGGAGGAACACCGCGCGGCGGAAGAAGCGCGTCTTGCCGAGGAAGCGCGGATCGCGGAGGAGACCCGGATCGCGGAGGAGACCGCAAGACGGATCGCGGAGGGGGACGAAGAAGCCCTCTTCGACGAGGATCGCGACCGGCAGGATCTCTCCGACGGGACCGAGGACAAAGACGAGGACGACGCGCTGTTTGACGGGGAGGATCCCGCAGCCGTTATGACCGAAACCGACGGGGACGAGCCCGAAGACGAGTCCGAAGACGAGCTTGAAGAAGAACTCGAAGAAGAGCCCGAGGAAGAGCCCGAGGAAGAGCCCGAGGAAGAGCCCGAAGAAGAACCCGACGTGACCGAAGAAGAAGCGGAAACCCCCGCGGACGGTCCCGCGGGAGAGGGCGACCTGTTCGCTCCCTTCGATCTGTCCGCACCCGAAGGGGAAGAGGTCGACGAGCGACCCGAAGAAGAGCCCGAAGACGAGATCGAGGAGGAATCCGAGGAGGAATCCGACGAAGAATCCGACGAAGTGATCGAGGACGAATCGGAGGAAGAAGCGTCCGAGGACGAATCCGAGGAAGAAGGATCCGAGGAAGAAGCGGAGGACGATCCGGCGGATGAAACCGCGGGAGAGGACGATCTGTTCGCTCCGTTCGATCTGTCCGCGCTCGACGAAAACGCGGAGGAAACCGACGAAGAATCCGAGGAAGAGCCCGAAGAAGAGCCCGAAGAAGAGCCCGAAGAAGAGCCGGAGGAAGAACCGGAGGAAGGACCTGCGCCCATATCCGCCGAGGGAGGCGCGGACGACCTGTTCGCTCCGTTCGATCTGTCGGGCGGGAACGGGGGACACGGCGAGATGATCTCCGAGTTGATCGCGGAGCAGGGCGGACCCGGCTACGCGTTTTCCTCCGCGGAAGCAAACGCGGGTTATGGGGTCGTTGAATCCGCACAATTCTCCTAGAACCTTCAGGTATTTATTCATCTTTTGGTTGCTGATGACGGGAAGGGCAAGGTCATTGTCATACTTTTCCTTCTTATACTTGTCTAGAATCTCCTTGGCAAAGGCGTTCAGCTCGATGGGAATACGGTCATTGGTTTTCTGTGTTGTGATATAGAGAATGCCGTCGCGAATGTCGTGGCGCTTGAGATTAGCCATGTCGGAGTACCGAAGGGAAGTGAAAGCACAGAAGCAGAAGAGGTCCCTGGTCTTGGCAAGGCCGCTGGCATCGTGGAGAGTCTTCTTGTACTCGTTACCATTCTGGTCAATAAGGTCCACTTCTTTCCCGTTGGCCGGGATCTGATAGTTGTATAGTTTGAGTAGTTCCTCCTTGGTGAGGAAGATGACCGGCTTCTCCAATACCTTGAACTTGGCTTTATACCGGTTGATGAAGTCTTGCCTCGTGTATCCCTTACGTATGGCCCAGTTGAGGAACCACTTCAAGTTGGAGTATTGCTTCTGGACCGTCTTTTCCTCCATGTCGAGCGTTCCGCGAAGATAGACGATGAAATTGGTGATGCCGATTTCGTCAAAGTCATCCAGGGTAACACTTGCATTGAAATCCTTGAGATGATTCTCGAAGGTCTTCCAGCACTGCAGGGTGCCATAGGCCCACTCATTAGCAAGACTCTGCTCCTTTTTGAATTCTTCCAGATACTCGAAGATGGATGGCTGTTGAGGTGTGGCCGCTTCAAGAGCCTCCTGCCCTTCTCCCTTACCCATCAGTCCCAGAGAAA
>CACZAZ010000006.1 GCA_902779285.1 uncultured Ruminococcus sp.
CCTCGGTATCCACGGTCTCGAAAACCTCCTGCGACTCGTAGCGTTTGAGGGTCCCCGCGTAGACGTAGAGTTCGGCGGAATCCTTGTAGTCCAGCGTCTTCTTATCCTTCAGCGCGTCGCGCAGCACCCGGCGGGCGTCCTCTGCTTCGCCGTCGGTCACGCGGCGCAGGGGGAGGCGCAGGGTCTTCACCGTATGGGCGAAGTTCCCCTCGGTGTAAACCGTTCCGATATCCTCCATCTCGCTCTCGATCTCGTTGAAGATACGCCGCCCGGCTTTCCAGGTCCCCTTGACGTCGAACATCGACGGATCGGCAAAGCGTTCCTTCGGGTCGATCCGGGTGACGTTCGGATCCTTGATCGGGGTCTCGGGCTCCACCCAGCGGATCAGGTCGCGCGGGCAGAGGTCGCCCGCGGGGGAAACCAGCGCCAGCAGTTTAAAGTCCTCTCCGTGCTTTTCGCGGAGCAGGATCTTGACCTTGCCCCAGTAGTCAGCCGAGATCACGCTTCTCTGCTCCATGATCTGCGCGGGGCAGGCGACGTTCGCGACGATGCCGGTCATCTTCCCCGCCTTGTCGTAGATATAGAGCAGCTCCATCCCGGTATCGTTGCCGCCCTCGAGCGAAACGAAAGTGGCGCGGTCGACGTCGCCCCACATTTTCGCGCTCCCGTCGGAGTAGACGGCGCGGCGGTTCATCCCGACGGCGACCCGCCCGAATCCCTGCGCGAATCCGCCCTCTCCGAGATCGTCGTACGCCTCCAGGACCGACCGCGCGATCCGCTCGACCAGAATATCCCGCGCCTCGTCCGGCTGAATACAGTCGGTCGACGTGATCTGCGGGATATACTTGCAGTCCGCGGGCATAAAATCGCGGATCACCCCGAGCGTGCCTCCCTCGAACGCGCGCACGCCCCCCTCCGCCTGCTCGTAGACGTAGGAATTGTGGATGTGGACGGCGTGGAGCATGATCTTGTCGGTTTGGATCTTCGGGTTCTTCTCCCCGACCCGCGCCCGCACGCGGAGGCACAGATCGCGCCCGACCCCCTCGAGGTCGCAGGAGCAGAAGAACGCCTGTTCCCCGTCCTCCTCGACGGCGAGCGTGGTGACGGTGATGGGGGTCTCCACCTCATTTGTCACGCGCTCGAAAAACTCACCCGCGAGCGAGATGGGACGGTCGGGCACCAGACTGACCTCCGACCAGCCGAAACGAATTCTTGACATATCGAAATACTCCTTGTATAATAGTTATTTGGAACCGATCATTTCTTTTCGAGGTACTCTTTCGGGCTGCAGCCGAAGGTCTCCCGGAACGCGCGGTAAAAGGTGCGTACCGAACGGAAACCGCTCGCTTCCGCGGCGTTCTTTCTTTTCACCCGAAAAACCGTCGCAAAAAAAGCGGGATGTTTCACTTTCGCGCAACGTTTTGTGCTATAATTATATCACTGCTGCAAGTCAATAACAAGTCATTTTTGAAAAAAGAGGTCGTAAACGAGTATGAAGATCACGAAAGTCAACACGTATTTCGTCCGTCCGCGCTGGGGATTCGTCGAGATCGAGACAGACGCGGGGATCACGGGCTGGGGCGAGGCGGTCCTCGAGGGTCACGCCGCGGCTGTTCTGGCGTGCGTCAACGAGATGCGGGATTACCTCGTCGGCAAGGATCCCGCCGACATCGAGGGGCTCTGGGAGACGCTCTACCGCTGCGGATTCTACCGCGGGGGCGGCGTTATGATGAGCGCCATTTCGGGCATCGATCAGGCGCTCTGGGATATCAAGGGCAAGGTCTTCGGCGTCCCGGTCTATCAACTCCTCGGGGGCAAGTGCCGCGAAAAGATGAAGGTCTACTCCTGGATCGGCGGCGACCGTCCGTCCGACGTGGGAAAAGCCGCGAAGGAGAAGATGGACGCGGGCTTTCGGGCGATCAAGATGAACGCCACGGAGGAACTGCAGATCGTCGACACCTACGACAAGATCGACGCGGTCCTCGAGCGCGTCGCGGCGATCCGCGAGAGCTGCGGCAAGTATTTCGGCATTGCGATCGACTTCCACGGCAGAGTGCATAAGCCTATGGCGAAGATCCTCGCAAAGAAATTGGAGGAGTTCGACCCGATGTTCATCGAGGAGCCCGTCCTCTGCGAAAATATGGAGTACTTCGGGGAGATCGCCGCCGCCTGCAACATCCCCATCGCCACCGGGGAGCGGCTGTTCTCCAAGTGGGACTTCAAACGTCTGTTCAAGGCGGGCGGGGTCGATATCATCCAGCCCGACCTCTCGCACGCGGGCGGTATCACCGAGGTCAAGAAGATCGCCGCGATGGCGGAGGCGTACGACGTCGCGCTGGCGCCCCATTGTCCGCTCGGACCCATCGCGCTCGCCGCCTGCCTGCAGGTCGACGCGACCAGCTATAACGCCTTCATTCAGGAGCAGAGCATCGGCATCCACTACAACGTCGGCAAGAGCGTGCTCGACTACGTGAAGAATCAGGACGATTTCCGCTTCACGGACGGCTTCGTCGATCTGCCGAAACTGCCGGGGCTGGGCGTAGAGGTCAACCGCGAACTGGTGCTGGAGGAGAACAAGACCCCGCACAACTGGAAGAATCCCGTCTGGCATCACGCGGACGGCAGCGTCGCGGAGTGGTAAAGGAGACGATATGGAAACCGTAAAAGAACTCATCAAAAACGAACGGCTGATCGTGATCGTGCGCGGGGTGAAGAGCGAGCAGCTGATCCCTCTTGCCGAGGCGATGTACGCGGGCGGCGTCCGTCTGCTGGAGGTCACCTACACGGCGAGCGGCAAGGTCACGGACGAGGAGACCGCGCAGAATATTGAGGCGCTCGTCAAGCACTTCGGGGACCGGATGCAGATCGGCGCCGGGACGGTGCTGACCGAAAAACAGGTCGCTCTGACCGCCGCCGCCGGAGGAAAGTATATCATCTCCCCGAACGGCAACCCCGCGGTCATCGGGGCGACCAAGGCGGCGGGGCTGATCTCGATCCCCGCGGCGTACACCCCGACGGAGATCGAATCCGCCTACGAGCGCGGCGCCGATTTCGTCAAACTCTTCCCCGTCACGTCTCTCGGTCCCGCCTACGTCAAGGCGGTGCGGGGTCCCTTAAATCATATCCCGCTCCTCGCCGTCGGCGGCGTGGACCTCTCCAACCTTGCCGACTACGCGAAGGCAGGGGTCTCGGGCTTCGGGATCGGCGGCAATATCGTCGACAAGAAGATGCTCGAAGCCGGGGACTACGGCGCGATCACCGAACTTGCGAAACAATACGTTTCGAAGATCAGATCGCTCTACTGATCCCGCAGCAACTCTCCCCTCTCGCTTACGATCCCCCTTTCCCGCAGCGGAAAGGGGGATTTTTATTGCGAAACGGGTCGGTCGTATTGCACAATTATCTCAATTTATTTTTGTGCAGACCGCTGGTCTTTGTTTTGAAAGCAAAGAAATCGTTGCATTTTTTCAAGAAGCGGAGTACAATGGAGACAAGGACGGGCGAACGACCAGAAAAAGAACGGTCGGCGCCGCTCGTTCATATCCCGTTGCGCAGCAACACTTCGTTCTCTTCCCCTCACGCCCCGCTGGGCGCTTCACGTGCGCAGCGCACTTCACCGACGCAGTCAACTTCACGCGCGAAGCGCACTTCACGTTGCGCAGCAACACTTCGTTCCCCTCCGGGATCGTCCCGGATCAGATAAAAACCACGGAATCAAAAAGGAGAAAACAAGATGAAGAAACTTACCGTTACCCTCGCGCTGGTCCTTTCGCTCGTCCTTTGCGTTTTCGCGTTCGCGTCCTGCGGAAAGAAGAATGCAGACGCGACCACCGCCGCCGGGACCGCGGCAGCGCAAACGACCGCCGGAACGACCGCCGCCGAGACGACCGCCGCTCCGACCCAAGCCCCGCACGTCCATACCCCGGAAGCTACTCCCACGGTTGACCTGAAGCCCACCTGCTCCACCCCGGGCGAACAGTCCTACTACTGCTCGGAGTGCGGCGAGAAGATCCCGGGCTCGACCGAATCGATCCCGATCGATCCCAAGGCGCACAAGATCACCGAGTGGACCGTGACCGAGCCGGTCAATATGTTCCACGTGACCGGCAGACGCGAGGGTTTCTGCACGCTTTGTGAAGAGACCATCGTTGAAGAACTCAAGTTCGAGCCGACCATCGAGGCGTTTACGACGGCAACGATCTGCTGGTCGAATTCTCGATCCTCTGGAACGAAACCGTCCTGGACTTCGATCCTGCCGGAAACGGCTATATGTGCGGACGTTTTGACAAGAACGGACCGTTCTACTACTTCTCTCCCGTCGTCGGTTGTCCGACCAGCGACGCCGAGGTCGCCGGCGCGTTCGAGTGGATGGGGAACTTCTCGACGCCGATTTCGGATAGCGAAGTGACCACCCCTGCCACGATGTGCGGCAAGTCAAGCAACTACGCCGACTATCCGAACATCAACGGCGCCGATCCGGATCATCCCGAATACGGCTGGCACCGCATCGGGGTCCGGTACCATTTTGAGCTGCTCGACGGAAAAGCCGGCGCAGAACTGTCGGACTATCGCGGGACCGTGACCGTCTACCTTGACGGCACCGCGATCTTCAAGCTCTCCACCGGCGATGAAGGTATGCAGGATAAGGAAGCCCATCTGTTCAACGCGGTAAGAGACGGAGATACCGTCACGTACAGCGACGTGGACAGTTTTGTCATCCCGTTCCAGATCAACCGGGCACAAGCGAAGGCGGATAAGACCGTTTACCTTGCGCTCGCCGATCTCTCCGTCACCTGCGGCGACAACTTCGTGATGCAGGTTGAGAAGGTTGCATCTCCCGAAGCGGCGACGCTGACGGTGGCGGACGGTGTTGACGTTCCCGCCCCGATCTACTTCAAGCTCGCGGACTGATCCACGTATTCTTTCCGGGGCAGCCGAGCCGGTTTTCCTCCTATCTTCCGAGCAAGGCAGCCCCGGATCTCCTTTTTCCCCGGACGCCCCCTATCCCCCTCCCTTCCCGGAGGGGGATATGGGGGCGTCCCCTTTATATATTTAGAAATCTTATATAAATATAATTAAAAAAATCTTTCGTTTTCTTGCAAAAAGGGAAAAAAAGATATATAATGGATTTGTGAAAGAGAACGATCCGACCCCGAACGCTGAGCAAAGGGAAAAACCGATATGAGGAAATCTTTTCGGAACGGCATGATCGTCGTTGCGGGAAAAAATTACGAGGAAGCCGTCTGCGACGTCTTGTCGAACGACCTGCACGTCCGGTTCGACGGCAAGGGCGGGATCACGAACTACACCGTGATCCATCAGAGCGGGAACTACGCCGAACGCACGTTCTTCAACGTCTTCATCAACGGAGAGAAGCTCTCCGCTTTCTGCGACAAGAGCGTCGAGATGGTCGGACGGACGCAGAAGATCGTTTGGAAAAAAGGCGATTGCAAGATCTCGCTCCTTCAGTTCGTCCCCGTCTCCGGGAACGCCGTGCTTTACGAGATCAGGGCGAACAGGACGGGCGACTACGACGTGATCCTGGATCTCGGCTCCGCGGCGAGACGTTCCCGCTTCGCTTCGGGCGCCGAGTATCGGTTCATCCCCGATATCGATTCGATTTTGATCCATACGGATAAAAGCGCACGCTTCGTCCTTTCTTTCGGTACCGACGACGCGTACTGCAGGACGATGCTCTCCCGTTTCGCGGAAGAGAAGAAGCGGGTGACCGACGAGATCCGGGGCGTGAAGATCCCCGCGACGGCGAAGACCGAGCGTGACAAGGCGCTCTACGTTTCGAGCGTCCTGTGCGCGCTCCAGAACTACAAAACGCTCGGAAAATACCGGGGCTTTTCCCCGAGCTGCGTCTGCCCCGATCCGGTACGGTCCTATTATGTCGACTCGTACTGGGCGTCGACGTCGCTCTACAAGCAGGACCGCGCCGATATGATCCGGGATCAGATCGTCACGCTGGCGCACGGGATCGACGAGACCGGCGACTGCCCCGCCGCCGTGACCTTCCGCTTTGAGACCCATTGGCGGAACCACTACGACAGCCCGTGCTTCTTCGTCATGACGATCTACGATTATATCAACCGGACCGGCGATTTTTCGATCCTCGACGAGCGGGTGAACGGGAGAACGGTCTACCAGGCGTGCCTGCTCGCGATCGATAAGCTGTCGACGTACGAGGACGAGACCTCGCTGATCAAAAAGACCGGCAAGCACAACAACCGGGACTGGACCGACCGGATCAACCGGACGGGATACGTCACCTACGACGAGCTGCTCTACGCCCGGGCGCTGTACTGTCTCTCCCGGATCGCGGGGAAAAGAGACAAGGTCCGCGCCGCCAAATATCACAAAATGTTCACCCGGACGAAAAACGCGATCGACCGGATCCTCTGGGACGAGGAAAAGGGATATTACGTCAACTATAAAGACGGAGACTTCGTCGAGGACAATCTGTCCGCCGACACGGTCCTCGCCGTGCTGTTCGGGATCAGCGGCAAAGAAAAGACCGAACGGTTGCTCGACGGCATTTCCGCGCTGCTCGAAACCAAAAACAACACGCGGCAGCAGGCGGGCGATTTCGGCGTGATGAGCGTTTATCCCTTCTACCGCGGATTCGACCGCTGCTACAACGAATCTTCGCAGGAGTACGAACATCAGAACGGCGCCGCGCACCCCGCTCTCTCCGCTTTGGTCGCCTACGCGGAGCTGCGGAACGGGCGCGACCATACGTACGCCCTGACGTCCTCTTTCGACTGGAGCGTCAAGCACGGGATCTACGTCCCGGTCGACTACTATTCCCCCTGCGCTCCGCCCGGCACACAACTGGCGGCGTGGAACAGCGTCGCCGCTCTGGTCTACGATTGGCAGGACGCCGATTTCTTTAAAGAGAACGAATCGGTCTGGAAATAAAACGTCCCGCGAAACCCGAGCATCCCGGCTTTTTCATCCTTGGAAACCCGCACGGAGGCGGCAGACGGGACCGCCCCGCAAAAGATCGAAAGATGAGGAAAAAGAGTATGCGAAAAACCACTGTCGCGCTGATCCTGTGCATCCTTCTGTGCCTGCCCGCCTTCGCGTCCTGCGGAGGGAGCGGCGGGACGACCGCGACCACAGCGGCGGCGACCGCCGATACGGCGACGGAGCCCGCGGGCAGCGAAACCGAAACGGCGATCGACACGACCGTTGCGACCACCGCGGACAAATGGGAGGAGATCGTTCCCAAGATCACGATGATCGCGGAACGCGACAGGACGCTCAAGATCGAATACAGCGTCGGCGGATCGGCGGAGAAATGGTCGAAAAACGATATCTACGTGGCGGGGCCCGACTCGGTCGAAGACGGCGTGACCCCCCTGATCCAGCAGATGGTCTACGAACGCAACGAAGCGGCGAAAGAACTGCTCGGTATCTCCATCACTTATATCCCCTGGGATTACGGTTTCGGACAACAGCAGGAGCCGATCGAGCTCGCCGTCAAGGGAAACGACGCGGACGCGCCGGATCTCTTTATCAGTATGCTGAACGACGTGAGCAAAGCGATGCTGAACGGTGTCTTCAAGGACGTGTGGTCGATCCCGAACGCGTACTTTGATTTCAATTCCCCGGGCTGGCTGAAGGAGTGGATGGAGAACATGTCGTTCACGGGCGACCGCGCCTACATCCTCGGCAGCGACTACTTTCTCGACATCCTGCGGGTGATGGACGTTATACCTTTCAATATGACCATGATGGACGAAAAAGCGTCCAGACTGGCGCCCGCGATCATCGGAGCGGACGAGGAACTCGGCGCGGGCGAGGAACTCACGCCCCGGTTCTTCGACCTCGTGGAAACGGGCGGATGGACCTGGGACGTCCTCGGCAAACTCTGCGAGGCGGCGTGGGTCGATACCGACGGCGACGGACAGGATTCGATCGACGACGTTCTCGGCATCATCGCCGACGGATACGGCGGGATCAACGCCGCCAGCTTCGTCTACTGTTGCGGCGAGCCGCTGACCGAGTTATATACGATCGAGGACGAGTCGAGCCCCTATAACGGTCAACAATGGATCAAGTTCCGCAACGATTCGTCGGGGCTCAACCGGATCTACGACGCAGTGAAGAGCGTCTTCGAGGGCTCCGGCTCCCTGACGACGAGCCATCCCTTTGGCGGCAACTCGCCCGCGCAGCCGGGCGCCACGTACCACCACACCAAGTTCGGCGCCGGCGAAATACTGTTCGGAGGCATCTGCACGCTCGGGGCGCTCGAGGACGAGGCGTTCCAGAATATGACCGACCTCTACTCGGTGGTCCCCTGTCCGAAACTTGACGAAACGGGCTCGTATAACACGATCATCATCAACCAGGGCGACGTCGGCGTGATCAACGTCAACGCCAATCCCCGCAAGGCGAGGGTCCTCTCGGCGTTCATCCAGTACTGCACCGAGAATTCCGGCGAGATCCGCGAACAGTTCCTGCAGATCGTGACCAAATACAAGACCACGACCTACAACCAGGGCACCGACCGGATGCTCGAGATCATCTACAACGGCGTCCTCTACGGGCGCGACAAGCAGGTCGACGACCTGAACAAAGACCCGCGCTGGCACCGGATCATGATGTCGGAGAAATTCGTCGCGGGATCAGACGTCATCTCGCAGCGGTACGCCGCCGCCCTCTCCCAGAAGCAGGCGCTGCTCGATAGCGTTATGAAGACCTGGTACACGCTACCGAAATCCGAACCCGCGGCAAACTGACCCGATCCCCTCCCCGCTTTCCGGGGGTCGGCGGGCTCATTGCACAATGTTCGGACCGAATTCTTGCTCAATTTACTCATTTGTAGTCAAAAACGGTCAAATCTATTGCTTTTTTAAAATGCGTGCGGTAGAATTATATCATTGGGAGAACTGTCGGCGGGAGCGTGCCGCAAGGTCAAACCGTTCCGCTCGCACCGAAAACGAACGTCCCGAATCAAAAAGGAGAAATCGTATGAAAAAGAGAATCGTATCCCTGCTCCTGATCCTGTGTACCGTCTTCTCGATCCTCGCGCTCGCGTCTTGCGGTAAGGACGGCGATAAAGCGGAAACGACGGCGCAGGCGGCGCCCGGCGCGACCGAGACCGAAACGGAAGCAACGACCGTCGAGGTCACCACCGACAAGTGGGAAGAACTCGCGGAGAACGTCACGATGATCACGGAGCGCGACCGCAAACTGAAGATCGCGATCGACATCAGCCGCAACGGTGTGAAAACGTCGAAAAACGACACGTACCTGAAGGGTCCCGACGAAGTCGTGGCAGACCTCACGCCCGAGATCGAAGTGATGGTCTACGAGCGGAACAAGGCGGCGAAAGACCTGTTCGGGCTGACGATCACGTACGAAACCTGGTCCGAATACTACGAGAAGCAGGCGCCGAAGATCGACACCCTGGTCAAGGGGAACGCCGAGGACGCCCCCGATCTGTTCGTCTGTCTGCTCTACGACCTGAACCTGGAACTTCTGAACGGATCGTTCAAGGATATCTGGTCGCTCCCCGGCTCGTTCTTCGATTTTTCGACCGAGGGCTGGCTGGAAGTGTGGATGGAGAATATGTCGCTCACCGGCGACCGCGCCTACGTCCTCGGCGGCGACTATTTCCTCGAACTTCTCCGCTCGGTGATGGTCGTCCCCTTCAATATGGATCTGATGGACGCGAACGCCTCCAAACTCGCTCCGATCATTCTGAAAGAGGGTGATTCGCTCGGTGCGGGCGAAGAACTCACGACCTACTTCTTCGACCTCGTGGACGAGGGTCGCTGGACCTTCGACGTGCTCGGCAAACTCTGCGAGGCGATCTGGGCCGACACCGACGGCGACGGGAACGACTCGATCGGCGATACGCTCGGCATCATCGCGGACGAGTACGGAGGAAAGACCGCGGTCGGTTTCATCTATTCCTGCGGCACTCCGCTGACCGAGCAGTACGTCGTCGAGGACGAGTTGAGCGCGTATAACGGCAAACAATGGATCAGATACGCCGCCAGTTCCGAAGACGCGGGGCTGAACGACATCTTCGACGCGGTGTCGAAGGTGTTCAAGGGTAAAGGTTCCCTCTCGACCAGCGCCACCCACTCCAGCAACACGCCCGAGGCGCCCGGTAAGGCGTATCACCTGACGAAGTTCGCCCAGAACGAAATTCTCTTCCTCGGCGCCGATCTGCTCGGCGACCTGGAGGACGACAAGATCAAGCAGATGACCTACCTGTATTCGGTGGTCCCCTGCCCCAAGATCGACGCCGACAAGGACACGGATTATAACACGATCATCGACAACACCGGCGACGCGGGCGCCATCAACGTCAATACCAATCCCCGCAAGGCAAGAGCCCTCTCCGCGTACATCCAGTACTGCACCGAACATTCCGCCCATATCCGCGATGAGTTCCTGCAGATCGTGACCAAGTACAGGACCACGACCTACAACCAGGGCACCGACCGGATGCTCGACATCATCTACGAGGGCATCCTCTACGGGCGCGACAAGGCGGTCGACGATCTGTTCGGCGTGATCGATCGTACCAACCGCTGGCACGATCTGATGAAGCACGAGGATCACGAAGGCGACTCCGGTTACATCTCGTCGAAGTACGAAGCGGTCGTCGCGTCCAAGCAGGCTCGGCTCGACAATATGCTGAAGACCTGGTACACGCTGCCGAAGGTCGAACCCACGGCGAACTGACCGACGTTTTCAAAAAAGCGCCCGCTCCGGCGGGCGCTTTTTTGAATGATATCCGCTCGCTTCAGGCGTCCTATATGCGCAATTCACGAACGGCGCAGCCGTTCAATTCACGCCGCGAAGCGGCAATTCACGCGGTGCGTCGCACCGCAATTCATGCCCGCAGGGCAATTCATTCTCTTTTCGTGAATTAACGGCGTCAGCCGGCACGCCGCCCCTTGACAGATCGGGAAAGATAAGGTATGATAAATGCGACGGGTCATTCTCTCCGCTGCGCGGGGAGCGGACCACGAACGTAGGGTAGGAAAAACGGAATGAAAAAGTATTTTCGAGGCGGAAGCATCGTCGTCGTCGGAAAATATCACGAGGAAGTGATCTACGACGTGCTCTCGAACGATCTGCAAGTTACCTTTGACGGCAAGGGCGGGATCGCGGAGTGTACGTCGAGCACGCAAACGGGCGCGCACGCTCTGACGAGTACGGCGAGCGTTTATTCCGGCAAGAAAAAAATCGACGCGTTCTGCGAGAAGAGCGTCAAAATGATCGGGCGGACGCAGACGATCGTTCTGAAAACGGGCGACGTCAGGATCACGATCTATCAGTTCGTTCCGGCAAAAGAGCGGGCGATCTTCTACGAGATCTCTGCGAACAAAGCGGGCGACTACGATTTCGTTCTAGATCTGGATCACAGGAGAACGACCCGGTTCGACTTCGCCGCGAACGTCGAAAGCCGGTTCGTTCCCGAAAGCGCGTTGCTCTACGTTCACACGAATAAAAGAGCGCGGCTGGTTCTTTCCTGCGGTACCGACGCTGCCTACTGCCGCAGATTGCTGCCCCGTTTCGCCGAGTTCGAGGGGCAGGTCGAGGACGAGATCGCGAGTGTGAAGATCCCCGCGACAGCGAGAAGCGAAAAGGACAAAGCCGTCTATACGTCAAGTTACCTTTGCGCGCTCGAGAACTATACGGAGATCGGGGACTACAAGTGCTTTTCCGAGAGCGTCGACCGAACCTATTTCCGCGACTCCTACTGGACGGTCCTGCCCATGTATAAGAGCCGTCCCGATCTCGTCCGGTGTCAGATTCTGACGCTCGCGCACGGCGTCGAGGAGAACGGGGACTGTCCCGCCGCCGTGACGGTTGAATGGAACCCGTTTTTCCGCAATCAGTACGACAGCCCGAGTTTCTTCGTTTTGATGGTCTACGACTATATCAATCACACCGGCGACTTTTCGATCCTTGACGAAACGGTGAGGGGAAGAACGGTTTTCGATTGGTGCGCGTTGGCAGTCGACAAACTCGCCCTTTACGAGGACGAAACCCACCTGATCGTCAAAGCGGGGCCCCACAACAATCGCGACTGGGCGAACGAGGTCAACCGGACGGGCTACGTTACGTACGTCGAACTCCTCTACGCCCGCGCCCTCGAGTGCCTCTCCCGCATTGCCGGAACGCGCGACGCCTCGCGCGCCCGCCGCTATCGCGCGATGTACGAACGGACCAAAACCGCGATCAACGCCCTGCTCTGGGACGACGAAAAGGGATACTACGTCAACTACAGGGACGGCGATTTCGTCGAGGACAATCTTTCGGTCGACACGATCCTCGCCGTCTTGTTCGGGATCGCGGATAAGGATAAGACCGAGCGGCTGCTCGACAACGTTTCGGCGATCCTCGAGAGCCGGAACAATAAGAGCCAAGGGGCGGGCGACTTCGGCGTGATGTGCGTTTATCCCTTCTACCGCGGATTGGGCAGGACTTTTCACAGAAATCTGCAGGACTACAAGTTCCACAACGGCGCCGTCTGGCCGTATTGGTCGGCGCTGGTCGCCTACGCGCAATTGATGCACGGACGGGATTATACTTACGCCCTGACTTCCTCTTTCGATTGGAGCGTCAAACACGGGAGTTACACCCCGGTCGAATACTATTCGCCGCTTCATCCGTGCGGCGGGTGTCCGCAGGCGAGCGACGGCGACGTCGCGTGGGTTTACGATTGGAGGGACGGCGACTTTTTCAAGGAAAACGAAACCGTCTGGGGGACGAAATAAAAAGGAATTCCGAAACGGAACGGAGACGAGAGCCGACGAGGCGAATCGTCTCCTTTTTTTATCGGAACCGCTCCGAACCGGTCGGATCAACAGCCGGATCCGATCAATACCATTCTCGGGAAACCATCGGGAACGGCGTTGCGTCGGATAGTTTATATTGCACAATTATCAGAACGCAGATTGTGCAACACGACGATTTTTTCTTTGAAAACGCGCGCAGTATTGTTTTTTTGAAATTGCGGTGCTATAATAAGGGCAAAGGGGGAGCCTTTCGCTTTTACCTTGACAAATAAAAAAAGGAGAAAAAACCCATGAAGAAAACACTTGCACTGATTCTTGCGCTCGTTATGGTCGCGTTTGCGTTCGCGTCCTGCGGAAAGAAGAATGCTGACGCGACCACCGCCGCCGGGACGACCGCCGCCGGGACTGCGGCAGCGCAAACGACCGCCGCCGAGACGACCGCCGCTCCGACCCAACCCACGTGCCAACACGTCCCCGAAGATATGTGGCGCGTTACCACTCCCGCGACCTGCTCCACCCCCGGCGTTGAGAAGCTGTACTGCAAAGAGTGCGGCGAGGAGCTTCAGGAACGTCCGATCGAGATCGATCCCAACGCGCACAAGGTCGACGAATGGACTGTGACCGAGGCTGCCAATATGCTTAACCCGACCGGCAGCCGCACCGGCGTGTGTACGCTCTGTCAAAACAACGTTGTCGAGGATATTCTCTGGGAGGGACCGACCATCAAGGCGTTCGACTCCATTTCGGAAAGGTACGGGATGGCTGAAGTGAAGCTTGAGGACGTTCGCGGCGACGACCACTTCTACCCGACCGAGGTGAATCCTGAGGGCAAAGATCTGTACGTCGAGTTCTCGATCCTCTGGAACGAGACGGTCCTGAACTTTGCCGGAGCCAACGATGGTGACACTAAAGACGATCCCTACATGGTCGGACGTTTTTACGACGGAAAACCGTTCTACTACCTCTCCCCCGTTCCCGGTATGGACTATAGCGACGCCAACTTCTCCGGCGCGTTCGAGTGGACGGGGAACTTCGCGACGACGATCTCCGACTCCGAAGTGACCACGCCGGCGACCATGTGCGGCGCGGCTCCGAACTACTCCGACTATCCGAACATCGCGGGTACCGACGAGGCGAACCCCGAATACGGCTGGCACCGCTTCGGCATCCGGTATCATCTGGACCTGCTCGACGGCAAAACGGGTGCAGATCTGAAAGACTACGTCGGAATCGTCACCGCTTTCGTCGACGGCACCGCGATCTTTAAAATGTCGACCGGCAGCGACGGTATGCAGAACTGGGAATCCATGCTGTTCAAAGCCGAATCCGACGGTGAGGGCGGCATCGTTTACAGCGACGCCGGGGACATCGTCGTCCCGTTCATTATGAACAAGTCGAACACGAAGGCGGACACGGTCGCTTACCTCGCATTCGCCGACGTGTACGTAACCTGCGGCACGGACTTCGTGATGAAGGTCGAGAAGGTTGCTTCTCCCGAAGCCGATACGCTCGAAGTTGCCGAGGGCGTCGAGATCCCGGCTCCCGTCTACTTCAAACTCGCAGACTGATCATTTCTTGTAAAACGACCGGGGCTGCGCCGGACGGCTCTCTCCTCCTTTCCGTCCCCGACAGCCCCGGGATTTCCGTTACGGCGGGAGCGCAGATTTGCGCTTCCGCTTCGTTTTGCGAGTGATCGGGCAATCCTCCGCAAAAACCGTCGCTTGCGTATTGCTTTTTCACAACAATTGGTTTATAATAAAAAAGACCGCAAGAACAGAGTTCGACCCGCCTCGCCCACGGGCGGGAAAAGAAAGGATCCAGCTATGAAACTCCATTTTGATTTTGCGAAAACGACGGGAAAGATCAAGCCGATGCACGCCGTCGGGCAGCCCCCCGCGGATATCTCGGACGACGGGATCGAACACTCGATGTTTCACTATCTGACCGAGGCGAATATCCCCTATTGCCGTATGCACGACACCTGCGGGAATTACGGGGCGAACGTGTTCGTCGACGTTCCGAACCTCTTCCGCGATTTCGACGCCGACGAGAACGATCCCGCGTCCTACGATTTCGCCTTCACCGACGCGCTGTTTGAGAAGATGGTCGAGGCGAAGCTCGAGCCCTATTTCCGGCTCGGCGTGACCATCGAGAACGCGCACATGATCAAATCCTACCGCATCTTCCCGCCGAAGGACCCCGAAAAGTGGGCGCGGATCGCTGAACATATCGTCCGCCACTACAACGAGGGGTGGGCTGACGGCTATCGCTACGGCATCACCTACTGGGAGGTCTGGAACGAGCCGGATAACGAGGAATCGATCGAACGGAACAATATGTGGAAGGGTACGAAGGAGCAGTACTACGACCTCTACGCCGCTACCGCGAAACGCCTGAAAGCGTGCTTCGGAGACACGATCAAGGTCGGCGGCTACGCGAACACGGGACTCTACCTCGGCTATATGGAGCAGGACGAGAAGTACAAGGAACCGCACGAGGTCACACATTGGGAAGAGCGCGCGATCTACCACACCGAATTCCTGCGCGGCTTCCTTCGCCGCGTCAAGCGCGATAACCTCCCGCTCGACTTCTTCTCGCACCACAGTTATCTGTCGGTCGAGCGCACCAAACAGGTGCAGGCGTACGCCGAAAAGATCCTCGCGGAGGAGGGCTTCCCCGATATCGAGATCCACCTCAACGAGTGGAACACCGACCGCACGCTCGAGACCCGCGGAACGACGAGAGCGGCGGCGGACGTGACCGCGATGATGATCGCGATGCAGGCGACGAAAATGTCCCTGATGTGCTACTACGACGCGCGTTTCAGCACCAGCGTTTACGCGGGATTTTTCAATCCCCTGACCGAAAAGCCCTTCTGCACCCTTTACGCATTCACGGCGTTCGGCAAGCTCTACGCCCTCGGGCAGGAGGTCGAAACGACCGGCTCCGGTAAGGACGGGCTCTACGCGCTGGCGGCGACCGACGGGAAAACGCGCGGCGTGCTGATCACGAATATCGGAGACGAGAAGACCGTCGAAACCGACCTCGGCAGCGGCTATACCGCCTATCGGATCGACGAGAAGCATTTTCTGACCAAGACCCGCGTCTCGACCAAATCGATCAAACTCAAAAAGTACGACACGCTCTACCTCGAGAAGAACGGCTGATACGGCTCCGGGAAAAGGGATCAACGGTATGGAAACGAGTTTTCAAAACGGGGCGATCGTCGCCCGGGGCAAGTTCCACGAGGACGCGGTCTGGGACGTTTTCGCAAACGACCTGCGCGTCCGGTTCGACGGCAAGGGCGGGGTCACCGAATATTCGATCTGCAACCATCCGGGCAGTTACCTGCGGAGGAGTTTTCTCAACGTCTTCGTGAACGGGGTGAAACTCGACGCGTTCACGGATAAGACCGTCGTGATGATCGGACGGACGCAGAGGATCTTGCTCGACGCTTTCGGCGGGACGGTCGAGGTTTATCAGTTCATTCCGAAGCGCGGCAACGCCCTGTGCTTCGAGATCACGGCGAAAAAAGCGGCGAAATACGACTTCGTCTTTGATTTCGGGCAGGCAGTAAAGCACTTTTCCTACGCCGCGGACGCCGAAAACGAGTATATCCCCGAGAACTCCTCGGTCTATCTGCACACCGGGCGGAGCGTGCGGTTCGTTTGCTCCTACGGCACGGACGAGGCAAACTGCAAAGAGATCCTCTCCCGCTTCTCCGCCCTGAAAAAAGAGGTCGAGGACGAGATCGGGAGCGTGATGATCCCCGCGACGGCGAAGACCGAAAAGGACAAGGCGCTCTACGTTTCGAGCGTTTTCTGCGCGCTCGAGAACTATAAGGAGATCGGGGACTACAAGGGCTTTTCCGCCGGGTGCAGCTACGTCAATCCCGTCCGCACCTATTTCCGCGACTCCTATTGGACGATGCTCGCGATGTATAAGGACTATCCCCGCCTCGTTCGGAACGAGATCCTGACCCTGTGTCACGGGATCGAAGAGAACGGCGACTGTCCCTCCGCCGTGACCTACGAACTGGAACTGCATTGGAGGAATCATTACGACAGTCCGAGCTTTTTCGTTCTGATGGTCTACGACTATATCAACCGGACGGGCGACTTCTCGATCCTCGACGAGACGGTGAACGGCAGAACGGTCTACGATTGGTGCTTGCTGGTCGTCGACAAACTCTCCGCGTACGAGGACGAGACCCACCTGATCGTCAAGGAGGGACCGTTCAACAAGCGCGACTGGGCGGACGAGGTCAACCGGATCGGCTACGTCACCTACCTCGAACTGCTCTACGCCCGCGCGCTGTTCTGCGTTTCACGGATCGCGGGGAAACGGGACGAAAAACGCGCCGCGAAGTATTACGGGATGCACCTGCAGACGAAAGACGCGATCAACGCGCTTCTCTGGGACGACGAAAAAGGATACTATATCAATTATAAGAACGGCGACTTCGTCGAGGACAACCTTTCGGTCGATACGATCCTCGCGGTGCTCTTCGGGATCGCGGATAAGGATAAGACCGAGCGGCTGCTCGACAACGTTTCGGCTCTGCTTGAATCGAAAAACAACAAGATCCAGCGGGCGGGCGACTTCGGCGTAATGAGCGTCTTCCCCTTCTACAAAGGGGAGGATCGGTACCACAACAAATCGTCGCAGGACTACGAATACCACAACGGCGCCGTCTGGCCGTATCTTGCCGCCCTCGTTGCCTATGCCGAGGCGCAGAACGGGCGGGATTACGAATACGCCCTGACTTCCTCCTTCGATTGGAATATCCCGCGGGGGAACTACACCCCGATCGAGTACTATTCCCCGATCCGTCCCGACGGCTCGCTCCTGCAGGCGTGGAGCAGCGACGCCGCCTGGGTCTACGATTGGCAGAGCGACGACTTTTTCAAGGAAAACCAAGCCGTTTGGAAAACCGAATGACCAAACGACCGAAACGGCGCTCCGCTTGACGGAGCGCCGTTTTAATGGTGGGATAAGGGGAGCGCCGCCCCGTGAAAAAAGTGAAAAAAAACGGTTTAAGACCTTGTAAAAATCTTTCCTATGTTGTATAATTATTTGGAATATGCCAAACGGAAACGAAAAGAGAGGTACCCCCATGATTTCTGAAATGCTGAATCGCCTGACCGAGTCCGATCCCGAGATCGGCGCCGCCATCAAAGCCGAGTTCGAACGCCAGAAAAACGGGATCGAGCTGATCGCGTCGGAGAACTTCGTCTCCGAGCCCGTCCTGCTCGCCGCAGGCACCATCCTCACCAACAAGTACGCGGAGGGTTATCCCGCGCACCGGTACTACGGCGGATGCGAAAAGGTCGACGTCGTGGAGAACCTCGCGATCGAGCGGGCGAAAAAGCTCTTCGGATGCGATTTCGCGAACGTCCAGCCCCACAGCGGCTCGCAGGCGAATACCGCCGTTTACGTCGCGCTGCTGAACACCGGCGACACGGTCCTCGGTATGTCGCTCTCGGACGGCGGACACCTGACCCACGGAAGCCCGGTCAACCTCTCGGGCAAATACTATAACTTCGTTCCCTACGGCGTCGACAACGAGACCCACCGCATCGACTACGACAAGGTCGAAGCGCTGGCGAAGGAAAAACAGCCCAAACTGATCGTGGCGGGCGCGTCCGCCTATCCCCGCGTCATCGACTTCGAGCGGCTCGCCGCGATCGCGCACGGCGTCGGGGCGTACCTGATGGTCGATATGGCGCACATCGCGGGGCTTGTCGCCGCGGGGCTTCATCCCTCTCCCCTGCCCTACGCCGACGTCGTCACCACCACGACCCATAAGACCCTTCGCGGTCCGAGAGGCGGCTTGATCCTCACGAACAACGAGGAGATCGCGAAGAAGATCAACAAGGCGATCTTCCCGGGCATCCAGGGCGGTCCCCTGCTCCATATCATCGCGGCGAAAGCCGTCTGCTTCGGCGAGGCGCTGAAGCCCGCCTTCAAAGCGTATCAGAAACAGATCGTTCTGAACGCCAAGACCCTTGCCGATCAGTTCGTGAAAGAGGGCTTTGAACTTGTTTCGGGCGGCACCGACAACCACCTGATGCTGCTGGATCTCCGTCCCTTCCGGATCACCGGGCGCGAACTCGAGGTCCGGCTCGACGAGGTGCATATCACCGTCAATAAGAACGCCATCCCGAACGACCCCGAGAAACCCACCGTCACGAGCGGCATCCGGGTCGGCACCCCCGCCGTCACCTCGCGCGGGATGAAGGAAGACGAGATGAAGAAGATCGGGCGTCTGATCGCCCTGACCGCCGCCGATTTCGAGAAGAACGCCGATACCGTCCGGGCGGAGGTCGCGGAACTTTGCCGCCGTTTCCCGCTCTATGAAAACCTCTGACGCCGCGGCTCTCGTCGCCCTTCTCAAACGAAAGGGGCTGACCGTTTCGACGGCGGAATCCTGCACCGGGGGCCTCGTCGCCTCGTCGATCGTCGACGTACCGGGCGCGAGCGCCGTTTTTCCGGGCGGCGCCGTGACCTACGCCGCGTCGGTCAAGACCGCTTTGCTCGGCGTGCCGGCGGATCTGATCGAGACGCGCGGCGTGGTCAGCCACGACGTCGCCGCCGCGATGGCGAAGGGAGCGCAAAAGCGCTTCGGCACCGACCTCGCCGTGTCCGTCACCGGGGTCGCGGGACCCGACGGAGGGACCCCCGAAACGCCGGTCGGCTGCGTCTATATCGGAGTAGCGATCAAAGATAAGACCGTCACGTTCCGCGAGGATATCCCGGGCGACCGGGAAGAGGTCAGACGCGGCGCCGCCGAACGGGCGATCCGCCGTTGTCTTGCCGAACTGACAAACGAATGATTTTTCTCCCACGGGAGAAACGGAGAAAGGAAGCCGGACTGCTATGAAAAAGTTCAGAAGAATCGGCGTACTGACGTCGGGGGGAGACGCCCCCGGCATGAACGCGGCGATCCGCGCCGTCACCCGCACCGCGATCGCGCACGGTGTCGAGGTCATGGGGATCTACCGCGGGTACAGCGGACTGATCGACGGGGATATCAAACAACTGGGTATCCGCGACGTCTCGAACTGTATCAACCACGGCGGCACCATGCTCTATTCCGACCGCTGCCCCGAGTTCAAGACCGAGGCGGGTATGGCGAAAGCCGTCGAGACCTGCCGCCGTCTTGAGATCGACGGGATCGTCGCCATCGGCGGCGACGGTACTTTCCGCGGCGCGACCGACCTGACCAACCACGGGATCCCCTGCGTGGGTCTTCCCGGCACCATCGACAACGATATCACCTCGACCGATCTTTCGATCGGTTTCGATACCGCGATGAACACCGTGATCGAGATGGTCGACCGCCTGCGCGACACCTGCGAATCCCACGCGCGCTGCAACGTCGTCGAGGTCATGGGCAGGGACGCAGGCGATATCGCCCTGCGTTCGGGCATCGCCTCGGGCGCGACCGCCGTCGCCATCCCCGAAATTCCGTTCGACGCCGACGGCACGATCGAGAAGATCAAGCGTTCCAAGGCGCTCGGCAAGCGGAACTTCATCATCATCGTCTCGGAGGGCTGCGGACACGATTTCGGTCCGAGTTTCACCGAGCGCGTCGAGCGTGAGACCGGGGTCGAATCGCGCTTCGCGAGATTGGCGCACGTCGTCCGCGGCGGCAACCCGAATCTTGCCGACCGTCTGCTCTCGTCCCTGATGGGCGTCTACGCCGTCGAGCAGCTGCTGGAAGGCAAATCGAACATCGTCATCTGCTCGCGCGCCGGAAAGATCGTTTCGACCGAGATCAACTACGCGCTGGTGCTCGACCGGATGTATAAGGACAAGCTGAAGCCGGGGGATCTCGATCCCTTCACGGCGGAACAGGTCGACGAGATGAAGCGCTTCTGCGAGAAGAAACGCGCCGATCTCGTTTCGCTCTACGAAAAGGTCGACCTTCTCGGATTGTGATGAAGACCGAGAATCCGGGACCGGAGTTTGAAAAGCTGCCGGAGACGACCGTCCCCGAGACGAAAGCGGCAGTCCACGCGCCGGTAGAGACCGTCCCCGAAACCGAAGAAGCGTCGAAGCCGTCTCGCGCGGAAAAGGCGTTCGGGATCCTTTCGGGCGTCTCCTTCGCGCTCGCCGTCGCCGCCTTTCTCGTGATGGTCTATATCTACACGGATAAGGACCTGACCGTCTCCCCCTACCTCACCGCTTCCCTGTCGCTCGCCTTCGGTTTCGGGATCGGCTTCGGGATGCTCTTCCGCACCTTCCAAAGAAAAGAGGAAAACGTCAGCTCGATCAACTACTTTTTCAAGATCGGCTTCTCTTTCCTGGTCCTGCTCACCGCCCTGCTCACCTTCCTCTTTTCCCTTCTTAAAATACGGCTTTCCTGATTTCACAAAAAAACGAAACGCCTCCCGCAAAGGGAGGCGTTTTGATTTTGGAAAAAGGGAATATTCGGAGTGGGACGGGCATAGGTTGTACCGTCCGCGTCAATCCTTCTTTTCACCGAGTTCCCGCAGACAAGCGGCGCAGACCGAACGACCGCGGAACGTGGTCAGATCCCCGCCGTTCTTGCCGCAGAAAACGCAGACGGAACCGGATTTCCGGATCACGATCGCGTCGTTCTCCGACGAGATATCCACGGGGTCTCCCTCCTCCAGATAAAGTGATTTCCGCATCTCTTTCGGAATGACGATCCGTCCGAGCGCGTCGATCCTTCTGACGATACCGATCGATTTCATTGTCAATTCCTCCATGTCATGTCAGTACGCAATTACGGTCGGGCAGCAACGCCCTTTACCATAGTTAAATATATCACAAATTGTCGAAAATGTCAAGAAAAAAGAAAGATTTGTCGAAAAACGGCTGCTTTGATGCCGATTCTTGCACGCTTCGGAGGGGGGTGATCGGATGAGTCGCGAAAACCGCGATCCCGTCTCGGTCCTGTTCTCGTTCGTTTCCGGTTTTCTCCCCGACCGTCTGCTCCGGGAGATCGGACGGGTGCGGGACGCTTCGGTCGGCTTTGACGAGATGATCCGGGAGATCCGGCTCCACGCCGACCGTCCCGCTTTCCTTCTGATCGGCGGGCGGACGGCGGCGCTCCCGGTCGCGCTCACCGGGGAGGAACTCTTCGCGTTCGTCCGCGGGATCGCGGGCGGTTCGCTCTACGCCTACCTCGATTGCATCCGCGAGGGCTATCTCCCCCTCCCCGGCGGCTCGCGGGCGGGGATCGCGGGGGATTTCGTCACCGAAAACGGAAGGATCGCCGGGATCCGGCGGATCGATTCGGTCGTGATCCGCGTCCCGCACGCCGTAAAAAACGCGGGGGAACTCGCGGAGCGGGTCTTCCGCCGGGAGGGCTGCCGCCGGGGGCTGTTGATCTTCGCGCCGCCCGGCTGCGGAAAAACCACCGTCCTGCGCGATCTCGGACGGCGGCTCGCGGGCGGACCGCACCCCCTCCGGACCGCGATCGTCGACTGCCGGGGCGAACTGTCGGGCGATTGGTACGGCGCCGGCGCCTGCGTCGATCTTCTGACCGGCTGCGGGAAAGCCGAGGGGATCGCTCTCGCGACCCGCACCCTCTCCCCCGACGTGATCCTGATCGACGAGATCGGCGGAGCGGAGGAGGTCGCCGCCATCCGCGGGGTCGAGTCGGGCGGCGTTCCGATCGTCGCGACCGTCCACGGGTCTTCGCTCGAACGGCTCTTTGCCGATTCCCCGATCTCCCCCCTCCTCCGGGGAGGGATCTTCGGGGGATTCGTCGGGATCCGGCGCGCCCCGGACGGCGGTTTTCTCCGCTACGAAGCGGAAAAACCGCGGGAAAAGGCGGGATAGCCGTGCGGTGGCTGATCTTTGCGCTCTATCTCGGCTGTCTCTTTCTTCTGCCGCTCGGGATCCGGCGGCGCGAAAACGAACGGACGGCGGCTGTCTCGGAGTTCCTTTCCCTTCTTTTGCGGATCCGGCGCGAGATCGCGTGCTTTTCCCGCCCCCTCTCCGACGTTTGCAGGACGGCGGATCTCCCAACTTTGCGCAGGGCGGGCTTCTTCGACGCGCTCGACCGGGGCAGCCCGCTCTCGGCGTTCCGGAGCGTTTCCCGGTCGCTCCCTCCCGACGCCGCCGCGCTGCTCGACGGGTTCTTTTCCGGGGCGGGCGCGCCGAAAAAGGACGAGGAACTCGCCGCCTGCGACCGCGTGATCGCGGAACTCGACGGGATCGTCGCCCGCGAAAAGAAGGACGGCGCCGCCCGCGTCAAACTGCGCTCCACGCTGACCGTAACAAGCGGGCTGCTGTTTCTTCTGCTGGTTATCTGACGAAAGGAGAAAAAACGATGGACGTCTCCTTGATCTTAAAGATCGCCGGGGTGGGCTTTCTCGTCTCGGTCGCCTGCCAGATCCTCGGAAAAGCCGGGCGGGAGGAACAGTCGACCCTGCTCTCGATCGCCGGGATCGTGATCGTTTTCCTGCTTCTCGTCCGCGAGATCGGAGAACTGTTCGACGCGGTGCGGGAGGTGTTCGGCATCTGATGCTGAAACTGGTCGGGATCGCCCTGCTGACTTCTCTTTCCGTTCTGATCCTGAAGGGTCAGAATGGAAAGATCGCGCCGCTCATCTCGCTCTCCGGGATCCTTCTTCTGCTCCTGTTCTTTCTCCGCCGCCTCGGGGGGGCGGTCGCGATTTTCTGCGATCTTGCCGCCGATTCCGCCCTCTCTCCGTATCTGGAAACGCTGCTCAAAGTGCTTTCCTGCGGATACCTTACCGAGATCGGCTCGGGGATCTGCCGCGAACTCGGGGAGAACGGCGCCGCCTCCGCCCTCGCGTGCGTGGGGAGGGGCGAGATCCTTCTTCTCTCTCTTCCCGATTTTCTCGCGCTTACCAAACTCGCCCTCTCGCTTGCCGGCGGGGGATGAACCGAAAGGAGACGCGCCGTGAAGCGGTACTGTCCGATCCTTTTCGCGCTGCTTCTCGTCTCCCTGTTCGCGCTCCCCGTCTCCGCCACCGGAAACGCCGAAGGAAACGACGCGGGGGCGGCTTCGTGGGGCGATTTCCTTTCGGGGGTGCCCGACGGAGTACGCGAAAACCTCCCGTCGGAGGGGAACGCGGAGGAACTTACAGAACTGGTCGGGGTCAAATCGCTTTTCGCCCTGCTCGCCGCGGGATTCTCGGACGGGTGGAGGACCGTTCTCCCCGGCTTTTTCTCGCTTCTCGCGCTGGTTTTGCTCGCGGCGTGCTACGAACTGTTCGCCAGGGGCGGGACGGGCGAGCAGACCCTTGTTTCGGGGGCGCTCTCGGTCACGGTCTCGCTCGCGGTCTTCCGGGTCGCGGAGGGGACGGTTGCGGGCGTGACCGACTGCCTTTCGTCTCTTACCCGGGTCCTCGGCGCGTTTCTGCCCGTGATGACCGCCCTTTCGGTCTCGGGCGGCGGGGTCGCCTCGGCGGCGTCCGCCGCGAGCGGTACGGCGGCGGTGCTCTCGCTCGTCGGGTTGTTCTTCTGCCGCGTTCTCCCCGCCGTCGCGGGCTGCTGCTTCGGGCTGTCTCTCGTCGGGACGCTCGGGGGCGAGAATCTGAAACTCGACGGGATCTCGTCCAACCTCCGGGGCTTCTTTCTCTTCGCTTCGGGCGTTCTTTCCACCCTCTTTACCGGGTCGCTCGCCCTGCAGACCGGGCTCTCGGCGTCGTCGGACGGTATGGCGCTGAAGACCGCGAAGACCGCCCTCTCCGGGATGATCCCGATCGTCGGCGGGACGGTGTCGGGATCGCTCTCGACCGTTTCGGGCTCTCTTGCGCTTCTCAGGCGCTCGGTCGGGGTCGGCGCGGTCTACGCCCTGCTCCTTCTGCTTCTCCCGACTTTGCTCCGTCTGCTTCTCTTCCGTTTTTCTTTTTCGCTCTCGGCGGCGGTCGCGCGGGCGTTCTCGCTGTCGCATACCGAACGCCTGCTGGGAGAGTTCCGCGGGGTCTTCGATCTTCTGCTCGCCTCGCTTGCGATGGGGGCGTCGATCCTGTTCATTTCCGTCGGGATCCTCGTCCGGTGCGCGCCGTCCTTCTCATGAAGATCCTTCCGACCGTCCTTCTCGTCGCGGCGGCGG
Source organism: uncultured Ruminococcus sp. (assembly GCA_902779285.1). GTDB lineage: Bacteria > Bacillota > Clostridia > Oscillospirales > CAG-272 > UBA1740. The sequence continues at coordinate 24,840 of CACZAZ010000006.1, forward strand.
CAAACGCCGCGTCCGCGCTCGCACCCCGGGGCAAAACGAGGCGCACCGTCCTGTTTGCCGTCGCGCTCTCGACCCTGCTCGCCCTGATCCTCCCGATCCTCTCGGCGTTAGATAACCTCCCCGCCCTGCCGGGACCGATCCCCGAAGACCGGAGCGAGACCGAGAACGCAGACCCCGTACGCGCCGTCGAGCGTGCGGCGGCAAACGTCCTCTCCGACGAGATCGCCCGCCGTTTCGGAGTCGAGCCGCCCCGGGTCGACGTTACCCTGCCGAAAACCGATGGAGACCCCGGTTCGATCCGCGTCGTTCTGGCGAACGGCGACGGGAGACTTGCCGATAAGATCGCCGCGTGGCTGAAATGCGAGAGCCGCGCCGTCGTGACCGTTTTGACCGCGGAGGAGACCGGATGACCGAACGGGACGCCAAACAAAAAGAGAAAAAGAAGTTCCGGCTTTCGGAAAAGTTCGGGGGGCTCCCCGTGATCTTGCTCGCCGTCGCGGGGATCCTGCTTCTGTTTTCGGGGGGCGGACCGTTCGGCGGGGGGAGCAAAAAAGAAAGCGCCGAAAGCGACCCGACCGCCTACCGTCTCGCGCTCGAAAACGAGCTGGCGGCGCTCTGTTCCGAGGTCAGGGGGGTCGGGCGGGTCAGCGTGATGATCACCCTGAAAGAGGGCAAGCGGACCGATTATTCCGGGTCGAAGGTCTCGTCGGTCTCGCCCCCGTCGGTCCTCGGGGCTGCGATCGTCTGCGACGGCGGGGGGAACGCCGAAACGAGAGCCGAACTGACGCGTCTTGTCGCGGGGTTGCTCGGGATCGGGTCGAACCGGATCACGGTGGCGGAGCGGCGCCCGTAACGCATACCGGGCGAAATTTGCGCATAGAATGAAACAAAAAAACTGATGGGGGGCAACACGATGGCAAAACTTCACGGCGTCAAGCGGTTTTTCGGAAAGGTGGGAAAGCGGAACTGGATCATCCTCTCGGCGGTGCTTCTGATCGGGGCGGCGGTCTACCTGAACTACCTGTGGTTCTACGATCCCGCCGACTCGATCGGGTACGGGGACAACAACACGGTGGAGGCGGGGGCAAACGCGGGAGACGCGGCGGCGGCGGCGGGAGACGCGGACTACTTCACGGCGGCGGAACTCTCGCGCAAGCAGACCCGCGACGAGGCGATCGAGGTCCTGCAGTCGGTCGTGCGCGATACCGACGAGAGTTCGGCGGAACACGCCTCCGCGCTCTCGGGCATCTCGGAGATCGCCGTCAATATGGAGCGCGAGGCGAACATCGAGAGTTTGGTCGAGGCGAAGGGGTTTTCTCCCTGCGTCGCGGTGGTGAACGGCGACCGCGCCAGCATCGTGGTCTCGCACGGGGAGGAACTGAACAGCGCGGATAACGCCCGGATCTGCACCATCGTCTACGAGCAGACCGGGATCCTGCCGCAAAACGTGACGATCATCCGCAAATAAAGCGAAAATCGCCCGCAAAACGATTGACAGACGGCTCTCCTTCTGCTATAATACGATATAATGTTTTCTCTTTGAAGGAGTGTTCGCCATGCAGAAACTCAAAGCGGGCGTCGTCGGCGCGACCGGTATGGTGGGTCAGCGGTTCGTCACCCTGCTCGAAGATCACCCGTATTTTGAACTGACGGCTCTTGTCGCCAGCCCCCGTTCCGCGGGAAAGACCTATCGCGAGGCGGTGGGCGAGCGCTGGAAGATGAAGACCCCGATGCCGGACTCGGTCGCGGATATGACCGTCCTGTCGTCGGAGGATATCGAAACGATCGGCTCGCTTGTCGACTTCGTTTTCTGCGCCGTCGATATGAAAAAAGAGGAGATCAAAGCGCTTGAGGAACGCTACGCCCGCGCCGAGATCCCCGTGGTCTCGAACAACTCCGCCAACCGCTGGACGCCCGACGTCCCGATGGTGATCCCCGAGATCAACGACGCGCATCTTGCGGTGATCGGATCGCAGAGAAAACGGCTCGGCACCAAGCGCGGCTTTATCGCCGTCAAGCCCAACTGCTCGATCCAGAGTTACGTCCCCGCCCTGACCCCGCTTCTTCCCTACGGTATCAAACGGGTGGTCGCCACGACCTACCAGGCGATCAGCGGCGCGGGCAAGACCTTCCGCGAGTGGCCGGAGATGATCGACAACGTCATCCCCTACATCGGCGGCGAGGAGGAGAAGAGCGAGCAGGAGCCCCTGCGCGTCTGGGGCCGCGTTGAAAACGGCGTGATCGTCAAAGCCGACGCCCCGCTCATCACGACCCAATGCATCCGCGTCCCGGTCTCCGACGGACACACCGCCGCGGTCTTCGTCGATTTCGAGCGGAAACCGTCAAAAGAGGAGATCCTCGAGGCGTGGCGTAACTTCAAGGGCAAACCGCAGACCCTCGGGCTGCCGAGCGCGCCCGCGCAGTTCATCACCTATTTTGAAGAAGACAACCGCCCGCAGGCGGCGCTCGACCGCGATCTCTACCACGGGATGGGCGTCTCGGTCGGACGGCTGCGCGAAGATACCCTCTTCGACTACAAGTTCGTCGGGCTCTCGCACAACACCCTCCGCGGCGCCGCGGGCGGCGCGGTGCTGATCGCGGAACTGCTCTACCGCGAGGGTTATCTGACCGCGAAATAATACGATCAAAGACGCCAAAAAAACGATCCTTCCCTCTCGCATAAGGGGGAAGGATCTTTTATACTTTTTCGGCGGTCAACCGCGGGCGGCGTACGCGCCGGTCATCATCGCGGTCAGCCGCACCGCCTCGTCGATCCCGCAGCCGGGAAGGACGTTGCGGTCAATAAACTGTTCCAGCGGAGTTGGCTGCGACGGGACGCGCGGGATCTCGACGAACTTGCCGCTTTTGGGATCGGTCATGGTCAAAACCGTATCGTTCCAGATCAGAGTGCCTTCGGTCCCGCTGATCTCGAGTGACTTCAGAAATCCGGCGGTGACGAACCCGGTCTCGTTCGACGCGATGCACCCGTTCTTCCAGGTCATCACCGTCACGGCGTTGTCCTCGACGGGGTGCGCGGGATCGGGCTGTACTTCGGGATAGGCGCAGGTAAAGGTCGAGCGAAACGAATCGGGCGTCCCGAGCAGCGCCGCGATCAGGTACATCCCGTGCGCGCCGAGGTCCATCATCGCCCCGCCGCCGCATTCCGCCCTCGAGTAGAACGCCGGGGGCAGCCACCCGCCGCTCGATCCGCTGTGACAGTTCTTGAATCGGACCGACGTGACCCTGCCGAGTTTTCCCTCTTCGACCAGCGTGAGCGCCGTCCGCATCCAGGAACGATAAAGATAGGGGAACGAGATGACGAACGAGATCCCCGCTTTCTTCACGGCGCGGGCGATCGTCTCCGCCTCTTCGTCGGTCGCGGCGAGCACCTTTTCGGTGAAGACGTCCTTCCCCGCCTCCGCGAGCTTGGTCAGCACCCGCAGATGGTCGGAGGTCGCCGTGCAAACGATCACCCCGTCGGCGTCGGAGGCAAGCAGTTCTTCTTCCGACGCAAACGCGGGCAGCGAGCATTTTGCGGCGATCTTATCCCGTCTTTCGGGGTCCTCGTCCCATATGCCGACGACCGTCGCCCCCGCCTCTGCTGCGGCGGAAAGATACTTCTCGGCGTGGACGTGCCACGCGCCCCAAAGAGCAAGCTTTCGCTTTGCCATCTCAATCGAACACGACCGGCTTTCCGGTCTTCGACGAAACGTAGATCGCCTCGAGGATCTCGGAGACCACCAGCGCCTGCTCGGGCAGAACGACGGGATCCGTATCCTCGACGATCGCCTTGATCCAGTTTTTCGCCTCGGTTTCCGCCGGGGTGACCTTCGCCCCGTCGTAGAAGGCGACGCCGCCCGCGGAGACGTCCACTTCCTCCTTCACCTGGCGGTCCAGCTCGACCCGGTTGATGACGAGGTTGTTGTTCTTGATCTGCAGCCCCGCGCGGCTCCCGCAGAGGACGCAGCTCCCCTCCTGCACCGGCTCGATCGTGTTGAGCGCCCAGGAGGTCTCGAGCAGGATGGTCGCGCCGTTCTTCATCACGATCATGGCGCACGCCGCCTCTTCGAGCGGAGTGGTGCTGACGCCGTTGTCGCCCCAGATGTTGCCCGCCTCGGGATGCTCGAGCTTTTTGTGGGTCTTGCCGAGCACCATCTTGGGCTCGTAGTTGTTCATCAGGTAGAGCGTCAGGTCGAGCGAATGGGTCGCGATGTCGATGATCGGACCGCCTCCCTGCTCTTCCTCGTTGAGGAAAACGCCCCAGTTCGGGGTCCCGCGGCGGCGGATCGCAAGGCAATTCGCGTAGTAGATCTCACCGAGCGCCCCCGTCTCAATGTACTGCTTGGCGTACCGGCTCTGCGGTTTCTGACGGTGCTGGTATCCGATGGTCAACTTCTTTCCCGTCTTTTTCGCCGCTTCGACCATCCGGCGGGCGTCGGCGGCGGTCTTCGCCATCGGCTTCTCGCACATGACGTGCTTGCCGGCGTAGAGCGCGTCGACCGTGATATCGGCGTGCTCGCGATTCGGGGTCAGGACGTGGACCACCTCGACGTCGGGATTCTTCAGCAGTTCGCGGTAATCGGTATAAACCTTCGCGTCGGGCTCGCCGTACTCCCGCGCCGCCTTCTCCGCCCGCTCGGGAATAAGGTCGCAGAACGCGATCATTTTTACGTTCGGGATCTTTTTGAGCGCGGGCATGTGCTTGCCGTTCGCGATCCCTCCGCATCCGATAATACCGATCTTGACGATACGATCCATGGTATTTTCTCCTTTGACAAAATTATTTTCAAGAAAAGCATAGCATTTTTCAAGCGAATATGCTATCATTAATTTGTCGGAATGTATCAATTTTTTGTCATAGGTGAAAAATGGAACGCTATTATACAGAAAAAGAAAACCGCGCCCTGAAGGGAGTGGGGATCGAAGTGTTCTACCAGACGAACGGTCCGCGCGTCGTTTCCGCGCGGGCGCATATCCATTCCTCGACCGAACTGCTCTGGATCGAGCGGGGGACCTATCGGATCTCCCTCGACGGGCGCGCCTACGACGCGAAGGCGGGGGATCTGGTCCTGCTCCGTCCCTTCACCATCCACCACGCGACGACGGGCGACGAGCCCGAGAACGCCTACCACGTCATCAAGATCCGCTCCTCGTTTCTGCAGGAGTTCTCGACCGGCGAGGCGTTCGGGGAGTCGCTTGCCGAGCTGACCCTGTGCCGCGACGACTCGAAAGTGGTCTGGACGGCGCGGGAGGTCGAGGAAGCGGGGTTGCTCCCGGCGCTGACCGATTTCGTCGCGGAGGAGACGCCCCGTCCCTTCCGGGAAATGGGGCTACGGATCGGGGCGGGACGGCTGCTGCTCCTGCTGCTCCGGGACCTGTCCGCCCGGCGCCCCGCGGGGGAACTGCCGACGACGCCTCCCGGATCCATCCTGAAGATCTACTCCGCCCTGCTTTTGATCAACCGCCGGTACGTCGAGGATCTGACCGAGGAATCCTGCGCCGCGGAGATCGGCTTCAGCCGCTGCTATTTTTCGCGGCTGTTCCGGCGGGTCGTCGGGGTGGGTTTCAAACAGTACCTGACCGGCACCCGCCTGCGCAGAGCGGAAAAAGAACTGCTCACCACCGACCGCCCCGTCGGTGAGATCGCGGCTGCGGTCGGGTTCAACAGCGTCGCCTACTTCATCTCCTGCTTCCGCGAAAAGAACAAAGTCTCCCCGACCGCCTACCGCCGCGCCGCCCGCGCATAACGGGAGAGTTCCCCTGCAAACCGAAACCGACCCCCGCCGGATTCTCCGCGGGGGTTTTTTGTTGATCCGGCTCCGTTTTTTGTATATTTTCGTGCAAATCGGAGCGTTCTGCAAAATTTCTTTGTACTTTTTTACGAAATCCTCTTCCCTTTTTCTTCGGTTTATGGTATCATATAATTGAACCGGGAAACCGGTTGCCTCCCGGTTCAAAGAATCGAAAGGATGGAACAAGGGATGAAAATCGTTTGCAGCGGAAGACAAATGAGCGTGCGAGACGATCTCCGGGAACTGGCGAGCAAGAAACTGTCGGCTCTGAACAAGTACTTCTCGGACGACGTGACGGCGAACGTGACCTTCAAGGTCCGGCGCGACACCGAGATCATCGAGGTCACGATCGGTATGGGGAATACGCTCTTCCGCTCCGAAGAGGGCGCGGACACGTTCCGCACCGCCCTCGATAAAGCCGTCGACACCCTGGAAAGACAGATCAGAAGGAACAAGACCCGCCTGCAAAAGCGGATCCGCGAAGGGGCGTTTGCAGAGCCCGCCGACTTCCCCGAGGGACCCGACTACGAGGAGGAGCCCGAGTTCTCGATCCGCACCAAGACCTACCCCGTCCGCCCGATGTCGGTCGAGGAGGCGATCCTGCAGATGAACCTGCTCGAACACCAGTTCTTCGTCTTCGTCGACGACGTGGATCAGGAGACCCGCGTGGTTTACAGAAGAAAGGACGGCGGATACGGGCTGATCATACCCGAATAACGGCGAGATCCGTTCTCTATGCGAGACCGGGGAGAATCGGGAGAGATCCCGTCTCCCCGGTCTCTCTTTTTCAAAAGGACGGAAGCCCGTCGTCGGGCGGTATCGCTCTTTTTTCCCCGTGACAAAAAATTGATATATTCAGACAAAAAAATGATAGCAAAAAAATGTGGAAAATGGTATCATTTTATTGTAGATATTTATTTAAAAGAGACAAATCGCGCGGGTCGGACGGAGACGCCTTCGTTTCCCCCCGAACGGAAAAAAGGGCAAAGAGACCGGCGAAAAAAAGAAAGGGTCAAACGTATGAAGAAACTCATCAGCGTTCTTTTGCTTCTCGCGATGCTCGCGATCTCCCTCGCCTCCTGCGGCAAAAAGGAGACGGTGACGACGACGGCGTCGGGAACCGATTCCGCGACCACCGCGCCCGACACCACCGTCGAGGAAACGACGGCGGAAGCGACCACCGACGAAAAGTGGGAAACCATCGCGTCCAGGATCTCGATCATCCAGGAGAAAGACCGTACGCTCCGGATCGAACTCAGTAAACACAGCGACGCCGAAAAGACCTCGAAGAACGACAAGTACGTGGTCGGTCCCGACGAAATCGTTCCCGGCACGACTCCGGTCATCGAGCAGATGGTTTACGAGCGCAACAAGGCGGCGTTCGATCTGCTCCGGGTCAAGATCGAAGAATACCTCTACTGGGACTACGATTGGAGCAAGCAGGCGGAGAAGATCAAGACGGTGGTCCAGGGCAACGCGAACGACGCGCCCGATCTGTTCGTCAACATGATCTCCGACCTCAATATGGCGACCCTCAACGGCGTGTTCAAGGATACCTGGTCGATCCCGAACGCCTACTTCGATTTTGAGGCGCAGGGCTGGATGACCGATTACATGAACAGTCTGTCGCTGACCGGCGACCGCAGCTACATCCTCGCCGGCGACTATTTCCTCGACGTTCTGCGCGCAATGGGCGTGATCCCCGTCAATATTACGATGATGGACAAGAACGCCGCGAAACTCGCGCCCGCGATCATAGGAGAGAACGAGACGATCGGGGCAGGCGAGGAACTCTCGGCGCGCTTCTTCGACTTCGTCGAGGAGGGCAAGTGGACCTGGGACGTCCTCGGCAAACTCTGCGAGGCGATCTGGGTGGACGAGAACGGAGACGGACAGGACTCGATCACCGACGTTCTCGGTATCGTGACCGACAACTTCGGCGGGCTGGCGCACGAAATGTACATCTTCTCCGCGTCCGAGGACGACCTCTTTGAGGTGAGAACGATCGAGGACGAGAGCAGCAATTACAACGGTAAGGATTGGATCTACTACTCGCAGGATTCGACCGCGCTCGGCAGGATCTTCGACGCCGTCGCTGCCGTCCACACCGGCAAGGGATCCGTGATCACCACCGGCAACTTTCAGGCGAACACCGCCGAAAAACCCGGCGCCGCCTACCACCGGATGAAGTTTGCGGAGGGCTCGATGCTCACCGCCGGCACCGTCGTTCTCGGCGCGCTCGAGGACGAATCGTTCCAGCAGATGGAGGATATCTTCACGGTCGTTCCGCTCCCCAAGATCAGCGTAGATAAGCACTACAACACGTGCATCCACACCATCGGCGACGCGGGTGCGATCAACGTCAACGTCAACCCCCGTAAAGCAAGGGTCCTTTCTGCGTTCCTGCAGTACAACTGCGAGCATTCCGCCGAGATCCGCCGCGAGTTCCTCGAGATCGTGATGAAGTACAAGACCACGGTCTACAACCAGGGCACCGACCGGATGCTCGACATCATCTACAACAGCGTCATCACCGGGCGCGACAAGATGATCGAGGATTGCATCGGCGGCAACAACCGCTTCGCCATCATTATGCGGAGCGGCAACTGCGAAGTGACGTCGAGCGACCTCGCCAGCCAGTATCAGGCAGTCGTCACCTCAAAGCAGACGGCGCTGGACGGCATCATCCGCACCTGGTACACGCTGCCGAAGGTGGAGCCCGCCGAATAAAGGGTTTTGCAAACCGAAAAAACGGCGGGGGTAACCCCGCCGAAGGAGAATCATGCAACTGTTTCACTCTGAAAAATGCGCCTGCGGAAAGATCCACGACGCCGGATTCGACCGAATGAACGTCGGATCCGGCGCCGTCAATACGGTCGCCCGCGAAGTGATCCGCCTCGGCGGGACGCGGGTGTATCTTCTGTGTGACGAGAACACGGTAAAGGTCGGGGGCGAGCGGGTCGCAAAATTGCTTGCCGCCGCCGGGATCCCGGTCAAGTCCTGCGTGCTCCCCGCCTCCGTCGAGCCCGACGAAGCGGGCGTCCTCGCGGCGAAGGGACGTTTTGATCCCGCCTGCGACCTTGTCCTCGCGGTGGGCTCCGGGGTCGTGAACGATATCGGCAAGTGCGTGGCGTTCGACGCGGGCGTACCCTACGTCGTCGTCGCGACCGCCCCCTCGATGGACGGCTACGCGTCAAATTCGGCGGCGATGGTCGTCGGCGGGCTCAAGGTCTCGCTTCCCCGCCGATGCGCCTCCGTCTTGATCGGAGACACCGATCTGCTCGCGTCCGCCCCCGACGAGATGCTGATCGCGGGGCTCGGGGATATGATCGCCAAATACGTCAGCATCGCGGAATGGCGGATCTCGCATATCGTCACCGGCGAATACTACTGCGAACGGGTCGCCGCGGCAGTCCGCGAGGCGCTCGCGACGTGCGTGAAAAACGCGAAGGGTCTGCTCTCCCGCGATCCCGCCGCGATCGAGGCGGTGTTCGAGGGGCTGGTGCTTTCGGGCGCCGCGATGAACTACGCGGGTCTGTCCCGTCCGGCGTCGGGCATGGAACACTACTTCTCTCACATCTGGGATATGCGAGGGCTCGCCTTCGGGACCCCGGTCGCGCTCCACGGCATCCAATGCGCCGTCGGAACGCTCTATGCCGCCTCGGTCTACGACGCGCTGCTCAAAGTCAATCCCGATAAGGACAAGGCGCTCCGGGCGGTCAGGGCGTTTGACCGCGACGAGTACTTCAGAGAACTCCGCGCCTTCGTCGGTCCCGGGGCGGACGCGATGATCGAGGCGGAAAACCGCGACGGCAAATACGACCCCGCAAAGCACGAAGCGCGGCTGTCGGTCATCCTCGACCGTTGGAACGAGATCCAAACGATCATCCGCGAGGAGATCCCCCGGGCGAAGGAGATCCGTTCCCTGCTCGCCTCCATCGGCGCTCCGACCACCCCCGAGGGGATCGGGCAAAAGCGTTCGGAGTTGCCCCTGACCTTCGCCGCGACCCGCGACGTCCGCGACAAGTACGTCCTCTCGCGCTTGATCTGGGATCTCGGGCTCACCGATCTTGCCAACGCCCGCCTGCTCCGCGAGAACTGAAAACACGCCGCCTGCCGGATAACCGGCAGGCGGCGCTTCACTTTTGCCGAAGGCAAAAACATCACGATCGCCGGCGCTCCGTTTCGGAGTACCGGCGATCACTTCACTTTGCGCCGTGGCGCAAAACTTCACTTTGTTCGCGCCCGCGCGGACGATCAGTATTCCGCGGAGCCGACGGTGCGGGGATAGGGGATGACGTCGCGGATGTTCGAGACGCCCGTGAGGTACATGATGATCCGCTCGAAGCCGAGTCCGTAGCCGGCGTGACGCGCGCCCCCGAAGCGGCGGAGATTCAGGTACCACGAGTAGTCCTCCTCGCGCATCCCGAGTTCTTTGATCCGTTTGATCAGAAGGTCGTACCGCTCCTCGCGCTGCGACCCGCCGATGATCTCCCCGACGCCGGGGACCAGCAGATCCATCGCCGCAACCGTCTTGCCGTCGTCGTTCTGCCGCATATAGAACGCCTTGATATCCTTCGGATAATCGGTGACGAAGATCGGCGCGCCGAACACCTTCTCGGTCAGATACCGTTCGTGCTCGGTCTGCAGATCCATCCCCCACGAGACGGGATACTTGAAGGGTTCCCCGCTCTTTTGCAGGATCTCGATCGCCTCGGTGTACTTGACCTCGCGGCAGTCGGATCCAACGAGGGTGTTCAGCCGCTCGGAAAGCCCCTTGTCCACGAAGTTGTTGAAGAACTCGATCTCGGCGGGACAGGTCGTGAGGACGTGCCGGATGATGTGCCGGATCATATCCCAGGCGAGTTTCATACAGTCGGAGAGGTCCGCGAACGCGATCTCCGGCTCGATCATCCAGAACTCCGCCGCGTGGCGGGCGGTGTTCGAGTTCTCGGCGCGGAAGGTCGGACCGAAGGTGTAGATGTTCCCGAACGCCATCGCGTAGGTCTCGCCCTCGAGCTGTCCGGACACGGTCAGGTTCGCGCTCTTGCCGAAGAAGTCCTGCGAATAATCCACCTTGCCGTCCTCGGTTTTCGGCGGATCCTCGAGATCCAGCGTGGTGACGCGGAACATCTCGCCCGCGCCCTCGCAGTCGGACGCCGTGATCAGGGGCGTATGCACGTAGACGAAGCCGCGGTCGTGGAAGAAACTGTGGATGGCGTACGCCGCCTCGCTCCGCACGCGGAAGACGGCGGAGAACAGATTGGTGCGCGGCCGCAGATACGCGATCTCGCGCAGGTATTCGACGGTGTGCCGCTTTTTCTGCAGCGGATAATCGGGGGTCGACGTCCCCTCAATTTCGACCTTGTCCGCCTTGATCTCAAAGGGCTGTTTCGCCCCCGGGGTCAGTTCGAGTTTCCCCGTGACGATCAGCGCCGCCCCGACGTTCTGGGACGCGATCTCGTCGTAGTTGGCGATCTTCTCGCGCTCGAAGACGACCTGCACCGTCTTAAAGCAGCTCCCGTCGTAGAGATCGATAAAGCCGAACGCGCGGCTGTCGCGGATCGAGCGCGCCCAGCCCCCGACCGTGACGGTCTTCCCTCCGAGGGAAGAGGATTCGTCGTACAGCCGCCGGACGGCGGTCAGTTGTTCTTTCATACTTCCGTTCCTTTCGGACGTTTTCCCGTATTTACAGGTTATTATAGCATACCCGCGCCGGGATTTCCACCCTTTCGTTCCCTTTTTTTCTTTTTTCTTTCCGTTTTTTCATCTTTTTCCCAAAAATCACTTGACGCGTGACTTTTTCTGTGCTATAATAGTCACGCAATAAGTTACATCAGGAGGAAAAAACCGCAAAATGAACGACTTGGAACGAAGGATCCCCGCGGGGATCGAACATCTGATCGCGGCGATCTGCGAGGACTACCCGAGGAGAAAGCGCGAGATCGAATCGGGCGAGGGCGATCCCCTGACGCTCGCCGAGTACCGCCGGCTGAACGATCTTGTCGACGACGCGCTCGAGGAGAGCTGCGAGCCCGAGATCCGGGAGGAGATGCGGCGGGATCTCGCGCTGCGGCGCGGGGCGCACTACACCCAGATCTGGCAGATCGGGGAGGGGACCTACAAGAACCGGAAGCGGACCTGCAAGCTCGCGATCGCGCGTCGGCTCCGGCTGCTCTGAATCAGGTCTCGGGGATCACCCCGGTAACGAACCCCATCGGGTCGGCGGACGAGAGATCGGCGGCGATGATCCGCCCGCGGTAGACGATCAGATTGGCGTAGACCGTCCCGGCGTCCCCGGGGTAGTTCAGGACCTCGTAGGTGTAGCGCGTCACCTTCTTTTTCCGGTAGCGCGAGAGGTCGAGCCCCTGCGCCTTCTGGATCTCGTTGTACCCCTGCATCACCCGGTCGAAATTCTCGGGCAGGGTGAAGGTCGCCTCGTCGACGGCTTCCCGCTTGACGTTCCACCCCTGTTTTTCGAGAAAGTCGATCCGCCCCGCGTCGGTGTCCGCCCCGGTATAGGAGACCGAGGTCCCCGACGCGGCGGCGACGAGGCGGCCGTCCGAGAGGATCAGAGTGCCGAAAAGGAGAACGGCGCAAAGCAGAGCCGCCCCGATGAAGCGAAGGGTCGACGCGCGGACCGAGCAGATGAACATGGAAAACACCCCCTGTCAAGATGGTACAATCTATGACAGGGGGCGCAGGATTATGCCCGCTCCGTTCGGCTTGCCGTCAAACGGCGGGTATGTTCAGCGGTTGTTGCAGCAGCAGCAACAGATGACGACGGCGGCAAGGATCCAGATCCAGGCGTTATCGTCGTCGAGGATACGGCAAAGACAGTTGCCCATTGTGTTCGTCCCTTCCTTTTCTATTTCAGAGGGGGATCCCCCTGCATTAACAGGATATGCGAAGGGACGGGGACGGGTGCATTACTGCCCGATGCCCATTGACTCCATCAGCCGCTTGTTGAACTCCTCGGCGGTATTGTAGCCGAGTTTCTTCTGGCGGTTGTTCATGGCGGCGATCTCGATGATGATGGCGAGGTTGCGCCCGGGGTGGACCGGGATCACGATGGACGGGACGCGGATGCCGAGGATGTCGGTGAACTGCTCTTCCAGCCCGAGGCGGTCGTACATCTTTCCCTGCTCCCAGGGCTCGAGGTTGATGATGAGGTCGATCTTCTCGGTCTCCTTGACCGCGCCCATACCGAAGAGGCGGCAGACGTCGACGATCCCGATGCCGCGCAGCTCGATGTAGTGGCGGATGATCTCGGGCGAACTGCCGACCAGAGTTTTCGCGGAGACCCGCCGGATATCGACCGCGTCGTCCGCAATCAGCCGGTGTCCGCGCTTGACGAGTTCGATCGCGGTCTCGGATTTCCCGATGCCGCTGTCCCCGAGCAGAAGGATACCTTCGCCGTAGACCTCGACCAGCACGCCGTGGCGGGTCAGACGCGGGGCGAGTTCGGTCGAGAGCAGAGCGATCAGAGCCGCCATCAGAGGGGAGGTCAGATCGGCGCTCCGGAGGATCGGCACGCGGTACTTTTCGGCAAACTTACGGGCGTCCTCCCCGATCGAGAGCGACGAGGTATAGATGACGCCGACGGGCCGCGACGCGTAGAACGCCTCGAGCCGTTTGGCGCGTTCCTCGGGAGAGAGCGTCGCGAGATACAGGTGCTCCACCTTCCCGATGATCTGGAGCCGCGACGCCTCGTAATGGTCGTAGAACCCGGCGAACTGAAGACCCGGGCGGTTGATGCCCGCGTTCGAGATCATAATGTTCTCGGGCAGGTCGGGCAGGTAGACCGTCTCGAACGCGCGGTCGCTGATGATCTTCGAGAGCGGGACCGAATAGACCGCTTCTTCCTTTTTAGCCATGGCGTTTCCCTTTCTCTTTGGGATTTGTTTCTTTTTCTATTGTAGCACAGACCCGAAAAGAATGCAAGAGACCGGGGACAAGTCCCCGCCGGTTTTCACTCCGCGATCGTGATCTCGATATCCCCGGTGCCGGACGAGGCGTCGAAGTCGCCGCCCGCGCGCGTTTTCGGCACGTCTACGTCGCCCGTACGCGACTTGGCGAAGAAGACCTTTTCCGAAAGGATCGTCCCCTCGACGTCTCCCGTGTCGGTCTTGATCTTATAGCTCGCGGCGTCGCACCGGTAAAGCTTGACGTCCCCGGTATCGGTCTCGATCTTCGCGTCGCCTGTCCCGACGACGTTCTTCAAGATCACGTCGCCCGTATCGGTCTCGACCGTGAGCGCGGCGCACGATACGTCGGTCAGTTTCACTTTTCCCGTGTCGGTCTCGACCGAAAGATCTGCGCAACGCGCGACGTCGAGGATCACCTTGCCGGTATTGGTCCGGATCCCGACGTTGCCCGCCGTCAGAGGCGTCGCCGTCACGTCCCCGGTATCGGTCTTGATCCGAACGGAGGTCGCGAAGGTTCCGCCGAGTTCCACGTCGCCCGTATCGGTCTCGACGTCGAGTTTCAGAAACGAGTACGTCCCGTGGAAAACGACGTCCCCCGTGTCGGTCTCAAGTTTGAGGGCTTCGTATTCACCCGCGGGAAGGTAGATCTTCACCTTCGGGCTCTTGGAGAACACCCGGATCTTTTCGTACCACTTCCGCTGATCGACCGCCGAAACGGTCAGTTTCCCGTCGGAGAGCGACACTTCGTGCGGCTGCTTTTCGGTCTCGCAGCACTCGACGCGTAAAACCCCGTCCTCGGCGGGATAGAAATCAACGTCGGAGGTGCGGACCGAGATCCCGACCGACGAGAGCGCGCCCTCGGGCGTGTAGGTCTTGGTTTAGTCATTGTTTTTCTCCTTCCGCCTGAAAAGACCTGCGATCATTCGGCATACCGCCGAGATCCCGCGCCAAAGCGCCTTCGTCGCCGCAATCGCTCCGAAGAGCAAAAGGATCGCGAGCCCGCCCGATACGAGAGCCCCGCCCAGCGTGAAGAACGCCGCCGCCGCCTGACCCGTCGCGAGCAAAACGAAGAACGTGCCGACCCCGCCGACCGCCCCCGCCGCAAACGATATCTCGACCGCCCAGAGCGTCACGAAGAGCGAGAAGAGCAGCGACGCGACGGTGATAAAGAACGTGAGCAGGATCGGGAACCAGATCGGGAATCCGAGCAACAGCAAGAGGATCACGCCGACCCGTCCGCCGCCGCTCTTTCGCGGGGGTTCCTCTGCGACGGCGGGGCGCTCCGCAAGGATCTGCGAGACCGTCCCCTCGACCGTTCCCACGCTCGCGACGGCGTCGGGCTCGGGCATCCCCTCCTCGATCCTGTCGTCGATCATCTCGGCGTAGAAGTTCACTCTCTCCTCGCGCTCCTTCCGCGGCAGTTTCGACAACCCCCGCGAGAGCGCGGAAAGAAACTCTTTTTTTGTCATTGTTTGTTTCCCTCCCTGACAACGAAACGGTAAACCGTCATGATCTCTTTCCATTCCTCTTGAAACTCCGCGAGCCGTACCCGCCCCCGGTCGGTGATCCTATAATACTTTCGGAGCCGCCCGTCGTGTTCGGCGGTCCTGACCGTCAGCATCCCCGCCCCTTCCAGGCGTTTCAGAATGGTGTAGAGGGTGGATTCCGACATTTCGAGATAGGGTTTCATCTCTTTGATGATCCGATAGCCGTAGGATTCTCCGTCCCGGATCGCGGCAAGCACGCACACGTCGAGCAATCCGCGTTTCAGCTGATTATCCATACCATACCTCCCCTCGTGGAATACATCATATCACGAAGTATTGCGTTTGTCAAGAAAAAAACGAATATTTTTTTGAAAACCCGCCGCGGGCTTCCCGTGCGTTCTTGCATTCTTTTCTTTTTTATGATATACTGAAAACACAACCGACCGGGAGGATCGAAAAATGGGACTGATCGCACGGAAATACCGTGAACAACTGCTCTGCCGCTACGATAAGGACGGCTACACGCCGTATCTTTCGGCGTCCGACTTTCCGGGGCTCACCGTTGAGGAGGGCTCCTTCGTCAACACCGCCGGGGTCTCGGTCGCGTACTTCCTGTACCGCTATGAAAACTGCGATCCCGAAAAGCTGGTCGTCTTCTGCCACGGGCTGGGGGTGGGACACACGGCGTATCTTGCCGAGATCGAGTATTTGTGCCGAAACGGGCTGCGGGTCCTGACGCTCGACTACACCGGCTGCGACAGGTCCGGAGGCGACGGTATGCTCTCGGTCAACCGCCCGACGCGGGACGTGATCGAACTGCTCGACTGCCTGAAACCCGCGGAGGAACTCTCGGTCGTCGGTCACTCGCTCGGCGGCTACACGGCGCTGAACGTGATCCGCGTACTCGATAAGATCCGGCGGGGCGTGATCATCTCGGGCTTCCTCTATTCCAGACAGATGCTCGGGCATTTCATCAAGAATCGGCTGATCCACTATCTCGTCGAGCGGGTCGAACGAAAGAACGATCCCGAATTCGCGCGCGCCGACAACGCCGAATACCTGAAAAAGACGACCGACCGTCTGCTCTTCATCGCGTCGACGGACGATCCGACGGTCCCGTACTCGATCGGCGCGGGGCTGGCGCAGACGCTCGGCAACGACCGGCTGGAGTTCCTCGTCGAGCAGAACAAGAAGCACAACCCGACCTACACCGCCGAGGCGCTCGCCTTTATGCAGGAATCTTTCGGGACCTTCAACCGGCTCGTCGCGGAAGGCAAACTGCAAACGCTCGAAGAAAAGCAGGCGTTTTTCGCCGACAAACCCGCGTCGAAGATGACCGCACAGGACGACGCCGTGATGGGCGAGGTCGTGCGGTTTATCAAGGAATAATCCCCGAACCCCGAAAACCCCTCTTTTCTGCCCTCAAACAAATATCGCCCCCGGCAAGCCGGGGGCGACGTTTTTTTGATCACCGGAACCGATAGATCAGATTGAGACTGTCCGGCGCGTCCTCGTCGACGTATCCCGTATCGACGAAGCCGACCTTTTCGTAGACGCGGAGCGCAGGAGCGTCCTCGCGCTTGACGCAGACCTCGACGCAGTCGTACTTGCGCTCGCGCCCGAGTTCGGCAAGGATCAGGCGCAGGGCTTCGGTGCCGTATCCCTTTCCCTGTTCGGGCAGGTCGATCATGAACTGCTGCAGATCGTAGCAGGCAGGCTCCTCGTCGAGATCTTTGACGAGGGCGACGCCGACGAGTTTTCCGTCGCAGTCGATCCCGTAAACGCGGGGGCGGCAGTCGCGGTAAACGTACCCTCTCGCAAGGATACCGAGCGGACTGTCCAGGTAGGTTTTCTGCTCTTCGTCAAGCGTCAGGCGCCTGACGGCGAACTGGTTTTCTTCGGTGATTTCCACCAATTTGATCATTTGATGATCCTCCTTCGTTTTTTGGAGGGTCAGAGTTCGTGCGCCCTCCGTACACGGTTCAATTTCATAAAGACCACATCCTTTCGGTTTCGTCCGCCGGGCGTGGGCGGCAAGAACAGTATAACATATCGGCGCCGGTTTTGCAAGCAAAAAAAGCGTCGGCGGGGGATCTCCCGCCGACGCCCGCGCGATCGGTCACTTGTCGAGTTTCGCTTTCAGCACATCGCTCTGTTCTTCGACGAACGCGGCGATCCCTTTCACGGTTTCGGGATCGAGCGGATTCGGGAGCCCCGCGCGTTCGAGCGTCTCGAAATAGCCGTACTTCCCGCCCATTCCGCAGAGCGCGAGGTAGTCGCCCCAGGCGTCGCCGCCCGCGACCTGCTTGCGATAGAGGGCGAAGGCGTCGAGCTGCGCCATCGCGTAGTCGATATAGTAGAAGGGATAGAGGAAGATATGCTGTTTCTGCATCCAGAAGCCGCCGCCCTCAAGGAAGGCGTTGCCGTCGTAGTTGCGCCAGGGCATATACTTCCGTTCGATCTCGCGCCAGAACGTCCGGCGTTCGGCGGCGGTCGCGGCGGGGTTCTCGAACACCCGGTGCTGGAACTCGTCGACCGAGACGAGGTAAGGGACGGTTTTCAGGGCGTCGGTAAAGTGGGCGTAGCGATAGCGGTCCGCCATCTCGCCGCAGAACAGTTCCATCCACGGATAGGCGAAGAACTCCATCGTCATCGAGTGGATCTCGTTGATCTCGCTGGTCGATCCGGTCTGCTGCACGAGCGGCAGACGGCGCGAAGCGTAATAGCCCTCGAAGGCGTGTCCCGCCTCGTGAGTCAGCACGCCGATATCTTCCGACGTCCCGTTGAAATTGGAGAAAATGAAGGGCGCCTTGTAGTCGGCAAGGAGGGTCATATACCCGCCGAGGTGCTTGTTCTCGCGCGTGACGAGGTCGAGCAGTTCGTGTTCGGTCATAAAGTTGAAGAACTCGCCGGTCTCGGGGGACATTTCCCCGTACATCCGACGCGCCTTCTCGGTCAGTTCCTCCGGCGTTCCGATCGGTTTCGCGTTGCCGTCGGCAAAGCAGAGCGCCTCGTCGTACCATTCGAGCCGCTCGAGCCCGAGCCGCTCCGCCTGCTCGCGGTAGAGTTTGTCGCAGAGGGGGGTGATATAGGTCCGCACCGCCTCGCGGAAGGCGGCGACCCGCGCGGCGTCGTAGTCGTAACGCCCTCTCTCCGGGTAGATATAGCCGATATAACTCGCAAACCCCAGCCGTTTCGCGATCTTGCAGCGGAGTTTCACCAGTTTGTCGTACTGCTCGTCCAGTTTGTCCGAGATTCCCTCGTAGAGTTTCGCCCACTCTTCAAAAGCCGCCTTCCGCTCGGCGCGGTCGGTCGACTGCATATGCCGGAGCAGACCGTAGAAATTGCACTTCTCGCCCATGAACTCGACCGAACAGGTCGCCGCCGTCTTCGAGTACGCCGTTTTGAGCGTCTCCTCGCGGATCGAGGGCAGAATGATCGACGGCTTCACGAGTTTCATCTGAACCTCGAAATCCTTGAAAAGATGCTCGCCGTACTTTTCCTCGAACGAGGGGCGGAAGGGGCTTGCCAAAACCGCCTTCATCGCTTTTTTCATCGTCAGCATCAGTTTCGCGCTCTCGCGGTTGAAAAACTTGATTTCCCCGTCGTAGAACTCGTCCTTCATATTCATCGTGTTGCGGACGCTGGCGATCGTATACTGCGTTTCAAACCCTTCGACGAGTTTTTCAAAGCCGCGAAACGCCGCGTCGGCGGCGTCAAAATCCTTTGCCGCCTTCAGGTTGCCGATCTCTTTCGCAAGACTCTTTTTCAGCGCCGGAACGTCGGGTCTCTGATACGGAAGATCCTTGAACTTTTCCATTGTCTCTGCCTCCATCGTTCGTTTTTCCTTTATTATATCACATCAAGCGGAGATTGCCAACCCCCCGACGAAAAAAGCGTCGGCGGGGAACGAAGCGCGAGTTATGAGACCCCCGTCGGGGTCGTTATGGTTTTGCCTTCCGTTTTTCGGACGGCAAAAGTTATGAGTTTGGCTTACGCCAAACGTTATGAATTCGGCTGTCGCCGAATGTTATATATTCGATACTGCAAACTAATTATGGTTAAAAACAAAAAGGCGGCGGGGAGAAATCCCCGCCGCCTTGACGATTAAAGGTTTACAAGGTGTTCGTTTTAAGAGTTTTTACCGACGATACCAACATTCTGCGCAGCTCGATACAACTCTTTTGAAACTCGTCAAAGACCTCTTCTTTGATGCAATCGGTTTCTTTCAACAATTCGAGCCAATACTCGCTCTCATTGCATTCTTTCAGCGCAATTTCAAGCTTTGAAACAAAGTCTTTCGTTCCCTGCGCATATTGCGCTTCGTGAAGGTTTGCGCCAACAGAGGTACCGGCGCGAAGCAACTGATTGAGCAGGACGGATTCGACCCGTTCCTCTTTAAGTTTTCGACAAAGAAAGACAATGCTTTTGGCAAAGTCTTTGGATTTGACTCGCAAAACGCTATCGTTCATTGTCCCCTCAAAACCAAGTTTTCAGTTATGAGTCCTGCTTGCGCCGAACGTTATGATATGATCGCCGGTTACTTCCAACGTGCCGTCAGGCACTCATAACTGCGCGCAGCGCATCATAACTCTAAACTCGCCGTCAGGCGATCATAACTGCAAAACGCGCTGCGTTTTGCTTACTCCCACTCGATCGTGGCGACGGGTTTCGGGGACAGGTCGTACAGGACGCGGTTGACGCCCTTGACCTCCGCGAGGATCCGGTCGACGATGTGCTTGAGTAGCGGATAGGGGATCTCCTCGATCGTGGCGCTGGTGGCGTCGACCGAGTTCACCGCACGGATGATGACCGGCCAAGCCCAGGTGCGCTTGTTGTCCACGATACCGGTGGAGCGGTAGTCGGGAACGGTGGTGAAGTACTGCCACACCTTGCCGGCGAGCCCGTTCTTCTCGAACTCCTCGCGGAGGATGGCGTCGGATTCGCGCACCGCTTCGAGACGGTCGCGGGTGATGGCGCCGGTGCAGCGCACGCCGAGTCCGGGACCCGGGAACGGCTGACGGTTGACCATCCCGTCGGGAAGACCGAGTTCACGGCCGACGCAGCGGACCTCGTCCTTGTAGAGGAACTTGACCGGCTCGACCAACTCGAACTGCAGATCGTCGGGAAGACCGCCGACGTTGTGGTGCGCCTTCACGCCGACGCTCTCGAGGATGTCGGGGTAGATGGTGCCTTGTCCCAGAAACTTGATCCCCTCCTGCTTTCTCGCCTCTTCCTCGAAGACGCGGATGAACTCGGCGCCGATGATCTTGCGCTTCTGTTCGGGATCGCTGACGCCCGCCAGCTTATCGAGGAAGCGGTCGACGGCGTCGACGTAGACGAGGTTGGCGTTCAGCTGATCGCGGAAAACGCGGATCACCTGTTCGGGCTCTCCCTTGCGGAGCAGACCGTGGTTGACGTGGACGCAGACCAGGTTCTTGCCGATCGCACGGATCAGAAGCGCGGCGCAGACCGAAGAATCGACGCCGCCCGACAGAGCGAGCAGGCACTTGCCGTCCCCGATCTGTTTTTTGAGCGCGGCGACCTGTTCGTCAATGAACGCTTTGGCGAGTTCGGGGGTGTTGATCCGTTTCATGCTTTCGGGGCGGACGTTGTTTTGCATTGGTTTGATCCTCCGGTATTTTTTTGATCTCGGGGCGGAACGGGACGCCGACGGAACCCGAGCGGTTTCCGCCGCATATCCTTGTTTCGGGAGCCCCGGAAAAAATATGAACTTATTATACATTAAATCATAGTCAAATGCAAGGGGTTGCGCCGAGATTTTACAAAGTTTTTCGACAGGAGGAAGGAACAGATGTTCGTTGTCCGTCCCTACCGCCGGGAGCACGCGGTAAGATACGCCGAGCGCTGGGCGAAGATGCGGAATCCGGTCTTTTACGATTTTACCGGGATCGGGGGAAACTGCACCAATTTCGTGTCGCAGGCGCTCTACGCGGGGTCCTGCCAAATGAACTTCACGCCGGTCTTCGGCTGGTACTACGTCACCCAGAACGAGCGGACCGCGTCGTGGACGGGGGTGGATTTTTTCTACCGGTTCCTGACCGAAAACCGGGGGCTCGGTCCCTTCGGGGAGGAGGTCGGGGAGAATCGGCTTGAACCCGGGGACGTTCTGCAGATCGGGCGGGACGGCGAGGGGTACTTCCACTCGATGCTCTTCGTCGGACGCGATCAGGACGGCACGCCCCTGGTCGCGGCGCAGTCGCTCGACGTCTACGGCAAGCGGCTCGACGAATACGACTACGATTTCGTCCGGTTCCTCCACGTCTCGGGCGTGCGGGGGATCGCGGAGGGCGGGGACGGCTGCTTCGACTCGGTTTACAACGGGATCTCGATCCAGCCCTCGCCCGACGTCACATAGTCAGTTCGTAAAGGGCGAGCAACTCCTCCTCGAGCGCGGCTTTCTTCTCCTCGATCTCGCTCGCCCGGACGTAGTCTTGAGCGGCGGTCGTGTAGAGTTCGGTTTCAAGGTCGGCAAGTTCTTTTTCGATCTCGGGGATCCGCTTCTCCGCCCTCTCTTTTTTCTTCGCCTGCGATCTCGCTTCGGCGGCGGCGCGGCGGTTGGCTTCGAAGATCTCTTTCTGCCGGCTGACCGGAGCGGGGGTCGGGTCGGTCCCGGCGTCCTCCTTCCCCGCTTCGCGCAGCCGCAGATATTCCTTATACGCCGATTCCGCGTCCGCGACCGGGTATTCGGAGATCCCGCCGGCGGCGGCGCGGTCGATCTCGACGATCCGGGTGGCGACCCGGTCGATAAAGTAGCGGTCGTGCGACACGGCGATCACCGTCCCGTCAAACGCCGCCACAGCGGTTTCGAGCGCCTCGCGGGACCCGATATCGAGGTGGTTGGTCGGCTCGTCGAGGATCAGGAGCCCGACCGGTTTCAGCATCAGTTTGGCGAGCGTGAGCCGCGCCCGTTCGCCCCCCGAGAGATTCGCGACCGATTTGAACACGTCCTCCCCCGAAAAAAGGAAGAGCGCGAGGGTGGAACGGATCTCGCCGTCGGTCTTTTGGGGATAGGCGGCGCGCAGTTCGTCAAAGACGGTGTTGGTATCCGTGAGGTCGCGGTTCTCCTGGTCGTAGAAGCCGTAGGTGACCCTCTCCCCGAAGGTGATCCTGCCGCTTTTCGGGACAAGACCCCCCCGGATCAGTTTTAAAAGCGTGGACTTCCCGCATCCGTTGTCCCCGAGGATCAGCACCCGCTCCCCGCGCTTGACCGAAAAGGAGAGGTTCGTGAGCAGGGGCGTGCCGGTATAGGAAAAGGACAAGCCCTTGACCGAAAGAACGTCGTTTGCGATCCCGCCGTCGGACGAGAACGCCATCCGGACGTCCCGCCCCGCCTTCGGAGCGCGTTCGATCTTCTCCATCCGTTCGAGCTGTTTTTCCTTGGCGCGGATGGTGACGAAGTTGTGCTCCTGTCCGCACCGCCTCTGAAAGTCGATGTTGGCGCGGATCCGGGCGATCTCCTTCTGCTGTTCGCGGTAGCGGTGTTCGAGCGACTCGGCGTCCTTTGCCTGCTGCTCCTTCGCCTGCGTGTAGCCCCCGTGGTAGAGGGTCGCGCGGCGGTGGTCGACCAGCAGCGTTCTCGTCGTGGTGCGGTCGAGAAAATAGCGGTCGTGGGAGATCACCATCACCGTTTTCGGATAATTCGACAGGAACTCCTCGAGCCAGGTCAGGGCAGAGATATCAAGGTGGTTGGTCGGCTCGTCGAGCAGAAGCACGTCGGGCTCCTGCGCGAGCAGGCGGGCGAGCGCGATCCGGGTGTGCTGTCCCCCGGAGAGGGTCGGCACCTTCGCCGCGATCTGCTCCTCCGAAAACCCGAGCCGCAAAAGCGTGCTGCGGCAGCGGGCGCGGTACTCCAGACCGCCCTCGGACGCGTATTTCCCGTGCAGGCGTTCGAGCCGCGCGCCCGCCGAAACAGCCGCCGCGGGATCGAGTTTTCCGATCTCGGATTCGATCTGCGCGATCTCGTTCTCCATCTCGATCAGGTGCGGGAATCCGGCGATCATATAGTCGAGGACCGTCACCTCCCCGAGCGGGGAAAGATCGGTGTTCTGGGCGAGCATCCCGATCGTTCTGCCGCGCAGCAGCGTGACGCTCCCCCGGTCGGGGACGTATTCCCCGGTGAGTATACGGAAAAGAGAGGTCTTACCGGCGCCGTTGACGCCGATGACCCCCACGTGTTCACCTTCGTTGATCCCGAACGTGACGTTCTCTAAAATCGGCGTCGCGCCGAAGGAGAGCGTCAGTCCCGAAACGCTGAGTACCGTCATAGTATCCCCCCGCCGTCGGTCTCCCCGCCCCTCTCCCGGCGAAGGACGCCGAGAAGCGCCTCGAAATCTGGCGGGAGCGGGCAGGTAAAGGTCATCTCCTCCCCCGTCCGGGGGTGGGTAAAAGTCAGACGGGCGGCGTGCAGACATTGCCCGTCGAGCAGTTTTTCGTGTTTGCGCTCGAACGCGGTCCTGCCGCCGCCGTAGACGGTATCTCCGAGCAGCGGATGCCCGATCGACGACAGATGCACGCGGATCTGGTGCGTCCGCCCGGTCTCGAGCCGCAAAACCAGATAGGTCACGTCCCCGAAGCGTTCCTTGACGGTATAGTGCGTGACGGCGGGACGCGACGTATGCCCGTCCCGGATCACCGCCATCTTTTTGCGGTCAACGGGATTCCGCCCGATGGGAAGATCGATCGTCCCCGTATCGTTTGCAAAGCCGCCCTGCACCAGCGCGTGGTATTCGCGGGTGATGCGGTGTCCCTCCAGTTGCGCCGCCAGTTTGCGGTGGGTCTCGTCGTTTTTCGCCGCGACGAGCAGCCCGCTGGTCTGCTTGTCGATCCGGTGGACGATCCCGGGACGGAGCGCCCCGTTGATGCCCGACAATTCGCCCCGGCAATGGTAGAGCAGGGCGTTCACAAGCGTCCCCGACGGGTTGCCCGGCGCGGGGTGGACCACCATCCCCGACGGTTTGTTGATCACGATCAGGTCGCGATCTTCGTAGACGATATCGAGGGGGATATCCTCGGGCAGAGCGTCGACGGGCTCGGGATCGGGCAGGGTGATCTCGATCAGATCCCCCGGCGCCAGCCGGTCGTTTTTGTCGGCGGGTCTCCCGTTCAGGGTGACGTTTCCCTCCGCGATCAGTTTCGCCGCGGCGGAACGGGAGATCGCGGGGAGTCCTTCGTCCCCCCGCGCAAGATACGCGTCCAGCCGCATCCCCGAAGCGCCGTCCTCCGCGCGGCGGATCATTTTTCGTCCTCCCCGCCGTCGACTTCCCCGGTCTGCTTCGCTTTTTTCTTTTCACGCACCGTGTCGACGATCAGCCAGACGATCAGCAGCCCCGATCCGATCACGACGAGGCAATCCGCCACGTTGAAGACCGGGAACTCGAAAAGATAGAACTCGATGAAATCGACGACTGCCCCCCGGAAGGTGCGGTCGATCATATTCCCGATCCCGCCCGACAGGATGAGCGAGAGCGATACGCAGAGCAGGATCGGCGGATCGCGCCGGATCAGGTAGACCGCGATGGCGGCGATCGCCAGGACCGAGAAGACCATGAACACCCAGCGGTGGTTTGCGAGCATCCCCCAGGCGGCGCCGGGATTCTCCACGTAGGAAAAGCGGAGGATCCCCCGGATGAGCGGGACCGGATCCTCCCCTTTCAATCGGGAAACGGCGATCAGTTTCGTGAAATAATCGGCAAGGACGCCGAGTACGACGGCGCCGAGCGAAAGCAGGCGCTTGGACCATTTTGACTTCATACGGCGCCAAACCCCCTCTCTGTTTTGTCTTTTAAGTAACCGCCGGCAAAAGTCCGCCGACGAGCGCAAGCACAACGTAGGTCAGAAGGAACGGGATGTCGAGCGGGAGCGTATCCAGCGACTCGAAGCGGGAGAGCATCACCCGGAACGGCATGATGACCGGCTCGGTCACGGCGTAGCAGAACGACAGAAGAACGCTCTCGGGATCTCCGAAAAACGAGAGGATCGCCCGCAGCAGCATACAAAGTTCGATCGCCCCGAGCGCGACGAGCACCGTCCGGGCGAACAGGATCGCGACGGTATGCATCTTACGAAAGCTCCGGATCCTCCGGCGCGGTCTCCTCTCCGGTCTCGGAAACGTCGACCGATTTGGGGGACACGATAAAGGTGGACGCCGCCACTCTGCGGATATTCCCGCCGATGCAGTAGGCGACCCCGCTGACAAAGTCCATGACCCGGCGGCTGACCTCCCGATCGGTCTTCTCCAGATTGAGAAAAACCGTCCGACCGGAGATCAGGTGATCCGCGATCTCCGACACGTCTCCGAAGACGGTCGGATAGATCACCTTGAGTTCCATATTGTTCCCGCCCAGATTGAGGGTGGTCCCGGGCGCCTTTTCGGGGATATCGACCGCCGACGGCTGAGACGTCTGCACCGGGGTCACGGCGGGCGCGTCGTAGTATCCCGCGTATCCGTCCTTCGGATCGTTTTTCGCTTTTCTGAAGAAGCTCATGGCTCGTCCTTCCTTTATCGGTTTTTCGTTTCGGCTGTCAGTCGCGCCGGAACAGCGCCCGTCCCACCCGGACCATCGTGGCGCCCTCCCGGACGGCGGGCAGATAACTGTCGCTCATCCCCATCGAGAGGATCGGAGAATCGGTTTCAAAGAGCCCCCCGGCGGCAAACCGGTCGAACAGTTCCCGCGTCAGGGCGAAATAGGGGCGGCAGGCGTCCGGCTCCGGCGAGACCGGTCCCATGGTCATCAGCCCGCACAGGCGCACGCCGGGGACGGTCCGCGCAAACTCCGCGAGCTTGTCGGCGTCTTCGGGCAGCGCGCCGCCCTTGTCGGGTTCTCGCCCGCTGTTGATCTCGATCAAAATATCCTGCCGCACGCCCCGCGCCTCCGCGATCCGTCCGATCTCTTTGATCAGTTTCTCGCTGTCCGCCGACTGGATCAGGGCGACCTTGCCGACCACGTACTTGACCTTGTTCAGCTGCAGGGAGCCGATCAGGTGCCATTCGGGATCGGGAAGACCCGCCTCGGAAAGCAGAGCGCAGCGCTCCTTCCACGCCTGCACCCGGTTCTCCGCCGCCGCGCCGGGGTACGCCCGCATCAGGGCGAGGAACTCGTCGGGCGAGGCGCTTTTGGTCACGGGGATCAGACGGGGCGTCGGCAGACCCGCCTCCTTCGCGGTCCCCGCAAGCGCGGCGAGCAGCGTTTTTACGTTGCGTTCGATATACGAAAATGTCTCCCCTTCGGGGGCGTTTGCAAGCTGTGACATGGTATTCCTTCTTCCGGTCTCCCGTCGTGCGTAGATACGTTTCTCTACAACATTATAGCAAAGGTCGGATTTGATTGCAAGTTTTTTTCGAAAAAAGGGGCGGGAAGTCTCCGTCAGACTTCGACGGGAAATCCCGCCCGTTATGATTGTTCACAACTTTTCGCTTGACTTTTCACGCGGCGTCATCTATACTTATACTGTCTTTACTCTTTGTCACTCCACTCCTGCGGGCGCGCCCGGCGGGAGAATCCGAACGAAAAGAGACCGAAAAAATGAACGTATGGAAACGTCTTCTTGCCGCCGCCCTGCTTCTTTCGGTTGCGGCGTCCCTCCTTGTCTCCTGCGGCAAGGACAAGAATAAGACCGAAGAGACCACGGCGGTTTCGACCGACGGGGACGCCACGGGCGATTTCGATCTGGTCTCGACGGCGGATCCGACCTTCGACTATTACCGCGCCGATCTGTCCGCTTACCTGACGCTCGCCGAGTCGGACTTCGACGGCGTCCGGGTCGCGCTCGATCTGGGCGAGAACGACGTGGACGATTATCTGAACGATTTTCTCCTGCCGTCCTACCGCACCCCGAATATGACGACCGATCAAGCCGTGAAGGACGGGGACAAGATCTACCTCTGGTACACCGGCTACGTCGACGACTTCCCCTTCGACGGCGGGAACAACCGGGACGACGACGAGCCCCACGCGCTGAAGATCGGGGAGAGTGATCTGCCCTTCCCGGGGTTTGACGCCGCCTTGATCGGAAACGTCCCCGCGGATACCTCAAGCGAGTCGCCGCTGACCGTCAACGTCACCATCCCCGCCGACTATGAGGACGAACGGATCGCCGGAAAAGAAGCCCGCTTCAAAGTGGTGATCGAGGGGATCGTCGACGGAGACGGCACGGTGACCGACCGGGCTGTGCTGGACGGCGACACGGTCAAGATCCGGTACGTCGGGTACGTCGACGATTACGCCTTCTCCGGCGGGAGCAATATGGCGGAAGAGGACCCCTACGAACTGGTGATCGGGTCCGGCAGTTTCGTCGGCACGTTTGAAGAGCAGTTGATCGGCGTGATCCCGCAGGATACCTCGAAAGATAACCTTCACACCATCACCGTCGCCTTCCCCGCCGAATACCGCAACACCGACCTCGCGGGCAAAGAGACCCGCTTCGACGTCGCGATCGCCGGGGTCTTCGACGGCACCTACACGATCCCCGAACTGACCGAGGACTTCATCAAAAACAAACTTCAGTTCGAGACGGAGGAAACCGACGTGATCGCCGCCTACCGCGCCGACGTCCTGAAGCAGATGCGCGAAAGCGCGGTCGCGGACCTCGAATCGCACAAGATCACCCGTACGCTGAAGACCCTGCGCGACTCGGTCGCCTTCGGTGAAACGCTCCCCGCGGGCGAAACGGAACTGTACGAGGGGCGCTGGCTGGAGATGATCGATTATTACTACGAGTATTACAACTATATGGCGGCGATCTACTACGGCTCCTCGTATTTCGAGGACCTGGACGACGCCGGACGCTGGTTCTTCGGTCTGGGGGCGGACGCCGACTGGAGAGCGTTTATGCACGAACAGGCGGAGGATATGGTGAAGGACAACCTGATCCTGAACTCGGTCGCGCGCCTTTACGGGGTCGTGATCTCGGAGGAGGACGCCAAGGAGTGGGTAAGAGAACAGGCGGAAAGCAACGAGGTCGACGCCGCGGCTGTCCTCGATCACTTCTCGCTCGAGGAGGTCTATTCGTCCTGCGCCGTGGAGAAAGCGCGCCGGATCCTGCTCTCCCTCGCCGTGTACGAATACGGCGAACTCCCGATCGAAAACGTCACGGCAAACTGATCAAAACCGACAGAAGGAGATCCTCATAATGAAACGAATCGTTGCCCTCGTCCTGCTTCTCGCTCTTTCCCTCTCCGTATTTGCGGCGTGCGGGAAAAAGAAAAAGGCGAATTTCGACCTTGAATCCACGGCGGACGCCGCGTTCGACTACTATCACGCCGATCTCTCGGCGTACCTCTCGATCAGCCGGGAGGACTACGCGGATCTCACCGTCGCGCTCGACGTCACCGACGCGGAGGTCGACGAATATCTGAACGACCATCTGCTCCCGTCCTACCGCACCCCGAACCTGACGACCGATCAAGCCGTGAAGGACGGGGACACCGTCTATATCCGCTACACGGGCTATATCGACGGGGTCGCGTTCGAGGGCGGCAGCAACGCCGACGCCGACCGCGCCTCCGCTCTTAAGATCGGCTCGGGCTCTTTCATCGACACCTTCGAGACCCAGCTGATCGGCGTGATCCCGAACCAAACTTCGTGGGAGAGCCCGAAGGTCGTCAACGTCACCTTCCCCGCGGATTACAAGAACGCCGACCTCGCCGGCAAAGCGGCGAAGTTCGACGTCGTGATCGAGGGGATCTTCGACGGCACCTACACCGTCCCCGAACTGACCCCCGAATTCGCCCGCAACATCAACAACTTCACCCCGGAAACCGACGATCCCGTGTCCGAGTTCAAACTCGCTCTGAAAGATTGGATGCGCGAAGGCAAAGCCGCGTCTCTCGAATCGCGCAAGTTCAGCTGCCTGATGGACAAACTGCTTGCGACGGTCAGTTTCACGGGCAAGTTCCCCGAGGGGGAGATCAAGCGGCTCGAGAATATCATGAACGATACCGTAATGGGCTACTATCAGCAGGCGAACTTCTATTACTATATGCAGTACGGGATCGTCTACTACGACTCGGCGGATTCCGCCGCCCGCGACTACTACAGTCTCCGCTTCGACGCCGATTGGGAGACCTACCAGACCGTCGCCTCCGCGAAGGTCGTGAAACAGATGCTGGTCCTGAACGCGATCGCGCAGATCGAGGGGATCACGGTCTCGGAGGACGAGGTCAAGGATTGGGTCATAGCGGAGGTCGAATCGCAGAACGGATCCAAGCAGGACAAAGACGCCACCCCGGAGAGCGTCCTCGCGGAGCATTCGCTTGAGGAGATCTACGCGGAGGTCGCGGCGAAAAAGGCGCGGGATTATTTGATGGATAAGGTCACCTTCGACGCGACCGGGCTGCCGGCAGACTGACAAGGGACGTTCAGAAAGAGAGAATACTATGGCAGACAAAATGTGGGCGGGACGCTTCACGGGCGAACTCGACGCCGCCGCCGACGATTTCAACTCGTCGCTTTCCGTGGACAGCCGGATGTACGAAGCCGATATCCGCGGCTCGATGGCGCACGCCGCCATGCTCGGACAGCAGGGGATCATTTCGCGCGAAGACGCGGCTTCCCTGATCGACGGGCTGGGCGAGATCCTTGCCGACCTGAAAGAGGGGCGGCTCGATTTCTCGGCGGGCGGCGAGGACGTGCATATGTTCGTCGAGGCGGAACTCACCAAACGGCTCGGAGACGTCGGACGGCGGCTGCACACCGCGCGGAGCCGGAACGATCAGGTCGCGCTCGACGTGCGGCTGCATCTGCGCTCCCGGGGGATGGAGATCCTCGATCAGTTGAAGACCCTGCTCTCGACGCTTGCCGATCTCGCGGAGGAACACGCCGATACCGTGATGCCGGGTTATACCCATCTGCAAAGGGCGCAGCCCGTCACCTACGGGCATTATCTGATGGCGTACGCCATGATGTTCCAGCGGGATATGGAGCGCTTTATCGACGCCATGACCCGGATGAACGTCTCTCCGCTCGGGTCCTGCGCGCTCGCCGGGACCACCTACCCGACCGATCGGGGGGCGGTCGCCAAAAAACTCGGTATGGACGGCGTGACCGCCAACAGTCTGGACGGCGTTTCCGACCGCGATTTCGCGATCGAACTCGCCTCCGCGAGTGCGATCTCGATGATGCATCTCTCCCGGTTTTCGGAGGAGGTCGTTCTGTTCTCGTCGTGGGAATTCAAGTTCCTGGAACTCGACGACGCGTACAGCACCGGCTCCAGCATTATGCCGCAGAAGAAGAATCCCGATATGGCGGAACTTATCCGCGGCAAGACCGGGCGGGCGTACGGCGACCTGATCGCGCTGCTGACGATCATGAAGGGGCTGCCGCTCGCGTACAACAAGGATATGCAGGAGGATAAAGAGGCGATCTTCGACGCTTTGGACACCCTCTCGAAGTGCCTCTCGATCTTCCCGCCGATGCTGAAAACGGCGAAGGTACGGAAGGACAATATGCGCGCCGCCGCCGCCAAGGGATTCATCAACGCGACCGACTGCGCCGATTATCTCACGGCGAAGGGTATGGCGTTCCGCACGGCGTACAAGATCACGGGGCAGCTGGTCGCCCGGTGCATTGCGGACGGCTGCGAACTCGAGACGCTGCCGCTGAACGTCTACCGCGAGTATTCCGACCTCTTCGACGAGGGGATCTACGACGCGATCGACCTCGACCGCTGCGTGACCCGCCGCACCAGCGAGGGCGGCACCTCGCCGGAATCGGTCAAGAAGCAGGTCAAACTGATCCGCGACTTTATTTTGTGACGATTCTTTTCTCCCGAATAACCTTCGGACGACGGATATTCCGTCGTCCGAAGTTTTTTGTTGAGATAAAGAGGACCCGCGCGCGATACGTCGTTTATTCGTTTCCGGATCGCTGTTTCAGTTCGTTTTTCCACTCTTCTTCGAGTTTTCGCGGGACTTTTGCCGTCGGGTATCCTGTGTCGCGATCAAGACCGAAACGGTTTCCGTCGTAGAGGAAGAACAGGTACTTCGCTTCCTCAAGCGAGATGCGATCCGGTTTCTTTTCGCTTCTTGCGAAGGCGACGAACGACGGCTTTGCGTTTTTGATTTCCCCTTCGGTTTCGGATTCGAAGTAACCCGTCGTGCTGATGCGGAGCCGATCCTTTCCGACCATCCGATACTCGGTGACGAGAAGGTTTTCGGGAACGCGGGCTTCCCGCTCGGCGTACCGCCGCCACACGACGCACTCCGCCGTTTCAATTTCGATTTTTCGATCCGTGATCTCGATCCTGCCGGGATGCCGAACGATACACTCTTTTTCCCCCGCAAACAGAAACCGGACCTCGTCGTCCGCGATCGTCACGCGGGTCGGCGCAAGGACGCCACCCACCTCTTCGCTGTAACAGTACGCTGCAAGAAAATCAAACATCTTTTTTCCTCAAAAAAGCAACCCACGGGTGCGCGGTACGCGCGGATTACGTGCCGCCCTGCGAGCTGATTCGAAACGGGTATAATCAGTGTAATCTACTCTGGAACGCAACCGCCTTGCCGAGTATCTGTATGCGATCGAGTTCCGCCCCGATATAGACCAGCGGCTCGTACCGGGGGTTTTCGGGCGTGAGGATCAATTTTTGCTTGTCGGGGTAATAGTAGACCCGCTTCAGGGTCGCTTCCCCCTCGACCACGACCGCGGCGATCTCGCCGTTGTCGACCGACTCCTGCTTCTTCACCAGCACCAGATCCCCGTCGTTGATCCGTGCGCCGATCATACTGTCCCCGCAGGCGCGAAGGCAGAAATCGACGTCCAGTTTCTCGTCGACCGCAAGATAGGTGCCGTATTCCTCCTCGGCGTAGATGGGCGTGCCGCAGGCGATCTTCCCGAGCATCGGGACCCGCCGCACCCGGATCGGGAACAGTTTGCCCTCCGCGTCCGGGCTCTCCTCCCACCCGACCAGCGCCGCCGGGGTCGTGCCGAGCGCCGCCGCCAGCCGTTCGATCTTCTCCTGCGGGATGTTCGCGATCTGCCCGCTCTCGTAGCGCTGGATGGTCTGCTTGCTCGTGCCGACCGCCGCCGCCACGTCCTCCAGCGTCATTTTCAGCGCTTTGCGCCGCGTTTTCACGTTTTGTCCGAGTCCCATTTTGTCTTTCCGCCCCCTTTTCGTTCTCTTTCCTCTCCATTCTACCACAAAAGCACGCGATATGCAACCCCTTTTTCGAAAAAAGTCACTCGTTACGCAACTTTTTGTAAAAGGAAAACCCGCCGGGCGGGATCCCGGCGGGAAAAGCGAGGAGTACGGGCGTTCGTTCCGACCGTCCGGCGGGGACGGCAGGGTCGCCCGAAGGGTAAACTGTCAGAGCAGCCGTTCGATCGCCGCGAGCCGCGCCGCGACGGTCAAAATCGAAGCCGCGGTCGCAAGGTCCCCGATCGTGCAACAGGTCGGCGCGAGCCGGAGGTTGCGGTCGCGGGGGTCCTTTCCGTAGGGGAAGGTCGCGCCCGCCGGGGTCAGGGTCACGCCCGCGTCCTTGGCGAGTTCGTAGGTGCGCTTGGCGCAGTTGTCGGAAAGATCAAGACTGACGAAATAGCCGCCCTTCGGATGGGTCCACTCCGCGATGCCGAGCCCGCCGAGGTCGCGCTCGAGCGTTTCATCGAGGACGCGGAACTTCCCTTTGAGCAGGGCTTTGTGGCGCTTCATCTGTTCTTTCACGCCGTCGGTATCTTTTAAGAACTTCAGATGGCGGAGTTGATTCAGTTTGTCGTAGCCGATGGTCTCGACGGCAAGATACTTCTTCGCCAGTTCGAGATTCGCCGGGCTCGCCGCCATCATCGAAACGCCGGCGCCGGGGAACGTGATCTTCGACGTGGAGGTAAAGCAGATAAACCGATTCTCGGCGCCGTATTCTTTGGCGAGGTCGAAGATATTCGGAAGTTCGTCGCCCGTATCGCAGAGATCGTGGACGGCGTAGGCGTTGTCCCACATCACGGTAAAGTCGGGCGCCCCGGTCTTCATCGCGGCAAGACGGCGGCAGGTGGTTTCCGAGTAGGTGATCCCGGTGGGGTTTGCGTATTTCGGCACGCACCACATCCCCTTGACCGCGGGATCCTTCACCAGTTCTTCGACCCGGTCCATATCGGGTCCTTCGGGGGTCATATCGACGGGGATCAGTTTGAAGCCCATCTTCTCGGTCACGGCGAAATGGCGGTCGTAACCCGGCGCGGGGCAGAGCCACTTGCGGTCGGACTCGCTCCCCCACGGGGCGGGCGAATCGGCAAGACCGAACAGCATCCCGCGCGCGATCGTCCCGTACATCAGGGCAAGACTCGAGTTCCCGCCGATGACGATCTGATCCGCCGGGATCCCGAGCAGATCACCGAAGAAACGGCGCATGGAGGGCAGCCCCCAGGGACAGCCGTAGTTCCGGCAGTCAAAGCCGTCGACGACGCAATCCGACGCGTCAAGGGGCGCGTTCAGAAGATCCATCGAAAGATCGAGCTGATCCGCCGCCGGTTTCCCGCGCGAAAGATCGAGTTTCAGACCCCGGCTCCTGTACGCTTCGTATTCCCCGGACAGACGCTCGCGCTCCTTCAGCAATTCGTCGCGGTCCATTTCGCTGTAACGCATGCCAAACTCCTCTGTTTTGCATTTTTCATCCCACCAACTTGCAGAATGAACGGTTAGACTTTCTGTATTATACTATCTTTTGCAAGTTTTTGCAACCGTTTTTGCAAAAATAAACGAAAACGGCGGCGTTTTTCTCCGTTTTGCGAAAAAAAGCGGCGTTCACGCCCCCCGTTTCGGTCAATTCGCCCTGTTTTCCCCGCGCGGAGAAGAAAAAATGCGCCCCCGTCTTGCAAAACCGGGGACTCCGTGCTATAATGAAAATGAAAAATCCTTCACGATAGGAGGTATCGGATGCGGACTTTGAGCGTTGAAACGATGGAGCGCGTGATCGGGTTTATCGACCGCTACCACGAAAAGAACGGCTACACCCCGACCATCGCGGAGATCGCCGGGGGGCTCTCGCTCGCCGTCGGAACGATCCACAAATACCTGCACCGGATGGCGGAGAACGGGACGATCGAACTCGACGGGCGGCACGTCGTCACGCCGAATATCGCCCGCCGCCGGGAACTCTCGGCGCCCGTCGCGGGCGAGATCGCCTGCGGCGCGCCGGTCTGGGTCGAGGAGACGAGGGGCGAGTCGCTCCCCCTCCCCGCCGGCTTCTCCGATCCGGCCGAATACTTCTGGCTCCGCGCAAGCGGAAAATCGATGGTGAAACGCGGGATCGACGACGGGGATTACGTTCTGATCCGCAGGCAACCGACCGCCGAGCCCGGGGAGACCGTCGCCGCCCTGATCGAAAACGAGGCGACCTTAAAGATCTTTCTGCCCGATCCCAAGCGCCGAAAAATCGTGCTTCGCGCGGCAAACGACGACAAAACGGCGTATCCCGACCAGATCTACGACGCGATCCTGATCCGCGGCGTCGCGGTCTACGTCTTAAAACCCCTACGAAAAACGCCTTGAAAAAACCACCCCCTCCGCCGGGATCGCGGAGGGGGTTTCGGTTATATGGAGGAAAGAACGCCTCTACAAAACGATACAGTCGAACCGCACCGCGCTGCCGTCAAGCGAATACGACGGCTTCACTCCGGCAAGGCAGGGACCCTTCGCCGGGCGCTTGATCACGATCCGCTTGGGTTTTGCGGCGAACGCCGCGTCGAGCAGTTCGCGCTCGTTCTCGCAGGGGCGCTCGAGTTGGTGGATCAGTTGAAACTTCTTTTTGACCAGCGCCGTTTTTCTGCGTTCGGGGAACATGGGATCGAGCAGAACGACGTCGGGCGGCGGGTCGAGCGTCGGGAGGGCTGCGACGCTGTCCCCCTCGATCACCGTCATCCGCTCCGCGATCTCCGACGTTGCGGGGTCGCGCTTCGCCCTCTCCCACGCGTCGCGGAGCAGGGCGGCGATCACGGGATCCTTTTCATAGAGCAGAACGCGGCAGCCGGCGGCGGCGAGCAGGAACGAATCCTCCCCGAGCCCCGCGGTCGCGTCGACCACCAGCGGTCGTTCGACGCCTTTCAGTTTCACGGCGCGCACCAGATGCTCGCCCGAAAGATTCCCGCGCCGGATCCGGGGCAGAAGCCGGGAGAAGTCGCCGCAAACGGTATTTTTGCCGTCGGAGAGCGCGAGCCCCTCGGCGGTCCCGATCAGTTTCGCCGTCTGTTCCATCTCCCGTCGCCCCTTTCGTTTTTCTTCCCTTTTATTATAGCACGGCGCCGCCCGCTTTGCAACCCGCGTTTTCCCGTATAATCCCCCGCTCCGCCGGGAATACTGCGAAGAAAACGAAGGAGGAAAACGAAATGATCGAAAAAGATACCGTCCGCCTGCTCCGCGAGTGCGACGCCGGGATCAGGATGGGGGTGGACTCCATCAACGAGGTGCTCGACAAGGTGAAAGGGGACGCGCTCCGCGACGTGCTGACCCGTTGCCGTGAGGAGCACGAATCGCTCGGGGACGAGGTCCGGAGTCTGCTCGACGAGTACCGCGACGAGGGGAAAAAGCCGAATCCGATGGCAAGATCCATGTCGTGGATCAAAACCAACGTCGAGATCGCGATGGACCGCTCCGACGAGACCATCGCAAGTCTTATGACCGACGGCTGCAATATGGGGGTCAAGTCGCTCTCGCGCTACCTCAACCAATACGCCGCGGCGGACGAACGGTCGAAGTCGATCGCGAAGCGCCTGATCTCCCTTGAATCCGACGCCGCGATCTCTCTCCGCTCCAACCTTTAAAAAAACCCCCGGCGCTTTTCGCGCCGGGGGTTTTTAAAAAGGGATCAATTATCATCGTCATGTTCGGGAGCGTCGTCCGATTCGATCTCCGCGGGGGCTTCGCCCTCGGGGATGTCGTCGGTCTCGTCCTCGTTTTCCTCCGTGGTATCGGCGGTCTCGTCCTCCGGCTCCGCGTTCTTCACGGGGCTCTTCCGGAACAGGACGTAGAGGATGATCCCCACCCCGACGACGAGCAGCAGGATCGAACCGACGATCTGTAATACCTCAGGCATATCGTTCTCCTTCCCGGGCTGTCGCCCGACGGTCTTTTCGTTCTCTTTTCAAAGTATAGCATACCGTTTGAAAAAAATCAAGCCGTCGGAGCCGACCGCCCCGTTTTTTCGCGTTTTCTGCCCGCTTTGACCCCGTTTCGGCGTCGGTTTTGCCGCCCGTGCAATATTTTTTTATAAAAACACTTGCATTTCTTATTTGTCTGTGTTATAATAGGCTTCGCCGATTTATGGTTTTTTGAAAAAATGATCAGATAGATGCGTCCGATCGTTCGTGTTTTATGGAGGTGAACATCATGGCTCAGTGTGAATATTGCGATAAGAAGATCACGTTCGGGAACGCCGTTTCCCACTCGAATCGCAAGACCGGCAGAACCTGGAAGGCGAATATCCGCAAGGTTCGGGCGATCGTCAACGGTACCCACAAGACCGTTTACGTTTGCTCCCGTTGCCTTCGTTCCGGCAAAGTCACCCGTGCGTGATTTCCCGTCGGTCGTATAAGGGGCTCCTTCATTGGAGCCCCTTATTAGTTATCCTGAGTTTTCCCTTTTGATCCTGCGGCTCGCGAAAGCGGACAAAAACAATCCGACCGCCGCCCCCGCCGCCCCTGCGAGTTTGAACCCGGCGTAGACCGCGAAGAACGCGAGCAGCGGATGGATCCCCAGCCCCCGCCCGATCAGCCGCGGCGCAAGGATCTGCCGCACGGTAAAGATCAGAAGCGAAAGAAACAGGATACACGCGCCGAACGCCGCCCGTCCCGAAACGACCGCGAAGATCCCCCACGGGACGAGGATCCCGCCCGCGCCGAGCACCGGCAGAAGGTCGAAGAGCGCGATACAGAGAGCCCGCAGCAGGGCGTAGGGGACGCCGAGCAGCAGAAGCCCCGAAAACAGGATCAGAAAGGTCAGACAGAACAGGATCCCGTAGGCGTAAAAGACCGTTCCCGCCCCACGAAAGAGCCCCCGCCCGAGCGACCCGACCCGTTTTTGCCACGCGGGAGGCAAGATCCCTTCCGAGAGCCGGGGCAGCCCGTCGGGATCGGACGCGAACCACACCGCGGCGATAACCGACACGAACAGGGCGAAGAGGATCGACGGGACAGTCGACAGGATCGAGCCGAGCAAACGCGAAAAGGACGAAACGAGCGTCGAAAAGCCGTTTCTCACCATCCCCGCAAGATCCGAGCCCGAGAGCATAGGTCCGCCCGCCCCGCCCGGCACGCGCGAGAGAAAGAACGACGAAAACGACTCGATCGCGGAGGCGATCCGCGACGGGAGCCCCGGGTCCGATAAGATCCCGGAAAGGATCTCGCCGCACTCGACGATCAGCCGCCGGACGAGAAGAAAGATCCCGAATCCGAGCGAAAAGAAGAGCAGCAGCGTGAGCAACACCGCCCACACCCGAAGCGGGACCCGCGTCTTCCGGGCAAGGAAACGCGCCGGCGAGAGGGTCAGGCGGGCGACGAGGAACGCGAACAAAAACGGCAGCACGGCGGACAGAACTCTGCCCCCGAAAAAGCGCAGGAACAATAGTCCGAAAAGAGCCGACAGCGCGGCAGCCGCCGGTCTGCCCCACCGTTTGATGATCCCGTCCGGCATCGCGTTTCCCCTTTCCCCGTATTACTTTCAGTATATCCCGCAGCCGCCCGCTGTATGACGGGGGGCGGAGCGAAAGAAAAGAGGTATCACAATGGTCACGATCACAATGGAAAACGGCAAGCAGATCAGGATCGAGCTTCTCCCCGAATACGCGCCGAAGACCGTCGCGAATTTCGAGAAACTCGTGAAAGAGGGCTTCTACGACGGGCTGACCTTCCACCGGATCATCCCCGGCTTTATGGTCCAGGGCGGCGATCCGTCGGGCAACGGCACGGGCGGATCGAAAGAGAAGATCAAGGGCGAGTTCGCGCAGAACGGATTTCCGCAGAACACGCTGAAGCATAAGCGCGGCGTGATCTCGATGGCGCGCGCCTACGACCCGAACTCCGCGTCGTCCCAGTTCTTCATCATGCACGCCGACGCCCCGCATCTCGACGGCGCCTACGCCGCGTTCGGACGGGTGGTCGAGGGGATGGAGACGGTGGACGAGATCGCCGCGACCCCGACCGGATTCCGCGACGAGCCCCGCGTCCGCGTGGGGATCAAGTCGATCACGATCGAGTGATATGTCCGACCGAAACCGCAGAAACGCCGATCCTCCCCCCGCGCGTCTTGCGAAACTGCCGGACCTTGTCGTCTCGTGGTACCGCGAGAACAGACGGCGGCTCCCCTGGCGCGAGGAGGTCAGCCCCTACCGGACGCTGCTCTCCGAGATCATGCTCCAGCAGACGCGGGTCGAGGCGGTCAAGCCCTATTTCGAGCGGTTTCTCGCGGCGTTTCCCGACGTTTCTTCGCTTGCGGATGCCGACGACGAACTGCTCTGCAAAAGGTGGGAGGGTCTCGGTTATTACAGCCGTGCGCGCAACCTCAAAAAGTGCGCGCACGAGATCGTCGACCGCTTCGGCGGCGTGATCCCGTCGACCGTACCCGAACTGCTCTCGCTCCCCGGGATCGGTCCCTATACCGCCGGGGCGATCGCCGCCTTCGCCTACGGAAGACCGGTCGCCGCCGTCGACGGGAACGTACTGCGGGTGACGGCGAGGATCACGGCGGAGACGGGCGACGTTCTCTCCCCCGCAGTCAAAAACAAACTGACCGCGCTGGTATCGTCCCTCGTTCCCGCCGACGCCGCGAGCGACTTCGGGCAGGGGCTGATCGAACTCGGGGCTCTGATCTGCCTCCCGAACCGCCCGCCGAAGTGCGAACTCTGCCCCGTCAGCACCCTCTGCCGGGGGTATTCCGAGGGGATCGCGGAGCGTCTTCCGGTACGGATCAAAAAGACCGAACGCAAACTCGACAGGCGCACCGTTTTGGTGATCCGCTCGGGGACGCGCACGCTGCTTCGCAAACGCCCCGCCCGCGGACTTCTCGCGGGACTGTGGGAGTTCCCGAACTATTCCGGGGGGTTTACCGAAAAAGAGGCGCTCGACGCGGTGAAAGCCCTCGGGTTCGAGCCGCTTCGCATCCGTCCCCTCGACCCTGCAAAACACCTGTTCACCCATATCGAGTGGCAGATGACGGGCTACCTCGTTTTGGTCGCGGAGCCCGACTTCCCGCTCCCCGAGGGGTGCGTGATGCCCGAGACCGACGACCTGCTCTCCCGCTACGCGATCCCCTCCGCGTTCTCCGCCTACGTCCGCTGTCTCTTTGCCCCGATCCCCCAAATCAATCAAAAGGAGAAACGAAAATGAAAAGACCTCTCTTTATGCGCTTTCCCGGCGGGCTCGACCGCGCCCTGACCTTCTCTTACGACGACGGCGTATCGCCAGACAAACGGCTCGTCGCGATCTTCAAAAAAAACGGGCTGAAGGCGACCTTCAATATCAACTCCGACCTGTTTTCGCCCGACGACCCGGATCTCCCGCGCAACGGCACGCGGCTCTCTGCGAAAGAGGCGGTCGAGACCTACGAGGGAATGGAGGTCGCCGTTCACGGCGCGATCCATCCTTTCTGGAATCAGCTTCCCGACGCGGCGGCGACCTACGATATCCTCCGCGACCGTCTGAATCTCGAAAAGACCTTTCACCGCATCATCCGCGGCTCCGCCGCCCCCTACGGCGTGACGGGCGAGAAATGCAGAAACGCCCTGAAAGCCGCCGGTATCGTCTACTGCCGCACGACGGTCTCGACCGAAAAGTTTTCGATGCCGAAGGATTGGCTGGAACTCCCCGCGACCTGTCATCACGGCAACCCGCGGCTCTTTGAACTCGGCAAGAGTTTTCTCGGAATGGAGAACCCGCGCGCCCCGCAGCTCTTCTACGTCTGGGGTCACAGTTACGAGTTCGACGACGCGAACAACTGGGACGTGATCGAGAAGTTCTGCGACCTGATGGGCGGTCACTCCGACAAGATCTGGTACGCGACGAACGGCGAGATCTACGACTATACCGAGGCGTACGGCCGCCTGGTCTGGAGCGTCGACCTCGACCGCGTCTATAATCCGACCTTCACCGAACTCTGGTTTTCCTACGGGAATCAGACCTACCGCATTATGCCCGGCGAGACGATCACTTTCTGATCTCTCTCCGATACAACGCTCCCCCGGCGATCGCCGGGGGAGCGTTGTTGTTATCGGGGTCAGCGGAAAAGGACGATCCCCGCGACGCCCGAAAGCAGGATCAGGAAGATAGGTGAAACGCTCTTGCCCCGCACGCGGCGGTACAGCCAAGCGACGAGGATCAAAAAGCCGAACAGGAGGACCGAGGGGAGCGAGAACGCGACCGCGTCCCCGATCCGTCCGACGCCGAGAAACAGCGACAGGAACATCACGACCGCGGCGGAAAGGATCAGGGCGACGACCGCGGGACGCACCCCGGAGAGGATCGCGCGGGACCCTTTGTATGTCAGGAGTTTGCCGAGCGCCGCGACCAAAAGGATCGTGACGATAAAGGCGGGCAGGATCACGCCGAGCGTCGCGAGCAGCGCGCCGAGGATCCCCGCCTGCGACGACCCGACGAAGGTCGCCATATTGACGGCGACGGGTCCCGGGGTGGATTCCGAGACCGCGATGAAATCGAGCAGTTCCGCGTCGGTGAGCCATCCGTTCGAAAGACACTCGTCGCGCATCAGGGGGATCATCGCGTACCCGCCGCCGAAGGCGACCGCGCCGATCTTGAGGAAGGTCAGAAACAGATGAAGGCAGGTCACGGCGTCCCCTCCTCTCCGGCGTCCGCCCGGTCCTCCGTATTCCCGTCGTCCCCGCCGCTCCCGTTATCGCGGTGCAGGAGGGCGAAGAGATAAGCGCCGAGCCCGAGCGCCGCGCCGATCAGGATAAACCAGACCGACGAGAAACGGATCGCAAAGAGCGAGAGGGCGACCGCCGCCGCCGTGACCGAAACGAACACGGCGACAGAAAACGGCGTTTTCGACAGTTTTTTGAACAAACGCAGAGCGGCGGAAAAGATCAGAAACACGACCGCGACCTGGATCCCCTTGAACGCCGAAGCGACCCATCCGATCGAAAGGAAGCGGGAAAAGAAAAGCGAGATCAGATAGATGATCAGAAACGACGGGGTCACGACCCCGACCGTCCCGAAGATCGCCCCGGGGATCCCCTTGACGCGGTAGCCGATATAGGTCGCCCCGTTGATCGCGATGGGGCCCGGCGTCGATTCCGCGATCGCGACCATATCGAGAAACTCCTCCGTCCCGATCCATTTCCGTTTGGAAACGAACTCGTTTTCGAGCAGGGAGATCATGGCGTATCCCCCGCCGAACGTGAAGAGCCCGATCTTCATCATGGTAAACATCAAGAGGAACAGTTTTTTCATCCGTCACACTTTCTTTCGGATAACGTTTCGGGTCAAAATACGGGAAAACCCCATAAGCGGCAGCCGGATCGCGGCGCCCCGCGGGGATCAGTCCTCCGGGCGGAAGCCGTACCGCCAGAGCGTCGCGCGGATCTTTTCGTCCTCCAACCCGCGGGCGCGGCAGCGTTTGATAAGCGCCTTTTTCACCTCGGCAAAGTCGATCTCCCCCGCGTCGGCGGCGTTTGTCACGGCGGCTTCCGCGTCGGACTTGGAATACCCCTTGGCGATCAGCGCCGAGACGATCTTCTTTTCGCCCCACAGATTTCGCTTCGCGTACCCGACGGCGAGCCGCCGCGCCGTCTCCGCTTCGCGGATATAGCCGAGTTCGACCATCCGTCGGACGGCGTCCGCCGCGATCTCTCGGGAGATCCCTTTCCGCACCAGTTTGTCGCGGAGCGTGCGGGCGTTGTTGTCGCCGTATTCGAGGATGCGGAGCGCGTGACGGCAGGCGAGCCGGTATTCCGACGCGTAGGTCAATTCCGACACCGCCGCGTCCGGCAGCGGGTCTCCGACCCCGGGCTTGCCGAGCCGTTCGTAAAGCGGCGCAGGGACGGAAAGTGTGACCTCTCCGCCCCCGTCAAGGGCGACCGTAAGAGACGTCGCGTCCTTCCCCGCGCGTTTGACGGCGGTGACGACGCCCGATCCCGGCTCCCTCATCTTCAGTTGTTCTCGTCCGCCACTTCAAAGTCGCGGAGATCGAACTCCTCCTCGCCCGCGTCGAACTCCTCCTCGGGATCCGACTTCGCGGCGGCGGCGCGGACGGCGTCCTGCACCCGTTTCAAAACCTCGGGCTCGCTCTCGAGATAGATCCGGGCGTTGTCCTTTCCCTGTCCGATCCGCTGTCCCTCGAACGAGAACCACGAACCGCTCTTCTCGATGATGCCGTACCCGACCGCGAGATCCAGCGCCTCGCTGCCCTTCGAGATCCCCTTGCCGTAGAGGATGTCGAACTCCGCGATCTTGAACGGGGGCGCGACCTTGTTCTTCACGACCTTGCACTTCACGCGGTTGCCGTAGACGTCGGCGCCGTTTTTGAGCGACTCGGTCTTCCGGATATCGATGCGGACCGACGCGTAGTATTTCAGCGCCTTACCGCCGGTCGTGACCTCGGGATTCCCGTACATCACGCCGACCTTCTCGCGCAGCTGGTTGATGAAGATGACGATGCAGTTGGACTTGGCGATAGCGCCCGAGAGTTTCCGCATCGCCTGGCTCATCAGCCGCGCCTGCACGCCGACGTGGGACGCGCCCATCTCGCCGTCGATCTCCTGCTTCGGCACCAGCGCCGCGACCGAGTCGATAACGATAATGTCGATCGCGCCGGAATTGACCAGCGCCTCCGCGATCTCGAGCGCCTGCTCTCCGCAGTCGGGCTGGGAGATCAGGAGGTTATTGGTATCGACGCCGAGGTGCTTGGCGTACACGGGATCCAGAGCGTGCTCCGCGTCGATGAACGCCGCCTCGCCGCCCGCCTTCTGCACCTCCGCCACGACGTGGAGGGCAACGGTGGTCTTACCCGAACTCTCGGGACCGTAGATCTCGGTGATCCGTCCCTTCGGGATCCCGCCGACGCCGAGCGCAAGGTCGAGCGACAGGCTCCCGGTCGAGACCGCCTCGACGTTCAGATTGCTGACCTCGCCCAGCCGCATGATCGAGCCCTTCCCGCAGTCGCGTTCGATCCGGGAAATGACGGTCTCGAGCGCCGCCTTTCTGTCGCCCGCCGCGGCAGGCTCGTTTTTCACGTTCGTTTTCTTCGCAGCCATTGTGTTCGTCTCCTTCGTCTTTTTGTTTTACGCCTACAGTATAGCGCAGGTAAGGTGCAATAAAACGGATATTAAAGGTCGATCTTCACGGCGCCCCGCGGACGGATCGAGAGCCGCATCACGCTGCCCGCGCCGAAGACCGAATCGAGGACCTCGGTGTAGCCCTCGGAGAGTTCTCTCTTCACGAACGCCTGGATGGTCCCGGCAAAACCGCCGCCGTGGACCCGGAAGGCGCAGCCCTTGCCCGAAAGCAGCCCGTCGGTCAGGGCGAGCGCGAGCGAAAGCCCCTGCTCCGAAACGTTCAGATTGGTATAGACGTTCTGCAGATACATAAAACTCGATCTGCCCGACTCGTTCACCCCGTCGAGAAACGCGGCGAGGTCGCCCCGTTTCAGCGCGTCCGCCTGTTTTGCCACCCGTCCGTTC
The DNA here is from genome assembly GCA_902779285.1 of uncultured Ruminococcus sp. GTDB lineage: Bacteria > Bacillota > Clostridia > Oscillospirales > CAG-272 > UBA1740. Next base: position 68,680 of record CACZAZ010000006.1, read on the forward strand.
TCGCGGACGAAGTGGAATGCGCGGAGAAGCGCACGATCCCCGACGGTGCGCCGGAGGACGGGGGCGTTCTCGATCAGTTCGCTTTCGGTGATCCCGCGCAGGACCTTTTGCCCGAAGTAGGCGGCGACCGCTTTCATTTCGGCGGGGATCGACGCGTAGTCGGCGTTCAGGTCGGCGTGGTTGCCGCCGGTGTTGACGATCATCAGATCGTAGCCCGCGTCGGAGAGCGAGAAGGGGATGGGCTCGATCACGGGGGCTTTCGGATCCTTGAAGTCGATGAAGACGAAACCGCCGACGGCGCACGCCGTCTGATCCATCAGCCCGCTCGGTTTCCCGAACCAGACGTTCTCGGAATACTGCGCGATCTTTGCGATCTCGGCGTTGTCGCACTTGCCCTCTCCGTAAAGGTGGTTCAGGATATTCCCCACCATCACTTCAAACGCCGCGGAGGACGAGATCCCCGACCCCTTCAGTACTTCGGTCACGGTATAGGCGACGAACCCCCCGACCGGCAGTCCCTTTTTCCGGAACCCGTCGACCATCCCGGCGATCAGAGCCCCGCTCGTGAAGTCGGGCTGCGACGCGGGATCGACGGTCTCGGAGAGTTTGATGCGATCCTCGGGATATCCCTCGCTGATCAGCCGTATCTCTTGGTCGTCGGTTTTCGCGGCGACGGCGATAATGTCGCGGTCGATCGCCCCGGCAAGCACGCAGCCGTGGTTGTGGTCGGTGTGGTTGCCCGAGATCTCGCTCCGTCCGGGGACCGAGAACAAAACGACGTCCTCCCTCTCCCCGAAGAGTTCGGTAAAGCGTTCAATCGCCCCGATATAGCGGGCGGTCTCGGCGGGGATATCGCGGTACAGGTCTTGATGCAGCCGGAGCGCGCCTCCCTCAAGTTTTCGGATCAGTTCTTTTGCGTTCATTGATTCTATTGTCCTCCGACAAATCAGTTTTACTTGTTGAGATACGCCGACACCGCGTTTCCCGCGCGTTCGGCAAGGTCGGGCGCTCCCCCGTCGAGCCAGACGATCCCCGCTTGCGCGCGGAACCAGGTCAACTGGCGTTTGGCGTAGCGCCGGGTGGCGAGTTTGATCTCCTCCGCCGCCTGCTCCGCGCTCGATTCGCCCGAGAAGCAGGGCAGGAACTGTCGGTACCCGATCGCCTGTCCCGCCGTCGTTCCGGGGGCGAGATACCCCTTTTCCCAAAGGGTCTTCGCCTCGGTGAAAAGCCCCTCTTTCATCATTTCGTCTACCCGCAGATCGATCCGGCGGTAGAGTTCCCCGCGCTCGGGAAAATCCAGCCCCAGCGTAAGACAGTCGAAGCGGGGCGGGCAGTTCCGGCTCTCTTGGTCAAAGACGCTTTTGGGTTTCCCGGTCAGGCGGTAGATCTCGAGCGCACGGACCACGCGGCGCAGATTGTTTCGGTGCGTGGCGGCGGCGGATACGGGATCGACCGCGGCGAGTTCTTCGTAGAGTTTTACGCGTCCCTCCTCGGTCTTTCCCCGCTCGGTGAGTTCCGCGCGGAGAACGGGATCGGACGGGGGCGCCTCTCCGTGTCTTCCGGTCAGGGCGGCGGTCAGATACAGCCCCGTCCCGCCGCAGAAAACCGGCAGTTTCCCGCGGGATAAAATATCCGACGCGACCCTTGCCGCCTCGTCTCCGTAATCGGCGGCGGAGTACGGCTCGTCGGGGTCGAGAACGTCGATCATGTGGTGCGGGACCCGGCGTCTCTCCTCGGGGGTGGGCTTGGCGGTGCCGATATCCATCCCGCGGTAGATCTGCATCGAGTCGCAGGAGACGATCTCCCCCCCGAACTTCTCCGCCAGGCGAAGCGCGAGCGCGCTCTTGCCCGACGCGGTCGGTCCGACCACCGCGAGGACGGAATTCTTCACGGGATCAGCCCCTCCGTCCACGCAAAGAGATCGCGGAAGAACTCGTCGCGCCCGACCTCGTTGTGCAGTTCGTGACGGAAACCGGGATAGAGACGGAAGGTCAATTTCTCACAGCCCGCGTCCTCCAGCATCCGATTGACTTTTTTCACGCCCTTGCCCCAGCCGCCGACGGGATCCATATCCCCCGACGCGAGCAGGATGGGCAGATCCTTCGGCAGTTTCTTCGCCCAACTCTTTTTGCTGATCTCACCGATCATGGCGAAGAGTTCGCGGAATCCTCCGGCGGAGAACTTGAAATTGCTGGCGGGATCGTCCGCAAACTTATCGAGTTCCTTTTGGTCGCTCGTGATCCACGCCTTTTCCGGCACGCCCTTCTCGTAACGCGAATTGTACGAGCCGAAGGCGAGTTTCGAGAGTACCTTGCCCGGGTGATCGGGTCCGAGCAATCCGACCGAGAGAGCGGCGATCGTCTTGGCGACCGGGAGCGCGGGATTCGGGCCCGCCGTCCCGAGGATCACCAGCCCGTCGAGTTCGTCGCCCCAGCGGGACGCGTAGAGGCGGGCGAGGAAAGAGCCCATACTGTGTCCGATCAGAATGAAGGGCAGCTCGGGATTCTCGCTCTTGGCGATCCCGGTCACGGTATGGAGGTCCTGCAAAACGAACTCCCGCGACCCCTTCTTGCCGAAGACGCCGTACTCCTCCGGCTTGGCGGTCCTGCCGTGCCCGAGGTGGTCGTTCGCGTAGACGGAGATCCCCTGGTCGTTCATGCGCGAGATCAGGTCGGTATAATGTCCGACGTGTTCGATCATTCCGTGGGAGATCTGGACGACGGCGCGCGGGTTGGCAACGGGAAAACGGTAGCCCGCGACGGTGTGCAGTCCGTCGGATGAGGGGAACGAAAACAGGTTGGCTTCGGTGATCTCGATCATTTTCTCGTTTCCTTTCTGTATCGGGATTCCCCTTTCGGGGGAGGGGATCAGATCGCGGGACCGGACTTGATGAATTCCTCGGTCTCCTCACGCGTCGGGATGGAGCGCGACGCGCCGCACTTGGTCACGGTCAGAGCGCCGACGGCGCAGGCGAAACGGATCGACGATTCGATATTCCCGGTTTCACAGTAGCGGACCGCGAGCGCGGAGGTAAAGGCGTCGCCCGCCGCCGTGGTATCGACCGCCGCGACGCGGTAGGCGGGGATCATATTGCAGAGCCGCCCGTCGAAATAGAAGGCGCCGCGGCTCCCGAGTTTCAGAACGTAGAACTTCGCCTTGATCATCCGGGAGAGGGTCAGGCAGGCGCGCATACAGGACTCGACGTTGGTGGGCGCGATCCCGGTGAAGATCTCGGTCTCGGTCTCGTTCGGTGAGAAGATCTCGACCGGCGGGAACTCGGAGAGCGGGATCGCACGGCTCGCGGGCGCGGCGTCAAGCACCACGGGGATATCGCGCACCGCCGCCATCTTCGCGCATTCGAGCGTCACTTCAAACGGGGTCTCGAACTGCAGACAGACGGCGTCGGGCTTCGACGCGATCGCCTCCTGCGCGTCCGCGGGGATCAGCGTCTGATTCGCGCCGGGATAGACCACGATGCGGTTGTTCCCGTTCGCCTCGACGAAGATCGCCGCCATCCCGGTATTGGTGGTCTTATCGACCTTGACGTGCGAGATGTCGACCCCTGCCTCGACGTAGGTATCGTAGAGACACTTGCCGTTGGCGTCGGCGCCGAGCCGTGCGCAGAACTGGGAGACAGCCCCCATCTTCGCCGCCGCGACGGCGCAGTTCGCCCCTTTTCCGCCGGGGATGTAGGACAATCCTCCCTCGCGGTCAACGAAGGTCTCGCCTGCCGCCGGGATCCGTTTCATCCGCAGCACCATATCCATATTGGCGCTCCCGATCGTCAGGATGCGAACGGGCTTCTTTTCTTCTGCCATACGGGTCACCTCTTTCTATTCGGGCTCAATCGTCCCGTCTCGGTCCGAATCCGAACAGCCGCTCTTCCTCGTCCTGTTCACGGGCGAGCCGCGCCGCTTCGATCGCCTCGAGCCGTCGCCTTTCGGCTTCGTCGGGATCCTCGTCGGTTTCTTCGGTTTCTTCGGTTTCTTCGTCCTCTTCATCAGAGAACGCTTCGTTTTCGGTATCTTCCTCGGTTTCCTCTTCGGGAAGATCGGTTTCTTCCGCTTCGGGCTCGGTCTCTTCGTCGGTTTCCTCTTCGGGGAGATCGGTTTCTTCCGCTTCGGGCTCGGTCTCTTCGTCGG
>CACZAZ010000007.1 GCA_902779285.1 uncultured Ruminococcus sp.
TTTTTGCCCTACCCTCCGGGCGAACCTGCCGCCGCGCTTGCGCGGCAAGCAGGTCGAGTTTGCTTGCAAACTCGCAGGCGAGCCGCTTGCGGCTCGGTAAACGAATAGGCGCTTGCGTCGTCCTGTCGCCTGCTTCGTCTATACTTACTGCACCCCCAACGCAAGGCGGGGGTGCTCTTGTTTGGCCTACCCGCCGCCGAACCTGCCGCCGCGCTTGCGCGGCAAGCAGGTCGAGTTTGCTTGCAAACTCGCAGGCGAGCCGCTTGCGGCTCGGTAAGCGAATAGGCGCTTGCGCCGTCCTGTCGCCTGCTTCGTCTATACTTCCCGCACCCCCAACGCAAGGCGGGGGTGCTCCTGTTTGGTCTACCCGCTGCCGAACCTGCCGCAGCGATACAAGACTATCTGACCGAAAGCATTAAAAAAACGCGCACCGTCTTTCGCCGGTGCGCGGGATTACGTTTTGCAATCAGTTGAAAGTCGCCGTTTTCGCCCACGACAGGAACTGGGAGCGACTCGATTCCGCTTTTCTCGTCGCCGTCGCGAATTGCAGGACCCAATAGACGTTCCCCGATTTCAGGAACACGCAGAAATAGGTGGTCGGCGTGTTGTTGACCGTCTTTTCGTAGGCAAAGGTCGGCAGCCCGTCGCGGATCGTGGTCGACCCCTCCATTTTCGCGACGTACCCGATCCAGAGATCGCCGTATTCCTTCGTGGTGATCCCGGCGTATTCGGTTTTGCTCAAGTCCTCTTTGTTCGCAAGAAGGACCACGTCGCGGGACGCGGCGCAGAACGGAGAGGTGTCGATCTGTTTCTTCTCGAACGCTTTGGTCAGGGTGATCGTGATCCCGCCGCCCGAAAAGGTTTTCGGCGTTTTGTTCCGCGCGGCGCGGATCGCCGGCCCGCCGATCGCAAAGCCGGCGGCAAATCCGACGACGAGACAGCACAGGAGAACGATCAAGCCGCGTTTCATCCCCTTTTTCCGGGTGGCGACGACCTCCTCGCTCGCGTTTCCGTCGAAGCGGAAAGCGTTCCCGGTCGCGGGATTGAAGCGATTGACGCCCGAAAGGACGACGTCTTCGCTCCCCGCGGGGATCTCGTAGAAATCGCTGCAAAAACCCCGGCTGACCTTGTCGGCGATGACGAAGACGCGGGCGGGTTCCTCCCCGATCTCAAAGACCCCTTCCTCGCCGTTTTTCAGTTTGCCGAGCAAGCGGCAGAGCACCCCGCCGATCATAAGATCCCCGGCGGGATCCTCGATCCAGACTCTCATTTTTGCAAGGGAGGCGACGAAACTCTTTCTTCTCGTGATTTTCAGCAGTCTCATGGGGAGTTCCTTTCTCTTGTTGTTCCCGCTTTCGTTGCGTTTGCGAAACGGAAGACGGCGGGGAAAGATACTTGCGCTGTTTCTGCATCCATTATACATATTGTGACATATTTCGTCAAGTGATTGCTTGAAAAAAGAAACGGGGGAACGCGCTTTGATTCCTCTCTTGCAAATACTCGATCCTTATGTTATACTGGAATCAAGTAAACCACCCGCGCTGAAAGAATGAGAGGTACCCCCTATGTATCGAAAAAACGAACCCGCCTCCCTCTCCGACCTCCCCGAACTGACGCGGGGGCTGCTCTCGGGGGAGACGGACGAGATCGCTTTGCTTGCAAACGCGTCCGCCCTGATCTATGATCTCGTGCCGGACCTGAACTGGGCGGGATTCTACCGCCTGCTGCCGGACGGCGAACTGATCCTCGGCCCGTTCCAGGGCAAGCCGGCGTGCGTTCGGATCAAGGCGGGGCGCGGGGTCTGCGGGAAAGCGGTTGAAAGCGGCGAGCCGCTCGTCGTCCCCGACGTCCACGCATTCCCCGACCATATCGCCTGCGATTCCGCCTCTGCGTCGGAGATGGTCGTCCCGCTCCGCAGAAAAGACGGTACGGTTTTCGGCGTGCTCGACCTCGACAGCGCGAGTCCAGACCGCTTCGCACCGATCCGTGAGATCATCCTGTCGACCGCCCGCGAGATCGAACTTGCGCTCGGATAAAAGGAGGATTTGCCAATGACAAATAACGACACGCTGAACTGGTATCGGGAAAACGCGGAAGAGTTTATCGCGCGCACCGAGCCCGTCGATATGTCGGCGCTCTACGACGCGTTCCTATCGCACGTTCCCGCCGGCGGACGCGTGATGGATCTCGGCTGCGGCGCCGGCAACGCGGCTCTGCACTTCTCAAAGAAGGGATACGACGTTCTGGCGGTGGACGGATGTCCGGAACTGTGCAAACATACCCGTCGGCGCGTCGGATGCGCGGTCCGCGTCCTGCGCTTTGAGGAACTCGATTACGAAAACGCGTTCGACGGCGTTTGGGCGTGCGCCTCTCTTTTGCACCTCCGGATGAGCGAACTGCCCCGGGTGCTCCGTCTGATCCGCCGTTCCCTGAAATCCGGCGGCATTTTCTACGCGTCTTTCAAACACGGGGAAACCGAGCGGGACAAGAACGGAAGAGTTTTTTCCGATATGACGGAGGATTCTCTCCGCCGCCTGATTGTCGAGGCGGGTGGGTTCCGGGATATCTCGCTGTGGACGACCGGCGACGCCCGTCCCGACAGAGCGGACGAGAAGTGGGTCAATCTGCTCTGCCGCGCCGACTGATCATAGATCATTCACCCCGAAAACCAAAAACCCCCTTGTGTGCGAACGCACACAAGGGGGTTTTGTATGGGTAGTTTGGGGGATCACCCGATCTTCGGCAGTTTCGCGCGGTAGGCGGCGAGTTCGTCGTCGGTCGGGATATAGTCGGACATCTGTCCGTCGTGAAACTTCTCGTAGGCGACCATATCGAAGTAGCCGGTGCCGGTAAGTCCGAAGACGATGGTCTTCTCTTCCCCGGTCTCCTTGCACTTCAGCGCCTCGTCGATCGCGACGCGGATGGCGTGCGAGCTTTCGGGAGCGGGCAGGATGCCCTCGACGCGGGCGAAAAGCTCCGCCGCCTCGAAGACGTCGGTCTGCTTGACCGAGGTCGCCTCCATCAGTTTGTCGTCGTAGAGCTGCGAAAGGATGCTGCTCATGCCGTGGTAACGAAGACCGCCGGCGTGGTTGGCGGAGGGGATGAAGTCGGAGCCGAGCGTATACATCTTCGCGAGCGGGCAGACCATCCCGGTATCGCAGAAGTCGTAGGCGTAGACGCCGCGGGTGAGGCTCGGGCAGGACGCCGGCTCGACCGCGATGATGCGGTAGTCGGCTTCGCCGCGCAGTTTCTCGCCCATAAACGGAGCGATCAGCCCTCCGAGGTTGGAGCCGCCGCCGGCGCAGCCGATGATGATATCGGGTTTGATCCCGTACTTATCGAGCGCCGTCTTGGTCTCCAGACCGATCACCGACTGGTGCAGAAGAACCTGGTTCAGCACGCTGCCCAGCACGTAGCGGTAGCCCTCGCTCTTGACGGCGACCTCGACCGCCTCGGAGATCGCGCAGCCGAGCGAACCGGTCGTGCCGGGATGCGCCGCGAGGATCTTTTTGCCGACCTCGGTTTCCGTCGAGGGGGACGGAGTGACCGACGCGCCGTAGGTGCGCATCACCTCGCGGCGGAAGGGCTTCTGCTCGTAGCTGACCTTGACCATAAAGACCTTGCAGTCGAGGTCGAAGAACGAGCAAGCCATCGAGAGGGCGGTGCCCCATTGACCCGCTCCGGTCTCGGTCGTGACTCCCTTGAGTCCCTGCTTCTTCGCGTAGTACGCCTGGGCGATCGCGGAGTTCAGCTTGTGGCTGCCGCTGGTGTTGTTGCCCTCGAACTTGTAGTAGATCTTCGCCGGGGTGCCGAGTTTCTTCTCAAGGAAATAGGCGCGGACCAGCGGAGAGGGACGGTACATCTTGTAGAAGTTGTAGATCTCGTCCGGGATGTCGATATAGGGCGTCGTGTTGTCGAGTTCCTGCTTCACCAGTTCCGAGCAGAAGACCGCCTCGAGTTCCTCGGGTTTCATCGGTTCTCCGGTCCCGGGATTGAGCAGGGGCGCCGGCTTGTTCTTCATATCGGCGCGCAGGTTGTACCATTGCTTCGGGAGCTCGTTTTCGTTCAGATAGATTTTGTAGGGGATCTTGGTTTCCGGCATGGTTCTTTTCCTCCGTTTCTTGCTTTCGTTTCCGTCTCGTGTCGGGCAACGGGCGGAACGAAAAAAACAAGACCCGTCCCCGATTTTGCCGGGACAGGTCTGAATACTACCTGCGGTGCCACCCTGCTTGACGCTTGCGCGCCCACTTTTGCATACGTGAATATGCCGACGTTTGATGACGGAGCGTCCGCTCCGGCTCGCATACTCGCCTTCCGGCTTTCCGTTCGCCCTCGGAAGTCCATTCGATCCCGCTCTGTCTGCCGCGATCCCAGCCCCCGCGACTCTCTGGAAGACGATTTCGGAATTTACTTACCCTTCCTCATCGGTTTACTTGATTGTAGCACACCGCATTTTTCTTGTCAAGGGGTTTTCCAAAAAAAGTTTTTCCGGCGTAACGCAGCCCGAAAAAAAAGAAAGGCGGGCGTTTCCGCCCGCCCCGCTTTTCCGGTCATTCGATCGGAAGCGACTGCTTTTCGACCGGCTTGGTCTGCTTCTTCGGCAGCGTGACCGTGAGCACGCCGTTGTCGAGTTTCGCCTTGATGCCGTCGCGCTCGATCTCCGAGACGTCGAACGACCGGCTGTACTCGCCGAAGGTGCGTTCGCAGCGGAGATAATTCCCCTGCTTCTCCTTGTCCTCGTACTCGGAGTGCCGCTCGGCTCTGATGGTCAGCGTATCGCCCTCGAGATCGAGGTGGATATCCTCCTTCGCAAACCCGGGCAGATCCGCCTCGACCAGGTACTTGTCGCCCTGATCGCGGACGTCGGTCCTGAACGCCGCGAGTTCATTCCCCGAGAAGAAGCCGTCGAACGGTCCGTCGAACAGCCGTCTCTCCATGTCCCGCATCTCGCGGAACGGGTCGTAAGTCATACCGTTTTGATTTTTCCGATAAGGGGTAAGTCCGAACATAAAAATCCCTCCTTTGTTCGCGTCTTTTTCCCTTCCGCCTCGTTACTTTGCCGGGGAGGCGGGATCGGATCCGGTTTCCTTTCGATTCATCGGAATCACCTCGGTTTCTTTCACTTTCCGTTTATAAGTATATCTCCGAAAATCGCATATTGTGTGAACGATCGTTGCATGAAATGTAAATGTTAGCACTCTTTGACCGAGAGTGCTAAAAAGTTGCCGCCCGCATACCCGAAGAAGACCGATCGCGCGGAAAACGCTTGACAAAAACGGAACGTTCCTTTACAATAACGGTAGCCGCACGCGCGATACGTCCGCGGGGAAGGAAACTGAACGTCCCCGACGAAGAAAAAACCGCGGATCGGCGCGTCGGATTTGTCTTTCAGGACACAAAATTGATAGTTTCCGACAAAATAATGATAGCAAAACAGCCGAAAGAATGGTATCATTATATTGAAATATTACGGAAAGGATGCGACGTTATGAAACGGCTTTTCGGACTCTTACTGCTTCTTTCGCTCCTTTGCCTTGCGGGATGCTTTGGATCGGACCCGGAGGCGACGGCAAAAGAAACGGAAGCGGACGTCACGACCGCTGAAGAAACGGCGGATGTCACGACCGCGGCGGAGACCGGGCATCAGCATACGTTCGATCAAAAAGTGCAAAGCGACGAATATCTGAAAACGGGCGCCTCCTGCGGAGAGAAACCTCTTTACTACTACTCCTGCGTATGCGGCGAACGCGGCGAAAGCACCTTCAAGGGCGATCCCGTCCCGCACGTCTACTCGGTTGCGGTCAGCGACGCGGGGCTTATCGAGAGCGTCAAGTGTACGAAATGCGGTCACGTCGAAACGCTGAACCTGCAGGTCCCGACGTCCGGGACGCTCAAGGGCGCGTTCAAATGCTCCGAGAACAAATACAAGACCGTCGACAGCGCCAAGATCCTCTATTACGAGAACTGCACGGAGTCCCATTTCGAGAACGTCGTCCGCTGGCTGCAGACGAACGGGCTCACGCAGGCGCAGAGTTACAGGATGGGCGGCAACCGCTACGTCCTCTACCGCGGCGACTATTTCACGGCGTATCTCTCCTACCTTGCGGGCGAGGGCGCGGTCCGGCTCTATATCGGGCGCGCGGACGACAAGATCCCGTCGCGGATCGATCCGGGCACGGGCAACGTCACTCCTGCGCTCTGGCAGATCAACGTGGACTGCAAGGCGTCGGGATACAACGGCGGGATGTCCTACGTCCTGCAGCTCTCCGACGGCAAGTTCATCGTGGTCGACGGCGGCTACGACACCAAAGAGGACGCGGATTCGATCTATAAGATCCTCTCGGAAAACAAACCGGCAAACCACGAAAAACCGATCGTCGCCGGGTGGTTCATCACCCACCTGCACATCGACCATATCGGCGCGCTCCGCAACTTCACGAACCAGTATAAGGGCAAAGTCAAGATTGAAGGATTCTACTACAACTTCCCGTACGTCGCCGTCGGCGATATCTACCCCTCCAACAATCAGAATTGGGAGGATATCATGGCTTCGTGGACGGGCGCGACGCTCTACCGCAAACTCCACAGCGGGATGCAGTTCGCCTTCGCGGGGACCAAAGTGACGGTCCTCTGCACCTTTGAGGACGTTTACCCCCTGGAATTCAACTCCGGAAACGACACCTCCACCGTTTTCAAGGTGGAGATCGCGGGGCAGAAGATCGTGTTCCTCGGCGACGCGGAATACGGCGAGAGCGACCGGATGCTGAACCTGTCGAGCGATACGCTCAAGGCGGATATCATGCAGTACGCGCACCACGGCTACGACAAGCAGGCGCGCGCCAATCTCTACCAGAAGATCGATCCGTCGGTCATCCTCTGGCCGATGCCCTTCGTCAACTGGGAGTCCGAGAGCCACGGCGAGGTCTTCCGTCCCCGGTACCTGACCCACGGCGAGAACGCCTGGGCGCGCACCGCGGCGTCGGTCAAGAAGATCATCGTGATGGCGGAGGGAACGACCAAGCTCGATCTTCCCTACACGCCGACGGGTCCGCGCAACGCCGACTACGAGGCGCTCTATGAGGAACAGAGACCGTAACGACCCCTTCCCGCGCCCGCGTACTCACGTTACGCGGGCGCGGGCATTTTTATAAAAAAGTTCTTGACAAATCGGATGATTCCGTTTATAATATTGTTTGCTTGTCGGTTCGGAACGCTCGAACTATGCGGTTTTTACCGCTTTCATAAAATCGAACAAGGAGGTATGAGTGATGAAGAGGACCTACCAGCCCAAGAAAAGACAGAGATCCAAAGAGCACGGTTTCCGGAAGAGAATGGCTACCTCGAACGGCAGAAAAGTTCTGAAGAGAAGACGCGCAAAGGGCAGAGCACAACTCACCTATTGAGTGCAAAGACAAACCTCCGATCACCGCCCTTCGGTATGATCGGGGTTTTTCTTTGCCGGCGTCCCCCGAAAGAGAAGGAACGGTGATCACTTGAAATTCAAAGCGATCTGCGAAAACCATCTGTTTTCCAAAGCGTACGCAAAAGGCAAGCGATTCGTGACCCCCTCCCTCGCGGTCTACCTGCTCCCCGACTACGCGGCGCAAAAGCTGCAGAAAGAGCATCCTCAAAAGATCCGGGTCAACCGGATCGGGCTCACCGTATCGAAGAAGATTGGGGGGGCGGTCGTCCGCAACCGGACCAAACGGATCATCCGCGAGGCATACCGCAGCGTGATCCGGGACAACGACGTCCGGGTCGGTTATCTCATCGTGATCGCCGCGCGGGACCGCGCGACGGTGAAAAAGAGCGGCGAACTCGTACCCGAGCTCACGCTCGCGTTTCAAAAACTGGGACTCATCTCCCAAGGTGCGAAATGAAACACGTTTGTATCTGGCTCATCAAAATCTACAGGAAAGCGATCTCCCCCCTCAAACCGCCCTGCTGCAGGTTTTATCCGACCTGCTCCGCCTACGCCGTAGAGGCGTTTCAGAAACGTGGCTTTTTTGTGGGACTGGCGCTCTCCGTCTGGCGCATTCTGCGCTGCAACCCCTTCTGCCGTCCGGGTTTCGATCCGGTGCCGGACAAGGGTTGGCGGAAAAAGTACCCCAAAGTCCCCTTTGACAGGATACGGGAGAGATCGAACGGCGGCGAAACCCCCGCCGTAGAACAGGATTAACAATGTATCAATTTTTCGGTAACATTCTGAACGTTTTCAACGGCTGGACCGGCAACTATATGCTGGCTCTCCTGCTGTTCGCTCTGATGGTCAAGATCATCCTGCTGCCCCTCTCGATCATGCAGCAGAAAAACCAGATCAAGGGCGCGAAGCTTCGCCCCAAGATCCTTCTGATCGAGAAAAAATACGCCGGTCGGAACGACCAGCCCACGCTGAAAAAGAAGCAGGCGGAGATCATGGAACTCCAGCAGAAGGAGGGCTATTCCGCCTTTTCGGGATGCCTCCCGCTCCTGATCCAGTTCCCGATCATCATCATCCTCTACCGCGTGATCCAGAAGCCGCTGACCTACGTTTCCAAGATCGGCGGGATGCTTTCGACCATTGCCGAAAAGATCGGCTATGCCGAGAGCTTCAAATCGTCCGAGATCGGTCTGCTCTCGCAGATCCGGCAGAACGTGGATCTGGCGCAGGAAGGGTTCGTCGAGGCGGGCGGTGAAGGTCTGCTTGCCGACGTTCTCCCGAAGATGTCCTTCTTCGGCGCGGATCTGACGGTGCGCCCCTATTTCTGGAGCATCCTTCTTCTGATCCCGGTGATCAACTTTGCCTTCGGCGTTCTCACCATGAAACTGTCGAAGAAGCTGAACGGCAATATGGCGCAAATGACCCAGCAGACGCAGGATCAGAAGGTCTCCGGCGGCATTATGGAATGGATGATGCCGGTCTTCTCGCTCTGGTTCGCGTTCATCCTTCCCTCCGCGCTCGGCGTGTACTGGATCTACCAGTCGGTGCTCAGCATCCTGCAAATGCTGATCCTGGCGAAGGTGATGCCGATGCCGAAGTATACGGACGAGGAACTCGAACAAATTCTGAAAGATCTGAAAAAACAGCAGCCCGAACGCCCCGCCTACACCGGCTCGTCGTATTCGGGCGACCGTCCGCGTTCGCTGCACCACATTGACGACGACGACGAGTTCCCCGAGGACAAAAAGCCGGCGAACAATCCGCAAAAGAAGCGCAACCGTCCGAACGCTCCCGCCTCCGCACGGAAACTGAAGCCCGAGGACTTTGCAGACAAGACCGAACAGGCGCCCGCCGAGGACGTCCCCGCCGCCGACGCGGAAACGTCGGATCTTGAAGATCTGGTGAACGCGATCGGTGCGGAAGACGCCGACGAAACCGAAAAGAAAGAAGACTGAATCAGGAGGATCCAACCGTGATCAAAGAAGTCATCGCGTCCGGTAAGGACGTTTCCGAAGCCAAAGAACTCGCCCGCACCCTGCTCGGCGCGGACGAACTCGCAGACGTACAGTACGAGATCCTGCACGCGGGAAGCAAGGGGATCTTCGGCGTGATCGGCGTGAAACCCGCGAAGGTCCGCGCCTATATCGAACTGCCCGACGACGCCCCGCGCCGCGAAGCGCAGCGTGACCGCCAGCCCCGCGAGAACCGTCCCGAGCGCCAGCCGAGACAGGATCGGGACAACCGCCCCCAGAAGAAGAACGGGCAGGGACAGAGACGCCCCCGGAACGAGGAGCGCATCCCCCTGCGGAACCCCAATCCCCAGCCGCCGAAAAAGCGCAGCGCCGTGATCCCGGAGGATCAGGTGCAGCTTGAGAAGATCGAGGCGGCGCCGGGCGAGGACCGCTCGCTCGATTTCGTGAACACCCTGATCGCCAACCTCGGTCTTGACGCGACCGCCGCGCTCTATTCGACCTCCGACGGCGCGCGCCGGATCGTGATCTCGGGCGATGGCGCCGCCGCCCTGATCGGTCATCACGGCGACACGCTGGATTCGCTCCAGTATCTCGCCAACCTCGCCTGCGCCCAGGTCAACTCGAAGGGCGAGCGCGACCACAGCCGCGTGACGGTCGACATCGAGGGTTACCGCGCCAAACGCGAGGAGGCGCTCCGCGCCGTCGCCCGCCGGATGGCGGAGAAGGCGAAGCGCACCCGCCGCAACGTGATGCTCGAGCCGATGAGCCCCTACGAGCGCCGCATCATCCACGACGAGGTGAGCGGGATCGAGGGCGTGACCACGTCGTCGGTCGGCTCGGACAACAACCGCCGCGTCGTGATCTTCTTCGAGCGGAGACCCGCGGACGCCGTCAGGGCCGAGGAGACCCCGGCGGAACCGATCCCCGATACCGAAACGCTCCCCGAGATCGAGGAGGAATCCGAGATCGAGGTCGAGATCGAGACAGAGATCGGCACCGACGAGGGAGCCGACGTTTCCTCGATCTCCGACGAGGAGATGAGCGAAGACGATTCCGAAGACGATTCGGAAAACGACCCGGCGTGATCGGGCACGTCGGAACCGTAACAGCCGTATCGACCCCGCCCGGTAAGGGCGGGGTCGCCGTTATCCGGGTGTCGGGGGAAAACGCCCTGGCGGTTGCGGAAAAATGTTTCGTCCCCAAGAACGGAAAAGCCCTGTCCGCCCTTCCCCCGCGGCGGGCGGTCTACGGCAATATACTGCTTGACGGAGAGATCGTGGACGACGGTCTGCTCCTCTACTTCCCCGCGCCGAACTCGTATACCGGCGAGGACGTCGTCGAACTGTCCTGTCACGGCGGACCGCTGCTGACCGGGATGGTGCTTGAAGCGACCCTGAAAGCGGGAGCGATCATGGCTCCCCCGGGAGAATTCACGCGGCGGGCGTACCTTGCGGGCAAACTCTCGCTCTCGGACGCCGAGGCGGTGGGGCTCGCGATCGACGCCGTGACGAGAGCGCAGGTGCGGCTGTCGGCGGAGGATTCCCGCGACCGTCTGTCAAGCGCCGTCGGGGGGATCCACGATCGTCTTCTGACCCTGCTTTCGTCGCTCTACGCCTCGATCGACTATCCCGAGGAGGATCTTGCGGATCTGTCGCGGGAACAGGTCGCGGAGGGCGTCTCGTCGATCCTCTCCGACCTTTCGGAACTCGGCAAAACCTA
The DNA here is from genome assembly GCA_902779285.1 of uncultured Ruminococcus sp. Taxonomy (GTDB): domain Bacteria; phylum Bacillota; class Clostridia; order Oscillospirales; family CAG-272; genus UBA1740. The sequence goes on from CACZAZ010000007.1 coordinate 11,113, forward strand.
CCGCACCGGACGCGCGATCCTGGAGGGGGTCCCCGCCGCCGTCGCGGGAAAGCCCAACGTCGGCAAGAGCGCGATCTTCAACCGCCTGCTCGGGCGCGACGCGGCGATCGTCACCGAGATCCCGGGAACCACCCGCGACGTTCTGGAACACCCGCTCCCCGTGGGGCGCGCCCTGCTGCGGCTCTCGGACACCGCGGGGCTGCGCGAGACCGACGACCCGGTCGAGTCCATCGGGGTCGAGCGCGCAAAGACGACGATCCGCGGCGCGGAGGTCCTGCTTCTGGTCCTCGACACCTCGCGCCCGCTTGAAAAGGAAGATATCGAACTGCTCGCGCTTGCGAAGGACTTTTCCGGCGCGGCGGTCCTGCTGCTGAACAAATCCGACCTTCCCTCCGCGTGGGGAAAAGCCGATCTGCCCGAGGGCTCGCCCGCGGCGTTTACGGTTTCCGCTGTGACCGGAGAGGGCTTTGCCGCCGTGACCGCCCATCTTGAAAAAGCCCTGACCGACGAGGATCTCTCGCTCGGCTCCGACGCGATCCTGACGACCGCGCGTCAATCCGCCGCGATCGACGCCGCCAAAAACGACCTCTCGGCTTGCCTTGACGCTCTGAACCGCGGCGTTCCCATCGACGCGGCGGCGTCGATGGGAGAGGCGGCGCTCGCCTCGCTCTCCGAGATCGACGGACGGACGGTGACGGGCGAGATCGTCGACGAGATCTTCTCGCATTTCTGCGTCGGAAAATAAAACAAGACGGACGACCGAAAGGGAGAAAGGTATGACCGAGGGAAAACGCTTTCAAAAGAACGACGGCGGCTTCACCTGTCTGCATTGCGGGCGGGAGGTGCCGCCCCTCGGCTATACGTCGCGCAACCATTGCCCCTTCTGCCTTTGGTCTCTCCACGTCGATATCCTGCCCGGCGACCGCAGTAACCCCTGCGGCGGTCTGCTCCGCCCGGTGAGGACCGAGCCCGACCCGAAAAAGGGCTTCGTGATCGTCCACCGCTGTGAAAAATGCGGCGCGGTCGTCCGCTGCAAAGCGGCGCTGCGGGGCAACGTTCCCGACGACAACGACCTACTGATCAAACTGACCGCCGGTAACTGAAAACCGGGGACGATTCCGTCCCCGGTTTTCCTTTTACAAAGCAAAGCATACCACCGCAGTCCCGTTTTTGAAACCGCGGCACGATGAGTCACGAATCGTGCCGCTAACTTCATTCCCATAATGAAGTTCTTTGCCCCGCTTTCCTTACCGCGCCCGCCCCCGGGGGTCGCGGGCGACGCCTGAAAGAAAGCGGGAAAACCCCCGTCAAATCACCCGGCGCAGAACGTCCTCCGCGAGGTCGTTGTCGGGCAGAGCGAAATAGAAGACCCACGCGCCGAAACGCAGAACGACGGGGTCCTCGGCGCACGAGACGTCGACCTCCGCCCGCATCCGGCGCACGGTCTCGCAGCGCGAGAGACACAGCCCCTCCACCTCCCGCGCCCCGGACAGGTCCACGCAGCGGAAAAACCCGCACTCGTAAAACGTTCTGCCCGACGCGCCGAGGCACAAAACGAACGCCGCGATATCCTCCCGGTCGTCGCTCCCGTCCGCGCGCGAGAACAAAAGATTGAAGTCTTTGTCCGAAAGGTACGCCGCGTCGTTCTGCCCCGCTTCGCTGTCGAACGTCAGATGCGGGGGCAGCGGATACTTCTCTGCAAACGCGTCGTACACCTCCCGCGGCGTGGTCTCCCCTCTCCCGCAGGAGGGGAGTGAAAACAGGAGCAAAACCGAAAGCAGACAAACCGCGATCACGCGCCGACCCCTCAAAAAACCGCCCCCTTCCCGCATATCGTATGAAAGGCGGTCAATCTTTATGCGCGCAGCGCAATTCATGACGCTCCGCGTCAATTCACGGAGCCGCACTCGCGCGGCGAAAATTCACGCACCGCAGATGCGATTTTGTTGATGAATTGACGGCTTCGCCGTCGTGAATTGCGCTCCGCGCATGAATTGAACTCTCCCGCAAGCGGGAGAGTTCGTGAATTGAAAAACGCCCGCGAGCGGGCGTTTTTCATTATTGAAGGGTGAGGTAAACGATCTCGCGGGGGGTGCCGATACGGGGGACGGGGACGGGGTTGGACATCCCGCGGGAGACGGCGAGCCGCCCCTCGTAGACCCCCCTCGTATAGCGGGGAAACAGCCCTTGACCCGGGGCGAGAAGACCGTGACCGCAGATCGCCCATTGACCGCCGTGCGCGTGACCCGATACGGTCAGGTCGATCGGCAGGGCGCGGATATATTTCGGGTAGTATTCGGGGTGATGGGAGATCAGGATCTTGTACCCCGGAAGCGCGGCAAAATCCGAGAGGAACGCAAGATCGGGCACGCCCCCGGTATAGAGCGCCGAGCGAAGACCCCCGACCGTGATCCCGTTTGCAAGCGTGCGGTAACTCGAATCGAGTTCTATGACCCCCGCGCAAGCGAGCGCCGCGTCCACCTCCGGGGAGGGCGAATGGTCGTGGTTGCCCCGGCAGTAAAATGCGGGTATCCCCCGGGGGAGCCCCGCGAGCAGGGTCAGGGCGGCTCTTGCGTCGTAGGGATTGCGCGGTTTGCTCTCGTAGAGATCGCCCGCGATCAGGATCAGATCGGGCGGGTCGCTTTGAAGGATCCGGACCGCTCCTTCCGCGGGTCCTTTGTGCAGGTCGGCAAGCAGCGCGATCCGGATCTTTGCGCCGCTCGACTTGATCGCGTATTCGGTTTTTCTGATCGGCACGCGCTCGCCCCCTTTCGTTCGTTCTCTTTCAGTATATCCCATTCCCCGAAAAATGTCAAGAATCGCTTGACAAGCCGGGCGAAAATAAGATACAATAGAAGCAGGACAAAGCGTCGGCGCGGGGTGCGCCGGGAAAGCGTCCGAATACCGGATCACCGGCAAAAGAAAGGAAAACCGTACAATGAAAAAATGGAAATGCACCGTCTGCGGAACGATCGTCGAGAGCGACGAGAGACCCGACAAATGCCCCGTCTGCAAAGTGCCGGGCGAGAAATTCGTCGAGGTGACCGAGGAGGCCGATTGGGCGACCGAACACGAGGTCGGCGCGCTGAAGGACGTCCCCGCCGAGATCGTCGAGGGTCTCCGCGCCAACTTCACCGGGGAGTGCAGCGAGGTCGGTATGTACCTTGCGATGGCGCGCGTCGCCTTCCGCGAGGGGTATCCCGAGATCGGTCTCTACTGGGAGAAAGCCGCCTATGAAGAGGCGGAACACGCCGCGAAGTTCGCGGAACTGCTGGGAGAGGTCGTGACCACGTCGACCAAGAAGAATCTCGAAATGCGCGTCGCTGCCGAAAAGGGCGCTTGCGAGGGCAAATTCGAACTTGCCAAGAAAGCGAAAGCGATGAACTTCGACGCCATCCACGACACCGTCCACGAGATGGCGAAGGACGAGGCGCGCCACGGCAAGGCGTTCGAGGGTCTTCTCAACCGCTATTTCAAGAAGTAAGACGGAGGGGAAAAGATGAAATACGTCTGCCCCTGCGGCTACGAATACGACGAAGCGAAGGGCGATCCCGAGAACGGTATCGCGCCGGGTACGAAGTTTGAGGATCTCCCCGAAGATTTCGTCTGCCCCGTCTGCGGACTCGATAAGGATTCGTTCGAGAAAGCGTAATCCGCCAATACATAACGCCGACTTTCGGATCAACCGAAAGTCGGCGTTTTTCTCTTTGTTTTCCGGACTATTTTACGACCGCCCCCTGAAACGGTCCCCGTGCGAAACGTACTTCACTTTGCGGAGCAAAACTTCACGTTGCCCGCACGGGCAACACTTCACTTCTCCGCGGGGAGCGCTTCACCTTTCATTCCAGCGTATCCAGTTCCAACGCGTCGAGGAAAGTGGTCATGTGGTAGAACGACCTGTCCTCGATCCGGTCGCCCGAAAAGACCGAATAGTAATCGTCGCCGCGCGTTCCGTACACGTTGCGGGGGACCGGGACGATCAGAAAGATCTTTTTGTCTCCCTCTCCGAACGCGTACCGGGTATAGACCAGATGACGGAGCAGCGTCCGTCTGCCGAGCCGGAAGCGGTGTTCGACGATTGCCTCCCCGTCGGGGGAGAGGTACAGCGGCGTTCTTCTCGACAGGGCGCAGAGCAGCTTGCATTCGATGGTCTCTTTCCCGGTCCTGATCGTGATCTCGGGTTCCGCGCGCGGGAACAAAAGAGAACGGTAGGGACGTTCGCATTCGAGGGAATACCCTTTGTCGTCACAGATCTTGGTCAGGCTCTTCATCATCTTTCTGCGTATGGAGACCGCCCGGAAATAGAGGATCAGATAGATCACGGGACCGAGCAGGACCAGGATAACGTAGATCGGAATACCGATCAGCCGGAGCGCCAGGAGCGCCCAGATCATATTGAAGAACAGCCCGATCGGCGCCGCCATAAGGGACAGGATGACGTACACCAAAGCGCGCACGCCGACCGGAATGAAAACGTCCCAAACGCCGATCCCGTCTTTTTCCCTCCGATCTCCGCGCCCTCTCGTTTTCGCCTCGTCCCGGGCGCGGCGGGCTGCCGACGTCCACGCGAGGAAGAAGAGAACGGCGAAAACGGGGTACGCCGCGATCCGGTAGTTCCCGTAGAACAGAAGAAGACTGTCGGGAAGAACGAAGGTCATAAGGAGAACGACCGCGAGTTCGACCCAGAAAAACGGAGACGAAACGGTCTTTTTCAAGATTTCCCGATTTCTCACCGTGCCGGCGGTGAATCTCCGTTTCAGGGGCAGATCGAAGCGGAGCGCGACCGCGGAAAACGAGTAGAACGCGAAGGAGAATAACACGAACGACGTGCGCTCGATGATCTTTTGGATCTCCGGTTCCCTGTAATCGGGATTGCTTTCGGGGCTGCTCCCGAGACCGACGCACAGGTGCATCAGTTGGAAGAACGAGACGATCACGAGGAAGACCGCCGCGGCGCACAGGATCCGGATGACGATATCCCTTATCATTTTTCCCGTCATATCAGTTACCTCACGTTGCGCCGTGGCGCAACAGATCACGTATTTCGCGCACTCCCGCGCGAAATACAAATCACTTTGCGGAGCAAAACTTCACTTTGCGCAGCAAAACTTCACTTTGCGCAGCAAAACTCCACGTTGCCCGCAGGGCAACACTTCACTTCTCTCCCCGCGGCGTCCGCCGCGGGGAGAGAACCGTTCGGGTCAGTCCTTTTTATCGGACTTGGTATCCTTTTTCGCCGTGCCTTTCGCAGCGATCCCTCCGGCGTAGCCGGCGATGATCGAAGGCAGGTCGATCCCGGTGGATTCCTTCACGCCCTCCATGACCTGGTTGGCGCTGGTCATCACGTCGCGGACGACCTTGGTGGAGTTGCCCTCGCCGTACATCACGATCTTCTCGGTCGAGGCGAGAGGAGTCGCGGCGTTCTTCACCACTTCGGGCAGCGCGTTGAGGTACATTTCGAGCACCGACGCCTCGCCCATCTTCTTCTGCGCTTCGGCTTTCTTTTCGATCGCCTCGGCTTCGGCAAGACCCTTGGCGCGGATACCTTCGGCTTCCTGCTCCATAGCGAAGCGGAGCGCCTCGGCTTCGGCTTTCTTGGCTTCTGCCGCCTGCATCGCCTCGTACTTCTTGGCTTCGGCGTCCTTCTGGCGTTTGATGAGATCGGCTTCCGCCTGTTTCTCCGCCTGATACTTCATCGCGTCCGCCTGTTTACGCACTTCGGCGTCGAGCTGGCGTTCCTTGATCGCGATGTCCTTCTCTGCGAGTTCTGCTTCCTTCTCGCGGCGGGCGATATCGGCGTTGGTCTTGGCGATCTCGATGGTCTTGCGCTGTTCCTCCTGCTGGATGGAGTACGCGGCGTCGGCTTCCGCCTTCTTCGTGTCGGCGCGGACCTTCATATCCGCCTGCTGCACCGAGAGAGCCGCGTTCTGTTCCGCAATCTTCTTCTCGGCTTCGACGCGGACGGCGTTCGCCTCCTGCTGCGCGTTGGCGGTCGCGATCGCGACGTCGCGCTGCGCGTTCGCCTTGGCGATCTGGGCGTCCTTGCGGATCTGTTCGACGTTGCGAACGCCCATGTTCTCGATGGTCCCGGCGGCGTCCTTGAAGTTCTGGATGTTGAAGTTCACGACCTCGATGCCGAGTTTCTGCATATCGGGCACGACGTTCTCGGTGATCTTCTTCGCGACGCCCTGCCGATCCTGCACCATCTCTTTCAGGCAGACCGAACCGACGATCTCACGCATATTACCTTCCAGGACCTGCGTGACCATGGAGATCATCTCGCCCTGCTTCATACCGAGCAGCGCCTCCGCCGCCCGTTCGAGATAATCGCGCTGGGACGAGATCTTGATGTTGGCGACGCCGTCGACGGTGACGTTGATGAACTCGGTCGTCGGGACCGGCTCGCTCGTCTTGACGTCGACCTGCATCACGCGCAGCGACAGACGGTCCACCCTCTCGAAGAACGGGACGCGCCACCCCGCCTTACCGACGAGGATCCGCTTTTTCCCGAGACCCGAGATGATATAGGCGACGTCCGGCGGCGCCTTCAGGTACCCGATGATGCCGAACAGTACGATCACTGCGGCAACGACTCCGATGATGACGAAAATCATAGTAAAACCCCCCTTAAAATAGTGTTTTGTTTGATACCCTTGGTTTTGTCGATCGGTATAGTCTTACAAAAAAAGACTTTTACCGTGTGCACAGTAAAAGTCTTGTAAAATCATTTCTGATCCTGCGGGCGCCGGGCATTTGCAACTGCCGTGCTGACGGCGCTCGCACGCTGCACGGTGGCAACGTACTACTCCCTTTCGACGTTCTTATTGTACCACGAACGGAGATTTTTGTCAAGATTCTCCCGTCCGATTTCCCCGATTCTACCTCTTGCACAAATTCGGGGTCGAAAAAATAGACAGGTTAGCCAAAAGTCAGACGAACGAAACGCGGTACTCTTCGCAGAAGACGTCGAACTGGCAGAGCCACGCGACGAGCTGCGGCCGCGCCATCAACTGTCCGAACCAGGTCACGTCCTCCCCGCCCTCGACAAGCGACGAGAGTTTTGCGGGATTGACCGTTTCTGCAAGCCGGGAGCCGGGACGCGCGAGCCGGGTCTTCAGCAGTTTCAGGACCGCCCGCTCGTATTCTTTGCTGTGGGTCTTCGGATACGGGCTTTTCTTGCGCCGGTAGATCTCCTCCGGCAAAACGTCCCGCATCGCCTCGCGGAGCAGCGACTTCTCCACCCCGTTTTCAAACTTGTATTCCCACGGGACGTTGTAGAGGTACGCCGCGATCCGGTGGTCCGAAAAGGGGACGCGCACCTCCAGCCCGTACGCCATCGACATCCGGTCCTTGCGCTCGAGCAGCGACTGCATAAAATAGGACTGCGAGAGCACCGAGGCGATCCGCGACCGCTTCATTTCGTCGGGATCCCCGTCGAGCAGGTCGACCGAGGAGACGATCTCCCGGTACTTTTCGGAGAGGTACGAGAACCCCTCGTCCGGGGCGGCAAACTCCCGCCGGAAGAGCGAGACCCGCGCCGCGGGATCGTGGATCCAGGGGAAGAAATCGCGCGACAGCATCTCGGGGCGGTAAAACCACGGATAGCCCCCGAAGATCTCGTCGGCGCACTCGCCGGAGAGGGCGACCGTGTGCCGCCGCCGGACCTCCCGGCAGAAATAGCAGAGCGACGAGTCGATATCCGCCTGCCCGGGGAGATCCCGCGCCAGCGTCGCCTCGCGAAGCAGAGAAGCCACCTCCCCGTTCGGGGCGACGAGGACGGTGTGATCGGTCGAAAACGCCCGCGCCGCGAGCAGGGCGTAGCCGTCGTCGCGGTTGGGTTGGAACAGGGTGGGGGCGTACTCGTTGTCCTCGTACTCGAACGAATAGGTCGCAAGCGTCTCGTTCCGCTCGCGGAATCGGGCGGCGGCGACCCCGGCGACCACCGTTGAATCCAGTCCTCCCGAGAGAAAACAGGAGAGCGGGACGTCGCTCTCGGTCTGGCTTCGGATCGCGTCGGTCACCAGTTCCCGGACGTGCGCGATACACTCCTCCCGGCTCTCGTCAAACGGCGCGGCGGTCAAACGGAAGAAGACGCGCTTCCGGATCCCCTTTGCCGTGACCGTCATACACTCGCCCGGGCGCAGTTCGCAGATCCCCCGGAAGATCGGGACCGACCGCAGCGTGACCGGGGTGAGGAACAGAAGCTGCCACAGCCCCTCCCGCCCGATCTCGGGTTTGATACGGGGATGCGCGAGCAGGGCTTTCACCTCCGACGCGAAGCAGAAGTCCCCGTCGGGCAGCGCGTAAAAGAAGGGTTTGACCCCGAGCGGGTCGCGGGCGCAAAAGAGTTTTTCCTCCGCGCGGTCCCAGACGGCGAAGGCGTAGATCCCCCGGAGGTGAGACAAACAGTCCTCCCCCCAGACGGCGTAGGCGTAGACCAGAAGTTCGGTGTCGCACCGGGTCGCGAGCCTGACGCCGTGAGACGCGAGTTCCCGCCGGAGTTCCGCCCCGTTGTAGAGTTCCCCGTTGTAGACGACGGTATAGGCGCGCCGCCCGCGGCGCACCGTCATCGGCTGATCGCCCCGCGCGGGATCCATCACCGCCAGCCGGTTGTGGTGAAACGCGACCGAAAGATCGGCGTAGCTCCCCGAACGGTCGGGTCCGCGGGAGCGCATGGTCTCCCCCATCCGGCGCACCGTCCCGACCGTCCCGGGCGTGATCCTCCGTGGCGCAAAAAGTCCGCAAATCGAACACATATCTCTCTCCCGACAGCTTGATCGAAGAAAAAATCCTTCCTTCCATTCTATGCGCGGGGCTTTTCATCCGTGCGTGGGAGCGTCTTGATAAAAAATTCACAAAAAGAAGGGGAGAGAATCGCCCCCCTGTATGGAGTGTTTATAAAAATACACGGGAAGTCAAAAAAACCTTGACGAAAGGAGCGCGTTGATGTATAATGAAGGCAACTATTTTATCAGCGCTCTGCGCTGTGGGAAAGGATCCGTCCGCCGGACGGGATGGGAACATGAAACGCGTTTACAATTTCTCTGCGGGACCCTCTATGCTTCCTCTTGAAGTTCTCGAGGAGGCGCAAAAAGATCTGCTCGACTACAAGGGGTGCGGGATGTCGGTGATGGAGATGTCTCACCGGACCCCCGAGTTCGAGGAGATCATTCAGGGCGCGGAAGCGTCGCTTCGCCGCGTTATGAACATCCCCGATAACTACAAAGTACTCTTCCTGCAGGGCGGCGCGTCGACCCAGTTCGCGTCGGTGCCGTTCAACCTTCTGAACGGGTCCGGCAAAGCCGACTATATCGTTTCGGGTCAGTTCTCGAAGAAGGCGTACCAGGAGGCGAAGAAGTACGGCGATATCGCCGTCGCCGCCTCGAGCGCCGGGGACAATTTCACCCACGTTCCCGCGACGACGAGAGAGTCTTTCCGTCCCGACGCCGACTACGTCCACATCTGCTTCAACAACACCATTTACGGAACGAAGTTCCCGTATATTCCCGACACCGGCGATATCCCGCTGGTCGCGGATATGTCGTCCTGCATCTGCTCGGAGCCGGTCGACGTCTCGAAGTTCGGTCTGATCTACGCGGGCGCCCAGAAGAACGTCGCCCCCGCCGGCGTGACCATCGTGATCGTCCGCGAGGATCTGCTGGGTCACGCGCGTCCCGACACCCCCGCTATGTTCGACTACAACCTGATGGCGGAGAACGGCTCGATGTATAACACCCCGCCCTGCTGGTGCATCTACCTCGCGCGTCTGGTCTTCGACTGGATCCTCTCGATCGGCGGGCTTGACGCCATGAAGGAGCGCAACCAAAAGAAGGCGGCGATCCTCTACGATTACCTCGACAGCCAGGATTACTACTTCGCGCCGGTCGAGCGCGAGAGCCGTTCGATGATGAACGTCACCTTCGTCACCGGCGACCCCGACCTCGACAAGAAGTTCGCGTCCGAGGCGGCGAAGCAGGGGCTGAAGAACCTGAAGGGTCACCGTTCGGTCGGCGGTATGCGCGCCTCGATCTACAACGCGATGCCGATCGAGGGCGTCGAGAAACTCGTCTCGTTCATGAAGGTCTTTGCCAAAGAGAATCCCAAAAAAGACTGACTTTTGACGGAATAGAGGAAAAACGATGAAAAACGTACTTTTGATGAATAAGATCGCGAAGGTCGGGACCGACGTCTTCGACCGCAGCGAATACGCGGTCGGGGACGCTCTGGAAAACCCCGTCGCGATGATGGTCCGCTCCGCGTCTCTGCACGAGACCGAGTTCGGACGTGATCTGCTCGCCATCGCCCGCTGCGGCGCCGGCGTCAACAATATCCCGGTCGACCGCTGCGCCGAACAGGGGATCGTGGTCTTCAACACCCCCGGCGCCAACGCCAACGGCGTGAAGGAACTCGCCATCTGCGCCCTGATGCTCGCCTCGCGCGATATCGTCGGCGGCGTCGAATGGGCGAAGACCCTGACGCAGGACGTTGCGAAGTCGGTCGAGAAGGGCAAGAGCGCCTACGGCGGATGCGAGATCGCGGGCAAGACCCTCGGCGTCATCGGGCTCGGCGCGATCGGAGGGCTGGTCGCCAACGCCGCCCATCACCTCGGAATGGAAGTTCTCGGCTGCGACCCCTACATCACGGTCAACGCCGCGTGGTCGCTCTCCCGCTCGATCGAGAAGGCGGCGACCTACGACGAGATCTATGAGAAAGCCGACTACATCACGCTCCACGTTCCCGCCACCCCCACCACCAAGAACATGATCAACCGCGACACCATCGCCAAGATGCGCGACGGCGTGCGGATCATCAACCTCGCCCGCGCCGACCTCGTCGACGCAGAAGCTCTGAAAGAGGCGCTCGCCTCCGGTAAAGTCGCCGCGTACGTCACCGACTTCCCGACCGAGGCGACCCAGGGCGTCAAGGGCATCGTCAGCATCCCGCACCTCGGCGCCTGCACCGAGGAATCCGAGGACAACTGCGCGGTGATGGCGGCGCACGAACTCGACGAGTTCCTCAAGACCGGCAACATCAAAAACAGCGTCAACTACCCGAACGTGCAGCTGCCCGTCACCCCCGGTACGCACCGGCTCTGCGTGATGCACAAGAACATCCCGAACACCCTCTCGTACATCACCTCGCAGGTGTCGGCGTCCGGCATCAACATCGAGAACATGGCGAACGGCTCGAAGGGCGACTACGCCTACACGATCGTCGAGACCAAAGAAAAGGTCAAGGACGAGACCGTCGCGCTGATCGAGAAGAACGAAGCGTTCATCAGAGTTCGGAATATCTGACCGTCGACAAACGGGCGGCACCCTGCCTCGTTTCTCTCGGTCAGCCCCTCGACAAATCAAAAACGCCGCCGAACGGATTGCCCGTTCGGCGGTATTGTTTTTTCGTTTTTTAGGCGTTGTTCTTGCGTTCCGCGAGGCGTTTTTCGATCTCGGAAAGCGAGAGCCCGTACTTGTCCGCGATGTCGCGGGCGTAACTCTTGCCGTCGGGCTTGGCGCGCACGATCTTGAAACTCCGGCGCCCCTCCTCGATCCCGGCGACCAGCGTATCGACCGGCACGCCCCCCGCCTCTCTGATCTTTTTATTGACCTCGGGGACCGCGGCGGCGAGTTCGTGCAGGTGGGTCGAGAAGATCCCGCGGCAGCGGGCGACGCCGAACCCGGTCAGGATCTCCTGTCCGATATAGGACGCCTCGTACGCCCCGGTCGAAGAAAGCGACTCGTCGAGCAGGATCATCGAGTTCTCGGTCACCGAGTCGAAGATCTCGCGCAGCCGCGCGCATTCCTCCCCGAGCCGTCCCTTGTCGATGGTGTCGTCGGCGCCCTCGGGGAAATGGGTGTAGATCCCGTCGACCGGGCTGATAACGGCGGATCTCGCCGGAACGCGCAGACCGAGCTGCGCCATCGCCTGCGCGAGCCCGACGGCGCAGGTCACGACCGATTTGCCGCCGCGGTTGGGTCCCGTCAGGACGTAGATGCGGGCGTTTTCGTCGAACGCGAAATCGTTTTCGACGATCTCCTCCTCGATCCGGAGCGCCACGTCGGGGTTATACAGTCCCTCGGCGGAAAAGTCCTTCTTCTCCATCGGGGAGAGGGTCGGCGCCACCACGGGATAGCCGCGGTCGGAGAGCCGCTTCATCAGAGCCGCCCCCTTGGTGACGAACTCGATCTCGGGGAGCAGCCGCAAAATAAAGTCGGTATTCTCGATGACGTACTCGCCGACGATATTGCGCCACGACTTGACCGACGAGCGGAACACGTCCTCGATCGCCGTATTGAACGCGCCGATCAGCGCCTCGCGGCGGTTGTCGGATTGCCCTTTTCCGAAGGGGGTCAGGGCGGCGATGCAGGTCATCGCGTCGTTCTTGAACGAGAGCCGGAGGATCTTGTCCAGCACCTTTTCGGAGCGGAAGGGCTCCGCGTTGATCGACAGCACCCCCGCCTCAAAAGGACGGAGTACGCCGTCGAGATTGACCCCGACCGTGATGCTCCGGATCTCGCGCACCCGGGACGAAAGTTTTTTCAGCCGTTCGTTCAGATCGCGGTAATACTCGCTCTCGACGTACTCCGAAATGAAGGACGAGAGAGCGCCGAACGCGGGGCTCTTGATCTTGTCCTTGACCGGCGAAAGCCCACGGTGGAGCAGGTCGATCACCGCGATATAGAGTTCGATCTCGGTGATGCTGTAAAGATACGATTCCCCCGACGACGACCCGAGATCGCGGTCGAGCCGGCGCAGTTCCGTGATGTCCGAGAGCAGCGGCACGACGTCGGAGAGCGTTTTGCCGAGTTCGGGGATCGTGAGCAGGTCCTCGAAGGTCGCCTCGCGGTAGCGGATCACCTCGGGCTCGCTGGTGAAGAACCCGACGGGCGAGCCGTCGCGAAGACCGAGAAGCCCGGTCAGCCCGATCTCGCGGCACACGCTGTCGCGCACGTCGGGACGGTTCCGGGGATCGGTATGGCGCTCTTTCGCCGCGGCGTCCTGCCAGAGCAGACTGATGAACGGTTGATCCATAATTCCCTCCGCGATCGGTTTTCCGGCTTCGCCGGATCGGATCGGTTACAGTATTATCATAGCACATTCCGCGTCTGCAAGCAAGTTTTTTTAGAAAGAAATTGATTTTGACGGGCGATTATGATACAATAAAGGATAGGAAACGAAAGGAAACGGGGGGTGCCCCCGTGAGTTCAAATGAAGATCGAGATCAAGAAAACAAGACCGAACGCGACCCTGCCCGTCTACGCCTCGGAACTCGCGGCGGGGGCGGATCTTTGCGCCTGTATAGATGGCGAAGTGCGGATCCTTCCGGGCGAGACCGCGATGATCCCGACCGGGATCGCCGTCGCCATTCCCGCGGGCTGCGCCGGATTCGTTTACGCGCGGTCGGGGCTTTCGGTCAGGATGGGGCTCGCCCCGGCGAACAAGGTCGGGGTGATCGACGCCGACTACCGCGGAGAGATCCTGGTCTCGCTCTACAACCAGAGCGGACAGACGCGTACGGTATCCCCCGGCGACCGGATCGCGCAGCTCGTGATCCAAAAGGTCGAGACCCCCGTCTTCGAGGAGGTCGACGAGCTGCCCGACACGGTCCGCGGCGCGGGCGGATTTGGCTCCACGGGAAGATAAGATGAAACTGCATAAGCAAAAAAGCCCGATCGACCTCCACACCGACGTACAGCGGGCGTACCTTTCGGACGCTTTTGAGAACTGCAAAGACTATGCCGACGGTCTTTCCGCCGGCGACGCGCCGCTGCCCGTCACCCTCTCCTGGGACGCCGACGGACCGGGACCCTATACCGTCCGTGTGAGTGAAAACGAGGACCTCTCGGACGCGCGGATCTATACGACCGTCGCCCACGCGCTCGACGTTTATAACCTGAAGATCGGCGCGCGCTACTACTGGACCGTCGGAAACGAAAGCCCCGAAACCTTCGTCACCCTCGACGCCCCGCCGCGCAACCTGTCGGTCGGGGGCGTGATCAACGTACGCGACCTCGGCGGCTGGAAAACGACGGACGGCAAGCGGGTCAAACAGGGGTTGCTCTTCCGCACCTCCGCCCTCGACTGTTACAGCGAGGACGAAAAGCGGATGAAGCCGCTCGTCGACGCCGACGGGATCAAAACGCTGAAAGACGTCCTCGGGATCAAAACCGAGATCGATCTGCGGCGCGATCACGAGAGCGAATCGGGCTATCCCCCCGAGGGGATAACCGAAAGCACGCTCGGAGAGGGCGTCCGCTACCTGCATTGTCCGATCCTGCTCGGACCCGAAAACTACCTGAACAGCGTCGAGTCGCTGCGCAGAATCTTTTCGACCCTCGCCGATCCGCAGAACTACCCCGTCGCTTACCATTGCCGCGTCGGGGCGGACCGCACGGGATTCGTCTCCTATCTGATCCTCGCTCTGCTCGGCGTGGATCGGGAGGACGTTTTGCGCGACTACCTCTTTACGAACTTCTCGGAGCAGGGATTCTACCGTCCCCCGATCAATCGCGGCTACGTAGTCACGATCGACGAAACGCCGGGCGATGCCTTGCGCGACAAGGTGCGCCGGATCCTCACCGAAACGATCGGGATCCCCGGGGAAACCCTCGACAGAGTGACCGAACTCTTGACCGAGTGATCCTGCTCCTTGCGCCTCCGGTAACGCTCTGTCAACCTCCCCGCGCGGCGTCCCCTTGACCCTAACCGCGCCAGCTCAAGTTATCAGACGCGCACAGGCAAACGCGGATAGAAAAACGAATTTGAAAAATAAGAAAACCTCCCGCGGCTCCGCGGGAGGTTTTCTTATTTAAAATGCGTTTCACAACGCGAAGATTCCAGAAGGAGAAGAACGCTTCAACGGACAGTCAATCATCGTCTATTCGTTTTTCGGTCTGCGCGCAATCGGAACGCTTTTTAACGGGACGTCGAAGACGCCGTCCCCTACACCCTGCGGGGGAAACTCGCGCGGGTTATTATTATCAGATAAGCGCAGGTGCGTTCATACGCGCGGCGTCCCCTTGACCCTACCCGCGCCAGCTCAAGTTATCAGACGCGCGGAGGTGCGTGCAGAATCCCCGTTCTCGACCCGAAGCCGTACAAGCGTACCGCGAGAGGTCGAGAACGAGGAGAGGAAAACGAATTTGAATAAAAACGAAGAAAACCTCCCGCGGCTCCGCGGGAGGTTTTCAACCTTAAAATGCGTTTCACAATGAGAGATATTCGCACAGAGCAGAAAGCTTTAACGGACAATCAATAATCATCCATTCGTTTTCCGGTCTGTGCGCGCATACGCACGTCGTCCCTATCCCAAAGAAATCGGCAGGGGCAAGCCCCTGCCGACCCGACGCTCGCAAGAGCGCCGTGGGAAAAGGAGGAATTGAGGAAAAAAACCGACGTTTTTACGTTGATTTTCCGTTGCGTTGCGTTGGATGGGATCAGTTCTCGGCGAGTTTGAACCAGACGGTCGAGGTGACCTCCACGCCTTCCGCAACCGTGTAGGTCGCGGCGGTGGGGTTGGTAACCTTCTCAACCGACATCACGAAGCCCTTGCCGCAGGTGACGGAAACGTCGTCGACCGCAATGCAAGCCGTCGTATCGACTTTCGATTTCGCGGTAGGGATCTCGAACGGGACGACCGTATTCTCATCCATATCGCTGTATACGACGGTGCCGCCTTCATCGGGCGCGGCGGTAAACAGTTTGGTTGCGTCGTTCGCAAGACCCTTAGCAGGATCGGTGGAGAGTTTGCAGAGCGCAACGCCGTCGACGAAGACGGTCGAGATCTGTTCGTAGTCTTTCAGATCCTCGCCCGTTTTGCCGTCGAGCAGTTCCATATGGATCCGGATGCCCATACGGTGCCAGCCGTATTCGGGATGCTCCTGATCGGTGCCGGCAATGTTCGGATAGTCGGAGAAGTTCTCACTTGCGCCGCACATCGTCGCGGGCGTGGTCACCTCGGAATCCGAGATCGGGATCTCGAAATGTCCCGGCCACTCGAACGTGCCGGCGAAGGGGGAATCGGCGTACTTGGCGCCGGCGTGGGGGGCAAGGAAGAAGAACGGTTTAGAGCCCACCGATCCGATCATGTAGGCGGTGTCAAGGTTCCCGAGCGTTTCGTTCCAGAGGATCGAGAACTCGACGTACAGATCGTTGCCATCGGGATCCGCTTCGGTCGGATAGAAGTGCTTGTCTTCGCCGCGGACGTCGCCCAGGGTGACCGAAACGGGTCTGTACTTCATCCCGCCAGTTGTGAAGGTCGTGATCGGCGGCTCGTAGGTATGGGTCTCGGTAACAGGATTGTGGCAGATCGAGCATTCGCCGGTCGCTTCGACCGTGGGGTTCAGGAGCGTCGGCTCGACGTTCCATTCCTCGACCTTGTGCGCGTTCGGGTCGATCGGGATATCCCCGATCGTCGAGTCGATGACTCCGCCGCACACTTGGCAGAGATACGCTTTGGAACCGACAGCGTTGCAGGTCGGCTTCTGAAGGATCGTGATCTCGGGCTCCTGCGTGTGGGGCAGCGGATCGATCCCAACGACGGTCTCGGGGATGATCTCTTTGCAGACCGTGCAATGGTAGGACTTTGATCCCGCGCTGGTGCAGGTCGCCTGTCTGTCGATCGTGTACTCGGCGGCGGGGGTGTGGACGTGCTCGGTCTCGCCTCCGGTGGTCGCACCGGCGGTCGCCCCAGCGGTCGTGTTCGCCGCGGTCG
Source organism: uncultured Ruminococcus sp. (assembly GCA_902779285.1). GTDB lineage: Bacteria > Bacillota > Clostridia > Oscillospirales > CAG-272 > UBA1740. The sequence goes on from CACZAZ010000007.1 coordinate 27,824, forward strand.
TGGCGCCGCCCTTGCCCGACTTGTCGCACGAAGCGAACGCAAAGACGCACAGGACGAGAGAAAGGACCAATGCGAGGGTAACGGTAAGCTTCTTCATCTTGTTTTCTCCTTTTTTGCAAACGGTTATTTATTTGTTCCGGGACGATCCCCGGGGGGGAACGAAGTGTTGCTGCGCGCAATGATGTGACTGCGTCAATGATGCGGCGCAAGCGCCCGATAGGGGAACGGGATCAGAGCGAGCCGAAGTCGAAGCTGTCCCACTCTCCCTCGCCCAGCGTGCCGGCGGAGTTGAGCAGAAGATCGCGGTCGAGTTCGACGATCTCGATCTCGGCGGATTCAAATACTTTTTTCTGTTTCATCCTCGTTTCTCCTTTTTACCGCAGGTAGATCTTCGCCAGGACCGGGACGTGGTCGGAGGGGTAGGTCGTGCCGCCGTTGTCGATCTTGTTGTCGACGACCGTATAGTACGCCGTATCGATATTTCCTTTTACCAGGATATAGTCGAAGATCCACTGCGGGCGCGTCGTGCGACCGTTTTCCGCGAGCGTTCCGCCGACGTCGTCCCTGACGTCAGCGACAGCGGAGGAGTTGGTTCTCTCGAAGCCGGCGTCGGCGAAGAGGTCCATATTGACCTTGCCCTGACCGCCCTTATAATGCGAGTTCATATCGCCCATCACGATCTGGTCGGGATAGGTCGCCCTCTGCGTTTCCAGCCACGCGAGCAGCGCGCGGATCTCGTAGCGGCGGAGCACGTCGTCGTCTTCGTGCCCGTTCCCGGTGCCGCCGTAGTGCAGATGCGCGCTGACGACGAGAATATTTTTTCCGCTCGATTTTTCATTCAGTACGGCGTAGTGGAAGATGCGATCGATTTTACTCATATCCGGATCTGCGTCCTCGGGGTTGGGGACGTTAAGTTCGGCGGCTGTGGCTCTGAAGGTCTTGGTTCCCTCGGCAAGTTTGGTGAACTTGCTCGTTTTATAGAAGATCTCGTTCTTCTCAAAATTGGACCTGCCGGTATATCCGCCCTCCAGCCGGGTGTAGCCGCCCGCCGCCGCGAGCGCGTTGAGCGTTTCGTCCCAACCGTGATCGTTATTATTCTGGTTGACTTCCTGCAGCCCGACGATATCGGGGGATTCCGAGAGGATGGTTTCGGCGACTTTTTCGGGATCTCTGCCGTCCCACATCGCGTTGCCCGACGTACCGCCGTAGACCTCGACGTTGTAGCTCATCAGCGAGATCGTGCCGGGAAAACTGTCGTCGTTGACGATCCGGTAATACAGGGGAGCGTCTACCGATTTGGAGCCGTCGCTCGTAGCGTATTTATACTCCGTGTAATCGGGATAGTTATCGACGCACGTTACTCTCTGCACGAAATCATTGCCGCAGGTCGCGTAACTGTCGGCAAAGACGCAATAGGGGACCTTGCTGCTTGACACGTATTGAAAGTTTCTCAACCTGTAGACGTAAACGGATTGATCGCGCTCGGTTTCCGCAACGTCGGTATAAACGATCCCGCCGTTGCCGTCGGACTCCGCCGTAAAGAGTTTCAGATCGTAATCATTACTGTCTTCAGCGAGGTTGTCGGTCGAGCAGAGCACCGAGACGAGTCTGCCGTCGATATAGAGGGACACGGTCAGGTAGTATTCGGCGTCCGCGCCGCCCTTGACGGCGTTCACGTTGGTCACTTCCTCGTGGTACACGATCCCGATCCGGTGCCAGCCGTATTCGGGGTTTTCCGCGTCTTCGCCGCCGACGTGCGGGAAATCCGCATATTCCGAGCCGGTAGCTATGTTCGGGAAAAGCCCCGGATCCTCGGGCGCAACGGTCGTGAAGTTGCCGGTAGTCGTAAAGCGGTAGTCGGATTTGGCGTCGCAGGGATCCCAATATATGAGGGCATAATGCATGGAATCCCCTTCCGCGACGCCGGATACAACGTAGGGACCCGCAGACGCTTTCAAATAGGTCTCGGTCAGATATTTGCTGAACAAGACCGAATACTCGATATACAGATCGTTGCCCGCCGGGTTTTCCTGCGTCGGACAGAAGGTCTTCGCCCCCGACTGCAGCACGTCGGTCCAGACGTTTCGCAGGTCCCCGTATTCTTTTTTGGAAGACGTGCCCTTATACTCCTGAATCGACAGACCGTCGCCGCGATGCGCTTCAAACGGGGAGATGTGCGATGCGTCGGAATAGCGGGTCCCCTCCCCGTCGGTCACGAAAGCGCGCACGTAGATCCAGTTGTTAAACTCGTCCTGCGGGATGTTGGTCACCTTGGCGGCGATCCACCAACGTCCGTTTGGCGCGGGGATGACCTCTCCGTCTGCTGTGATCGTCGAGTACGCGGCGGTCGCCTCGACCGTATAGCAGCCGTCCGCCCCGATCTCGGGCTCCTCAACGTTTCCGTAACTCTCAAACGAGAAGACGAAGCCCGCCTTGGTGTAGTCGAGCGATCCGACCGTGAACAGGAATCGCATCTCGGTCGTCGCTCCCGCGACGGCAAAGTTCACGGGCGTCTGATAGTCGAAATCCCGGATCTCCTCGGGTTCCGGCTCGGGCTCCGCCGCGGTCGCGACCGGAACGATCAGGGCAAACGCAAGGGTCAGCATTGCCAAAACGAGCAGGATCGACAGGATCCTTTTACGTGCGTTCATTGATTGTTCTGCGCCTCCTTTATGGCTTTCTCTTTCTTGAAGAACAAGGGCGAATTCCGAATGCTCGGACGCGCTGTTCGTCCCTCTCCTCTTGCTTCAATTATACGCCTTTGTCGGAAATATTGCAAGACAAACTTTCTAATTTCAAAAGAAAAGGCGTTTTGCACAAAACAGGCATATCGTTTTTATATAAAACAACCAAATCCGGTTTTGATATGAAAAAAGCCGGCAAACCTTCGTTCGGTTTGCCGGCTTGCGCGTTTTTTATGATCAGATTTGCCACGAGGACGGATTCTCGTCGAAGAAATCTCCCTTTTGCCAGTCGTAGACCCACGCGGCGTCGCTGCTTCTGGCGTGAAGGGGCATTTTGGCGGAGAAAAGCGGAGAATAGCACGCGTTCGGTGTGTAGTTCCCCTCTTTCAGATTCCAGATGAACGAGGAGGTCAGGGCGTAGTTAGGATCCCTTCCGTTCATTAAATACGCGTACGCGACCAGCGCCGACCAATACGGCCAGGCGGCGCCGTTATGGAAGCAGAACGGCTGCTGCGAGCGGCTGAAGCTCCTGTCGGCTCCGCGGTAAGGGGGATAGACGCTCATCACGCCGAAATCGCCCAGCCGCCGGATCCGGTTGTTTCTGGATTCCAGCAGTTTCGAGACGTTATCGAGGATCCGCTCGGTCTTGTCGTGATCGGCGATCCGGAAGAGCACGGCGAGGATCGTGTCGACGGACAGGTTGTCCTCGACGAAGTCGCCGTCGCGGTAGTTGACGTAATACCCCTTCTCGTCGTCCCAGAGCAGGCGGTCGATCGCGTTTTTGGTCCGCTCGGACAGCTCGAGATACTTTCTTGCGAGAGCGTTATCCCGCGTTCCGACGATCTTGGAGAGACACGCGAGCGCACGGGCGTAAAGCAGTTCGACGTAGGTGACGTAGCCCGTCCGGTTGATCTGGTCCGCCCAATCGCGGTGGTTGTACCGTCCGAGTTTGACGATCAGACCCGTCCTGTCCTCGAACTCCGAGAGTTTTTCCATAACGAGCATGCAATAGTCGTAGACGGTCTTTCCGTTCGCCGTCTCGGAGAGGATCGAACGGTCGCCCGTACGGTTGATATAGTCGTAGACCATCAGAACGAAGAAGCACGGGCTGTCGTAGTGGTTGCGGAAACGCGGAACGAAATCGAACGCGACGCTGGAAGAGCAGTTCCCGCTCCCGTCGATCCCGTGCGCGAGGGTCAGGATCTGGTTTTTGATCAGGTGCGGGTGGTCCTTATACATTGAAAGCACGGTCCAATAGGAGTCGCGGAAAAAGGTAAGGACGGGCGCGTAAGTGTAACTACTTGCGCCGAATGCCTTGAACAGCCCGAACTCCTTATAGTTCTGGAGCGCGCAAAAGACGCTGGAAACGTAGAGCGTCTTGTCCCTCTCGGTCTTGGCGGACGCGGGGATCTTCACTTGTCTGATCTCGTCCTCGACCTGTTTCCGGTATACGGAGAACCCCGAAAGCATCTTGGTACAATAACTCATAGATTCGTAGGCAAGAACGATCTGCGCATTGCGGCGCGTACGCAGATAAATCGAAGCGTTGTCGGCGACGTACCGGTTGTCGACGTCGGCGGAGTAGAAAAAGCCGTCCCTCGACGATCCGAGATCGAACAGGAACTCGTAGTCCCCGGGTCTGTTGGTCCTGATATCGCAGAACACGGCGCTCTCGTCGGGCGCCAGGAACTGCGTGATCTCGATCTGCGTCGCGCCCTTTTTCAGAAGGATGGTCAACATCCGCCCGGCGAGTTTGACCCGCTTGTCGCAGAAGGGATCGAGTTTTTCCCCGTTGATCAGGACGTTAAAGCGCACTTCCCTGAAATAGCCGCCGCTCTGGTTGTATAGCGTGGAGCACGTGATCCCGCCTTTGCCGTCAAAGGTAACGTGCGCTTCGTTCGAGCAAACGTCGTACTCCACTTCTTCGTAGAACTTTCCGGTCACGAAGATCTTTCCGCTTCGACAAGTCTTTTCCATACGCCTTCCCTGCTTCCGTTTCGCGTTACGAAATCATTATACAACAAAAAACCGCGTTTGGCAAGTGCTCGTTTTTTGCCGCGGGCGGGATACGCATTCTTCCCTTTGAATACAAGAAAACAGCTCCCTTGGCGGTTACCGCGGGAGCTGTTTTTTGGGGGGTGGGTGCGAAAATTCCCGCGTTTACAGGACGTTCAAAGTACAGAACTGCGCCGATTTTCCGGTATACGGTCCGACTACGCTTTTCCGAATTCCCTTCGCTAGCCCCGTCAGTTTCGACGAAGCCCCTTCGGGTATTGATTCTTGGCTGTTCCGCCCGTGATCTTCACGCCCCCGATCGGCACCCCCTCGCAGAGCACGGCGCCCCACCCGTCGGACGTATCGGGTGCGGGGATCACGTCGCCGTGCAGATAGGCGGCGAGCGCCGGGTCGCCCGGGGAAAAATCGAGTTTGCGTTGAAATTCCGTTCCGTAAGCCGAGAAGAAAGCGTGATGCGGGACGATCCGTCCCGAGCGGATCTCCCCGACCGTCACGCCGTTCGCGTAGAGCAGGTTTTCGGGGAGCGGAAGGGGCGCGGGCGGGAGCGTGATCTTCCCCTTGAAAAGCGCCCCTCTGACGGAGGGCAGCCGGGTCAGGGTCTCGCGGAAGAAGGCGTCGACGGTCTTTTCGTCGAAGGTCGGGCGTTTGACTTCCCCGCCGCGTTTTTTCGTTTTGGGCGCGGATCCCCCGATCGGAGCGGTCAGCCGGAACAGGGCGAAGAACTGTCCCTCCCCGCCGAAGCGCCCGCCCCCGGAGTGGGGATAATGCCGCCGCGTCGCGCCGGCGGGAACGCCGGTTTCTTCAAGCCCCGGGTCGGTGTAGGAGAGGACGGTCGGATCGGTCACGGGGACGAGCGAGAGCGCGGGATACTCGCGGAGCAGCCACGCGACCGTCTCCTCGTTTTCCTCGGGCGAATAAGTACAGGTCGAGTAGATCAGGACCCCGCCCGCCGTAAGAGACGGGAGCGCCGCCGAGAGGATCGACCGTTGCCGCTCGGCGCAGGAGGCGGGAGAGGCGGGCGTCCATTCGCCGATCGCCTCGGGCGTTTTGCGGAACATTCCCTCCCCCGAGCAGGGCGCGTCGACGAGAAGAACGTCGAAAAACCCCGGCGTATATTTCCCGAACGCGCGGGGCTCGGCGTTCGTCACGATCACCCGGCGAAGACCCAGCCGCTCGACGTTCCCGGCGAGCACGGCGCAGCGCGACGGAATGATCTCGTTGGAAACGAGAAGCCCGTCTTCCCCGACCGCCGACGCGAGCTGAAAGGTCTTGCCCCCCGGCGCGGCGCAGAGATCGAGCGCACGGCACCCCCGCGGGATCAATCCCTCCGCGGCGGCAGCGGCGACCGGGAGCATCGCCGCCGGCTCCTGCAGATAGAACGCCCCGGCGTGGTGGAGCGGATGTCGCCCGACCCGCTCGTCGGTATCGAGAAAAAAGGCGTCGGGTATGCCCGGAACGGGACGGACCGGAAGACCGCCGAGGCGCGTTTTCCCCCCGACGGGATTCGCCCGGAGCCCCCGGACCGGCGGCGCGTCCATCGCGGAAAGAAAATCCCCGAGACTCTCCCCGAGGATCGTTTCCATACGCGAAAGGAACGCCTCGGGCAGTTCTCCGTTCTCGCTGATCCCGTTGCTTTTCATACCGCACCTCCCGTTTTTACTCCCATCATTATACCTCGCCCCGCAATGAAATTCAATACCTTTCATGCCCGAAGGGCAATTCACGCGCGCAGCGCAATTCACGCGACCGAAGGGCGCATTTCACGCGAGCATAGCGAGCAATTCATTTTGCCTTCCCCTCGAGGGTTAGCGACACCAAAACTATCCGGCGGAGAGTTTTGGAGAAGCGGTGTCACCCAAAGAACCCGTTTGAAGAAGCGAACCTGCGAGCGACACGCAAGGTGGAATTAATGGGCGGGGTTACCCGAAAGAACACCTCATCTGTCACTCCGTGACATCTTCCCCTCAAGGGGAAGACTTGGAGCGAAAGCGACGTGAGAAACGAATGAAATGACGGCAAGCCGTCATGAATTGCGGGCAAGCCCGCATGAATTGCAAACTCCGTTTGCGTGAATTGCCGCCTGCCGGCGGCATCACTTCCCCGCGCACCGTGCGCGGTACTGTGTGGGGGTGGCGCGAACGTGCTTTTTGAACAGCCGGGAAAAATAGTTGTAGTCCTCGTACCCCACCTTCAGGGCGACCTCCGGGAGCGTGAAATCGGTATAGACCAGAAGTTCCTTCGCTTTCCGCATCCGTTCCCCGATCACGAAATCCACGATGGTCTGCCCCGTTCCCCGCTTGAACACGTTGTTGCAGTAGGACACGGAGAAATGGAACTGCTCCGCGATGCTCTCCAGCGTGACCCTGTCGGTATAGTGTTTCAGGAGATGATTCTTGATCTCGAGCGCCAGCGGGTGCATGTGCGCGTTGGAGACGGTGTCCCGGATCGTCAGGAGAAGCGCGCCGAGGAGATACCCGATCTTATCGAAGGCGCCTTCGGTGTTCAGAAAGCCGTCGCACGCGTTGAGCAGCATCCTGATCTCCGCGGTCACGGCGTCGGTGGAGACGTTCGGGACCGACGAAAGATTCATATCGGTCAGAAAGTTGAAGCTGACGTATTCCGCGACGGGCTCGGAGTCGAGGCGCTGCCGGTATTCCCCGGGACGGATCAGGAAAAAATCCCCCGCCTTGAGTTCGACGTTTTCCAACGCGGCGCCGCTGCCCACGTAATAGAGGGTCCCGCCGAGAACGATGGTCAGGTCGTAATAACGGACCCTGCCCCTCCTCACGTGGCGCGGGTGAACGCCGAAATGATGGTTGTAATAGTGCAGTTTGATCGGATCCATAGTATCAGATCGTGCTAAAACCGTACAAAGGAAAAGCACATCCTCCATTGATAATATATCGTGCGCGGAGTATAATTAGATTGTATCATATTTTGAGCATTTTGACAAGACCGCAATCAAAATATGTAAAAACGGCACAAAAGAAACAAAGTTCGGCGCACCGATTCTTCCGTCTCCCCGCACGGAAAATGCCGATCCCGCAAAATAACGAATAGTGAAGAATCAGCCGACGCAGCCGAAAGGAGGAACAAACCCTGAAACGCTTGCTTTTGGTCCTTGTGGCGCTTCTGCTCCTCACCGCGTCACTTGCGTCCTGTACGATCCGAAAGAGCGAAGGCACGGAAACGACCGCGACCGACGCGGCGGAGGCGACGACCGTACTGCCGCAGGAAGGCGAAGACGAAACCGACGCTCCCGCGAGCACGAAGAACGCCGAAACGACGCCCGCGGCGACCGAGGCGCCCGAAACCACCGCTCCCGAAACGACGGCTCCGGAAACGACGGATCCGGGGGACCCGGACGACGACTACACCAAGAACTATTGAGATCGAACGATCGAAAAAAGGAGAAACCTTATGAAAAAGACAGCACGATTCCTCGGTCTGGCTTTGGTATGCCTGATGCTCCTGCCGCTGCTCTCGGCGCTCCCGGTCAAGGTCAAGGCGACCGAGCCGGTTGTTTACGAAGTAAGCAACTGCGCGGAACTGGTCGAAGCGTTGACCGCGCACAACGTCAGCAAAGACCCCACCGAAACCATCCGGCTCACGGACGATATCATCCTTGATCCCGCCTCGTATAATACCCTCGGAGATCGATACGTCTACGGTACTTTCGACGGTCAGAATCACACGATCTACAATATGACCAACGACGTCAAATCTCTCGTTTGGCCGTACGGCAACTCTCTGATCGAGAACTTTACCGTTTCGGGCAAGACCGCGCCTGACGGAGAGGATTTGGTCATTATCGAAAAAACCAGTATTTTCGGAGATCAACCGACGGCTGACGAGGTCAAAGAAGGAGAAACCTCCGTCATCCGGAACGTGATAAACGAGCGGTCTCTGACCAGCGGCGTCAATAACTACGGCGGTTTTTTCTTCCGTCAATTCACGATTGCCGGAACGATCCGGCTTGAAAACTGTACCAACAAGGCGAATTACAAGAGTACTGCCAACAGCAACTATAAACTCGCCGGCTTCATCGGTTATATGAACACCGGAACGGTGGAGTTCGTCAACTGTTCCAACGAAGGTGACATCTACAGTTCGCAGTCGGGCGGTTTCATCAGCGTCTACCGGAACGGCAATTCGACCATCCGGATGATCAACTGCACCAACAGCGGCACCATCACCGGTCGGTATTCCTCCAACTGCTACGGCGTTGCGGGCGGCTTTATCGGCGGGCGCGATAACGCCGGGTCGATCGGTTACAACGTCACGATCGAGATGACCAACTGCGTCAACACCGGCGACATTTTGATCGCCAGCAGCGGCAGTACCAAAACGAACGGCATCGGCGGTCTGATCGGTTGCGTGGGTGCTGCCGCATCCGGCAAAAACCTCTCGATCACACTCACCAAGTGCCGCGTCGAAAACTGCACGATCAGCGCGAACGGCGCCGACGTATACGCGGCTCCGCTGATCGGAAGATGCTCGCCCGGCAGCATTTCGACTTATAAGATCGATGCAACGTGCTGTTCCGTTTCCAACGTCGACGTGATCAGCGGAACGGCGCGCAAACTCATCGGAGTTGTAAGCGCTAACGACAGTACGAAACCCGTTGCGACCGCTTGCGAATTCACCAACGTCACCGAGAACGGCTCCGCCGTATGGAACGGGAACGCTTTGGATTCGGTGAAATGCGTGCTGATGACGCCCTACGCGGAGATCGCGGACGGCGAAGAACTTCTCGCAGTAGACTTCGACGCGGCGTATATGGATCCCGGCTTCCTCATCACGGGCGATCAAGCCGACAACAACGACGATCTGGATATAGCCGTCACCGACGACGGAAACACGGTCACGTTTACGGCGATCAACGCGAACAACAAGCGCGGCATCTGGGGCTCGGCTCTCCCCGCTGCGACCTTCCCGCTTTCCGCCGGAACGAAATACACCGTCTATTTCACCCTGACGATGGAAGCCGGGATGAAATGCGCCTTCTACCCCGACGGCATACAGGGGATCGCGATCATCCAGAACAGTACTTACACCAGGTATCAAAACTGGTCGTCTATGAGCGGCACCGAAGCCAACTGGGCGAACAAGACCGACTACGGCAGCGCACTCAAGGATTTCGCCGTCGAGATCGATTACGACACCGGAACGATCACGCTCTACGGTCAGCATCGGAACGGGCTTTACGTCTATATCAACCAAGCCACCGGGCTGACCTTTGACAGCGACGTCCTGTACTGCGCGTTCTGGGCGGGCAACACCGCCGGCAAGACCGTCACCGTTTCGGACGTTTCGATCGAAAAGGGGGAAACCGTCCCGGTTCTGGACGCGAACGCGATCGGCTACACCGCTTATCAAGCGGCGCCGGAGAGTTCCCTGCTCCGCACCGTCAACTTTAAGCAGGACGGTTGGGATCCCGACTTTGCCGACTCCAACAACCTGGGCGCCGACGTCGATATCTCAAACGACGGAACGGCGGTCACGTTCACGGTCCACTCTAACCACAACAAACGCGCCATGTGGGGCAACTATCTGGTCGATACGCTCCCGCTGTACAGCGGAGGGTATAACAGCAGCGACGGCGTCAAGTACACCTTTGTTTACGACGTGACCTTCGGCAACGAAAACGTCGGCGTCGGTCTTCAGGTGGACGGGAACATCGCGCTTGTGGTCGACGGCGCAGGAAAATCGTACTGGTACAGATGGAACGACAAGTATAACGCCTCGGGCGCCAATACGAACTGGCTCGACTTCACCGACGTCCCCGCCGACGAAAAGCAGACCTTCGCCGTGACGATGGACTACAACACCCATACCTTTGAACTCTACGTGATGAGATCCAACGGCTCGTTTGCTTTCGTAAGATCTGTCACGAGAAACGTAGAGGATTGGAGCGGCTCCCGCGTCAGACCCCGGATCAACGTCAGAGCCATTACCGGAACGCCCGACGAGACCTATACCGCCACCGTCTCGAACCTCAAGATCTACAAGGGGCTCACCCTCGCCGACCGCTACGTGCTCACGACCGCGGACGGCGCCGCGGTCCGTCTGAACAATCCGACGGGGCTCCGCTTCACCGGCTTTATCGGAAAGAATCTGCTCGACGAACTGAAAGCCGAGTACGGCGCAGGGAACGTCAAGGTCGGTATGCTGATCACCCCGACCGATTACCTGACCGCCAATTCGCTCGCCTTCACCAAAGAGGCGCTCGACGGATGCGGCTCGCTGCCCGCGGGCAAAAAGTACGTCAAGATCGACGCGTCGACCATCCTTGAATCCGAGGACGGGAACGCCTACAAGATCAACTGCGTGCTGTCGAACGTGCTGGAAGACAACTACGCCCGCAAGTTCTCCGCCGTCACCTATATCGAGGTGAACGGTTCGACCTACTACTACGCCGACTATTCGGAGGAAAACAACGCCCGCTCGATCACCTACGTGGCGGAGGCGGCGCTGCTCGATCTCTCGGATACGCAGACCGGAGAATACCAATATGAGGTCGACGGCAAGTACAGCCCCTACACGGCGGCGCAGCGGACCACCCTCGCCGGATTCCGCGGCGCGGGCATCCTTACCGTAATGAGTTATAACGTCGAGGTTTACGACGACGACGACGGTTGGGACGGCAGAGACCCCGAAAAGGCGATCGAAACCATGCTGGCATACTCCCCGGATATTCTGGGGCTTCAGGAAGTCAACCAGGTCGTTGAAAAGAACTGGCTCGGGGCCACGACCAGAAACGACGGCTGGGACGATTATCTGCCCACCCTGACCGAACACGGTTACACCCGGCTAACGGGGAACTATACCGGCGCGTACAATTTCGAGAAGAACGAGATCTTCTACAAAACCGCCAAGTTCAACAAGCTCGCCGAGGGAACCAAGACCTTCAAACAGACGGCGATCGACCTCTCCGTCCCCAACGACGAGAACGCGGATCAGTCGCTCGACGGCTCGGAACGCATCTTCCACTACGCCGTTCTGCAGGAGATTTCGACCGGAAAGAAGGTCCTCGTCGTCAGCGCGCATCTGCACTACGGCGGGACCGGCTCGGGACACGAAGAGGACGACAAGGTGCGCCGCTACGAGATCAGGACGCTGGTCGCGTGGCTGGAAACGATGAGGGCGACCTACCCCAACCAGATCGTGACGGGCGATATGAACGCGCACTATCTGTCGGGGACGGGAAAATCCGCGATGGATATTTATAAGGACGCCGGTTTTTCGATCACCCGCGATACCGCCGCGATCAAGGGCGATACCGGCGGGACCCTCGCCAACAGCCGCAACACCCGCCCGGAATGGATCTTCGACTATATCCTGACCAAAGGCGACCTCTCCGCCCTGTCTTATACGGCGATCGACAACAAGATCGACAACGGCGGCACGACCTACCCGTCCGACCACATTCCGGTTATGGCGACGATCCTCTTCGACTGACCCGCCGAAAGGAGAGAAGAAATGAATAACGAGAAAAAAGAATACCTTGCGCCCGAGATCACGATCGTTTCCCTTGACGCGGGAGATATGCTCACCTCGTCCGGCGGTTACGACGGGACCGACAACTGGTCCGACGATATCTTCTCGGGACCGCACCTCGGAGTCGTATCGCACCCGCAGGGTATCTCGCGCCGCGCTAGCGTGGTTTTTTGCCGCTTTCAACATTTCAAATTTTGCAAAACGGAAAGAAAAGCAATCCGTCCGAAACGCCGCACCGGCAAGTATCAAAAAAGCCGTCGGCAAAAGTGATTTCGGCGCTTTTTTGCAGGTCGGCGGAAAGGACCCGCCGCGGCCCGCCCCGTCTTTTTGAACAGTTTCGGGGAGGGCGTTTTTGGTCATCCTGCTATAATCGATTTGCGGGGGCTTTTTCGGTTGAAAATGCCGATAATCTCTGCTATAATTGAAGAAATGAAACCGAAGAAAGGGGATGACGGTTTGAAGCGGCTGCTTGCGTTTTCTCTTATGCTCTTTCTTTTGATTGCGGCGCTCTCGTCCTGCGCCGTGACCTTCTCGGGCAGCTCGGCAACGAACGCTCCGCCGACCGACGCCGCCGGCACGACCTCCGTTACGGAGGATTCGACCGACCCGGGATCGGAGCCGCCCGAAACGACGGTCGCCCCCGAAACCGCCCCCTCCCCCGCCGAAACGGGCGACGGGTACTCGAAGAACTACTGACCCCGCGCGAAAAACCGAAAACAGAAGAATTCCAAATCAAAACCCCTTATCAAGAAAGGAGAAATCAATGAAAAAGAGACTGTTGATCCTGATTTTTGCGGCGGTCATAGCGATTCCCCTGATTACTATGATCGCGCTCCGCTCGTCGGCGGACGACGTCACGTATTACAATATCTCTTCCTATCAGGACCTCGTCGACAACAAGACGCATTACTCCGATCCGAACGCCGTTTTCAGACTGACGCAGGATATCACCGTGACCGGGGACGGGTCCGGGGCGAGAGGCGATTTTTACGGAACCTTTGACGGGCAGGGACACACGGTCTACAACTGCACCGGCGCGTTCCTGTATCTTGTCGATAGCGCGACCTTCAAGAACGTCACCATTTCCAATAAAAAGGCTGCCGCGGGCTCCACGTTTACCGCGACCAATTCGGTTTTCGGAAGTATCGGGAACGGCGACCCGCTCGGAACGGTCACCGTCGAAAACGTGACGGTCACCCGAACCGTGTCAAACAACGTTGCAAGCGTAGGCATTCTTTTCAACGGTTTGTGGCAAGACGAAGACGGCGGAAAAGTTGTGATCCGGGATTGCTCCTGTACGGGAACCGTGACCAACACCCACGAAAAAGAATCTTCCATCAGTTCCGGCGGCTACGTCGGAGCGGTGGGTTACCGCGTAGAACTGGAATTTACGAACTGCGACGCGTCGGTCACGTTCGGCCAGGGAACCGGTAACGACAGCGGTCTTGACCGTCCGTTGGTGGGGCTTGCGGAATCCCCGAAAAACGGCGTCACCGTCCACGTTTCCACGCAGTCGCAGCTGACGGCGGCGGCGAAAACCGCGAACGCGAATAAAGTGCTCTGCAAAAAAATGAAGATCAACCTGACGGAAGATCTGACGATGGACGGCAACTGGGCGCCGGGTGATTTCTACGGCTCCTTCGACGGACAGGGACATACCGTTTACAACCTGACAACCGATAGTTTCCTCTGGCCTATGTACAGCGCGACCTTCGAGAACTTTACCGTCTCGAACAAGACGGCGGCGGACGGATCGGATATGACGCTCACGGGAACGAAATCCGTTTTCGGGAGCATCGGTTCGGGAGACTGCCCCGCCGGCAACACCGTTACCGTTCGCAACGTTCACAACGAGCGGAACGTAACCATGAGCAAAGACGACTATCTCGGCGCGTTTTTCCGCAATCTGGCTCCGGCGGGAACCGTCGTGATCGAGAATTGCACCAACAGCGGCTCCTATAATCAAGGCAGCAAGACCTGTACCCTCGGCGGCTTTGCGGGCAAGGTCGGCGGCGGAACTATCATGCTTGTAAACTGCTTCAACAGCGGCGATATTACCGCGGCTACGGCGGGCGGCTTGATCGGCGATGCAGGCAGTAGCGCCTGCAAGATCACGCTCGTCGGGTGCGGCGTTCACGATTGCACGGTCGGCGCGAACGCGGGGAGCGGTTCTGCGGCTTCGCTCGTCGGGACCTGCTCTCCCGGAGAACTCACGACCTACGTTCTGAACGCTTACAGCTGTTCCGCCGTCAACGTCAACGTCGTCGCCGCGACCGCGCGTAAGCTTATCTGCGTCGCAAGCGCAGAGGAGAACACGAGACCCGGCGCCTACAACTGCGAAGTGACGGGCGTTCAAAAGAACGGATCCGCCTCGTGGGACGGAAACGCAAACAAAGATCTGAATATCGTCGGGGAGAGCGGCGAAGGCGCTCTGCTCCGGACCGTGAACTTCCACGCGGACGGATACGATCCCGACTTCATGAGCACCAGCAACGACGACGCGACGGCGGAGATCCTCGGCGATTCTTCCGTGCGCCTCACCGTGAAAAACGAGGGCAACAAGCGCGCCATGTGGGGCGACTATCTGGTCGAACCGCTGCCGCTTTTCGACGGGGTCAAATACACCTTCGTTTTCGATTTGACCTTCGGCAACGGGAACGTCGCCTTCGGTATCCAGACGGACGGCAACGTTTCTCTCTTGCTCGACGGGGACGGCAACATCTATTGGTACTCCTGGAACACCAAACGGGTCGGCGCTTCGCAAAAAGAGAGCGAAAACTGGGCGAACTGCACCGACGTTGACAAAACCGCGAAACAAACCTTTGCCGTAACGATGGATTACGACGCGAAGACCTTCAGGCTTTACGTGAAACAATCGAACGGTTCGTTCGGCTTCGTCAGATCGGTTCGGTACGAAAACACCTCCTGGGACAGCGCACGCGTCAGAACCCAGTTCTACGTGAGAGCGATCGATACGAATCAGACGCCCGACGCGACCTACACCGCGACGGTCGAGAACCTGAAGATCTACAAGGGTCTGACGCACGCGAAACGCTACGTGCTGGACACCGTGGCGGGCGCGGCGGTGCGGCTTGACGTCCCGACGGGGCTTCGCTTCACGGGCAATATCGGCAAGGACTACCTCGACGGGCTGAAAGCCGAGTACGGCGAGGGGAACGTCAAGGTCGGTATGCTGATCACCCCGACCGATTATCTCTCCGCCAATTCGCTCGCCTTCACCAAGGCGGCGCTCGACGGATGCGGCGCGCTTCCCGAAGGCAAGAAGTATCGCAAGATCGAAGCCGCGACCATTCTCGAAACCGAAGACGGGGCGGCGTACAAGATCAACTGCGTGCTGTCGAACGTATTGGAAGCCAACTACGGCCGCGCGTTCTCCGCGATCACCTACGTGGAGATCAACGGAAACACCTACTACTATTCCAACTACTTCGAAGAGGATAATTCCCGCTCCATCTTCCGCGTGGCGGACGCGGCGCTGCTCGACCTCTCGGATACCGAGGACGGCGAGTACCGGTATCAGGTCGCGTACACGTCGGAATACAGCCCCTACACGGCGGAGCAGCGCGCGACGCTCGAGAGCTTCCGCATTCCCGGTTCCTTTACCGTGATGTCCTACAACATCGAGGTGTACGGTCACGGCGGTTCGGGCTGGGACGGCAGAGATCCCGAGATGGCGATGCAGACCGTCCGGAGCGCTTCTCCCGATATCGTCGGATTCCAGGAAGTCGACGACAACTGGAACGGTTACTTCTCCGCCCTGACGTCAAACGGCTACACCCGTTTGAAGGGGGATGCCGCCACCGACGGATCCGAGCGGGTGGAGATCTTCTACAAGACCGACAAGTTCACGAAGGTCTCCGAAGGGACGTACAAATACAAGGCGCTCGCCACTTCCCTAGGCGTCCCGAACACCGAGGGAGTGAGTTCGTCGGTCGATAACCACGGGCGCATCTTCCACTACGCCGTTCTGCGGGAGATCGCGACCGGAAAGAAGGTCCTCTTCATCAACACGCATCTGCACTACGGCGGGACCGGCGAGGGGCATGAAGAGGACGACAAGATGCGCCGCTACGAGATCCGTACCCTGCTCGCGTGGATCGAAGATCAGAATATCGACTGCGACTGCACCGTGATCGTCGGCGATATGAACTCCGCCTACTCGGGCGGTCAAGGCAAGGTCAATATGGCGCTCTTCACCGACGCCGGCTACGAGATCACGCGTGACAGCGCCAAAGCCAAGGG
>CACZAZ010000008.1 GCA_902779285.1 uncultured Ruminococcus sp.
TCAACCACATCATCATGCCGCTCGTCGGTCTCTTCACCGGCAAAGCGTCGCTTGCCGAACTTGACGTGTGGATCAGAAAGCCGGATTACGTCCCCGATCCCGAGACCGGGCTCGACGTGATCGTGGAGGGGACCGGCGCCGGACACATCCAGTACGGTCTGTTCCTGCAGGCGATCGTCAATTTCCTGATCATCGCGCTGACCATCTTCATTATGGTCCGCGTCATCCGTTCGTCTCAGGAGCGGCTCGCCTTCCGTGAAAAAGCGAAAGCCGAAGAAGCCGCGAAGAAAGCGGAAGAAGAAGCCAAGATCGCCGCCGAAGAGAAGGCGAAAGCCGACGCCGCGGCAGCCGAGGCGGAAGCCGCGAAAGAGGCGCAGCTCCAAGCGTTCTACGACGCCAATCAAAAGCAGACCGAACTGCTCGAAAAGATCCTCGAAAAGATCAATAAGTAATACCCCGATTTGAATACCCCGGGCGGCAGACCTCTATCCACGTAGCGGATCGCCGCCCGGGGCTTTTTTCGGGGGAAGGAGTCAACCGTGTTTTTGAAGAATCCGAAGCTCCGGCTGACGTTCGAGATCATCGCCGTGATCTTAGCGAACGGCATCTACGCCGCCACGACCGCCCTGTTCATCGTTCCGAACGGGCTGATCACCTGCGGCACCGCCGGTATCGCCATCTTCGTCAACAAGGTGAGCGGCTTCCCCATCGCCGTCTTCACCAACATCTTCTACGCCGTGATGTTCGTCTTCGGTCTGATCTTTCTCGGACGCCGCTTCGCCCTGACGACTCTGGTAAGTTCGATCAGCTATCCTCTGTTCTACACCGTCCTCGAGCCGCATCTTCTGAAGGTGCATCTGACCGACAACCTGCTGCTCGCGACCATCTACGCGGGGCTGCTCATCGGGCTTGCGGTCGGGACGGTCCTCCGCTGCGGATCGTCGACCGGCGGCACCGACATCCCTCCGCTGATCGCCAACAAATACCTGCACGTTCCGGTTTCGATCGCGATTTGGACCTTCGACGTGATCATCCTTCTGCTCCAGGCGTTCTGGTCAACCAAGGAAGAGGTCCTCTACGGTCTGATCCTGGTACTGATCTACACCGTCCTGATCGACAAGGTGCTTCTCGTCGGACGGCAGAAGATGCAGATCACCATCGTCACGAGCAAACCGAACGAGTTGACCGAGGCGATCATTACCGAAATGAACCGCGGCGTCACGCTCCTGCACGGGAAGACCGGGTATCTGCAGAGAGAGTGCGATCTCGTCATGACGGTCGTTTCCACCCGTCAGCTCTACCGCGTCCAGCAACTGATCCGCTCGATCGACCCCGCCGCCTTTACGGTGGTGCACTCGGTCGCGGACGTCCACGGAAACGGCTTTACCACCGTGACGGAGGATCCCCCGCGCCCGACGGCGGAACAGATCCCTGGATCCCCCTCGGAAACGACGGAAGCCCCGAAAGAGGAATAAGAGATGAAAACCGCAAAAGGGCAACTTTTGTTCCGTTTTCTCGTAATGATCCTCGGATCTACCATGATCGCGGTCGGCGTCTACTTTTTCAAGATCCCGAACGGCTTTTCGACCGGCGGGGTCAGCGGTATCTCGACCGTCCTCGGCAAGGCGATCCCGAACGCCTACGTCACCCCCGGTACGCTCATCACGGCGATCAACGTCGTTTTGCTCGTGATCGGCTTTTTCGCCGTCGGAAAGAGTTTCAGCGCAAGAACGGTTTTCTGCAGTCTGCTCTTCTCGCTCGAAACGCTGGGGCTTGAAAAATGGATCCCGCTGGATCGCCCCGTCACGGATCAGCCCTTTCTCGAACTGGTCTACGCGATCCTGCTCACTTCGATCGGCTCGTCGATTTTGTTCTACGTGAACGCGTCCTCCGGCGGGACCGATATCGTCGCGCTGATTCTGAAGAAATACACGCGGCTCGACACGGGGAAAGCCCTGCTCTGCACCGACTTTTTGATCGCGTGCTCGTCGTTCTTCGTTTTCGGGGTGACGGCAGGGCTTTTCTCCCTGATCGGTCTGTTTGCGAAGGCGTTCCTCGTCGACAGCGTGATCGAATCGCTCTCGGTCTGCAAGTGCTTTCTGATCGTGACCGAAAAGCCCGACGAGATCAGCCGCCACATTATCGAAAAGATGGGGCACACGACCACCATCCTCGACGCGACGGGCGGCTATTCCCACGATTCCAAACCCACGCTCGTCACGGTCTGCCGCAGGATCGAGGGCATCCGGCTCCGCCGCGCGGTCCGGGAGATCGACCCGAAGGCGTTCGTCATCATCCTGAACTCCAGCGAGATCGTCGGACGCGGCTTCCGCAGCGTATAAACAATATACCGCCCTCCTCGGGCGGTCGGTATTCTATAAAAAACCAACGGTATTTCACCGTCAGTTTTTTATATTATAGGGGTTAAAATCCCCGCCGGGCCGTGTAGCCGGAAATTCTGACCCTGTCAGTACAGGGTGGATGCCTTCGTCCCTGACTTAGTTGCTCCCAGCGTCCGTACGGGCAGCGGAACAAGTCGGCTCCCGCCGGGAGGTCTGCATCCCATCAGAGTAAGCCGGGCTCCCTTAAAAGAAGTGTAGGTCCAAACTCCGGTCTATCACTAACCAAGCAGGTTTAAAAAACTTACTGTTCGTCGGCATCGTAGT
Organism: uncultured Ruminococcus sp.; assembly: GCA_902779285.1. Lineage (GTDB taxonomy): Bacteria > Bacillota > Clostridia > Oscillospirales > CAG-272 > UBA1740. The sequence continues at coordinate 2,667 of CACZAZ010000008.1, forward strand.
CGATCTCGCCGAAGAGTTTATCCTCGAACTCGTCCGCGACGCGGTCGAATTCATCGTCGTCGTCGACCGTCACCAGCGTCACGTCGTCGCCGTCCTCGCCCTCGAGCCGAAGGATCACGTACTCGTCGTTCTGTCCCTCAACGCTCGTCAGCGCATAGTACACCTTGCCGTCCAGCTCGATCGAGCCGAGGACCTCAAACTGCTCCTCGTTGCCCTCCTCGTCGGTCAAGGTGAAGACGTCGACCTCTTCCTCCTCTTCGGGGAGGTTGTTTTCCAGTTCTGCCATCGTATTTTCTCCTTTTCAGTTTGGCTTGTTTCCGTCGCTTTTATTCTATCATTTTTTGTCCGCTCTGTCAAGAGGGGGAACGGTTTTCCGCCTACGGAAGAAGATCCCGGAGCAAAGCCGAACCGAGGTACAGTCCCTCGTCGGTCAGCGCCGTTCTGCCTCCCGCGAAGGAAAGCAGCCCTCTTTTGTCGTACGGGGCGAGTTTCTCCCGGTACGTCGAGCGGAAATCGTGACCGAATCTTCGGGAAAAGTCCCCCTCGTCGATCCCCTCGCCCGTGCGGAGCGCCAGCATGATATATTCATATTCGGCGTCGCCGTCTTTTATGACGGTCTCCTCCGCGACGCTCGACGCGGGAGACGCGAGATACGCTTTGAGATCGCGTGTGTTCGTCGTGCGGACACCCCCGATATGCGACGCGGCGGAAAGACCGTACCCGGCGTACTCGCCCTGCCTCCAATACAGCAGATTGTGGCGGCATTCGTACCCCGGACGGGCGAGCGCAGCGTTTGTGACGCCATCGCGTAGAGATCGGCTTCCGCGTCCTCTCCCGGCAATCCGAGCGTGGTTTGACGGTCGAAGAAGGGGGTCCCCTCCTCGACGATCAGCCCGTAGGAGGAAATATGCGTCGGGCCGAGCGAAACGGCTTTCGCGAGCGTTTTTGCGAACGATCCCGCCGTCTGGCGCGGGATCCCGTACATCAGATCGAGATTGATATTGGAGAATCCCGCGGCGAGCGCGTCCTCGTACGCCATCAAGACGTCCTCCGCGGTATGCGCCCGTCCGAGCGCCCGGAGTTCCCCGTCGTCAAGCGACTGGCACCCTATGCTGACCCGGTTGAAGCCGAGCGAAGCGAGCGCCCGCAGTTTTTCCCGGTCCGCTGTCGCGGGATTCATCTCGAAGGTGATCTCCGCCCCGTCCGAGAGCCCGTATTTCTTCGCGACGGCGGAAAGCAGCGCGTCAAATTGCCTCTCGGTCAGGAGCGCGGGCGTTCCGCCGCCGAAGAAAACCGAGGTCGCGCGCCGCACGGGAAAGCCGCGTTCTTCGATCTCGCGCAGCACCGCTTTGACGTAGTTTTCCCTATCCTCCCCGTTTGATCCCGGAAACGAACAAAAATCGCAGTACGGGCATTTGGAGAGGCAGAACGGGACGTGGAGATAAACGCCGAATCCGTCAGGCATCGTCGTCGAGTTTCAAGACCGCCATAAACGCCTCGGGGGTCACCTCGACCGAGCCGAGCCGGCGCATCTTCTTCTTGCCTTCCTTCTGCTTTTCAAGCAGTTTCTTCTTCCGCGTGATGTCGCCGCCGTAGCACTTGGCAAGCACGTCCTTGCGCATCGCCTTGACGGTCTCGCGGGCGATGATCTTGGATCCGATCGCGGCTTGGATCGGGATCTCGAAGAGTTGGCGCGGGATGTTTTCTTTCAGCCGTTCGGCGATCTTTCGGGCGCGCGGATACGCCTTTTCCTCGTGGACGATGAAGGAGAGCGCGTCGACCTGTTCCCCGTTCAAAAGGAAATCGAGTTTGACCAGTTTCCCGGGGCGGTATTCGAGGAACTCGTAGTCGAGCGACGCGTAACCCTTGCTCCGGCTCTTCAAGGCGTCGAAGAAATCGTAGATGATCTCGTTCAGCGGGAGGATGTAGTGCAGTTCCACCCGCGTCTGATCGAGGTATTTCATATCGATAAACTCGCCGCGCCGATCCTGACAGAGATCCATAAGACCCCCGATATAGTCGGAGGGGGTGATGATCGAAGCGCGGACGACCGGCTCCGCGGATTCGGTGATCTCGTCGGGCGACGGATAGTTCGACGGGTTGTCGATAAAGCGGGTCGTCCCGTCGCGGAGCGTAACGCGGTAGATAACGCTCGGCGCGGTGGTGATCAGATCGAGGTTGAACTCGCGTTCCAGCCGTTCCTCGATGATCTCCATGTGCAGAAGCCCGAGAAAACCGCAGCGGAAGCCGAAACCGAGCGCGATCGAGGTCTCGGGTTCAAAATGCAGCGCCGCGTCGTTCAGGCGCAGTTTTTCGAGGGCGTCGCGCAGATCTCCGTAGCGTGCGCCGTCCTCGGGGTATATCCCGGCGTAGACCATCGGCTGCACCCGGCGGAATCCGGGGAGCGCCTCGGCGCAGGGACGGTCGGCGTGGGTCACGGTATCCCCGACGCGGGTGTCTCCGACCGACTTGATGCTCGCGGTCAGGTATCCGACCTCCCCCGCCGTGAGTGCGTCCGCCGCCGTCATCTCGGTCACGCCGAGGGTCCCGACCTCGGTCACCTGGTAGTTCGCGCCGGTACTCATCAGCCGGATGGTATCGCCCGCGCGGACGGAGCCGTCCATGACGCGGATATAGACCACGACGCCGAGATAACTGTCGTAGCGGGAATCGAAGATCAACGCTTTCAGCGGGGCGTTTTCATCCCCGGAGGGAGGCGGGATCACCGTGACGATCTTCTCCAGCACGTCCTCGATATTGAGCCCCATTTTCGCGGACACGGCGGGACACCCCTCCGCGTCGATCCCGATCACGTCCTCGATCTCCGCGCGCGTCCGTTCGACGTCGGCGGAGGGGAGATCGATCTTGTTGATGACCGGGAGGATCTCGAGCGAGTTGTCGACGGCAAGGTAGGCGTTCGCCAGGGTCTGCGCCTCGACCCCTTGCGTCGCGTCGACGACGAGAAGCGCCCCCTCGCAGGCGGAGAGAGAACGCGAGACCTCGTAGCCGAAGTCGACGTGACCCGGCGTGTCGATCAGGTTGAACTCGTAGTTCTCCCCGTCGCTCGCCCGATAGCAGAGACGGACCGCGCGCGCCTTGATGGTGATGCCGCGCTCGCGTTCGAGGTCCATATTGTCGAGGATCTGTTCCTCCATCTCGTGCAGATCGAGCGCCCGCGTCTTCTCAAGGATGCGGTCGGCAAGCGTGGACTTGCCGTGGTCGATATGCGCGATGATCGAGAAATTGCGGATGTGTTTCTGTTTTTCGGTCACAGTTTTCGGTTTCCCTTCGTATCGTTCGGCGGTCGGATCAGTTCCCCGCGCCGTTCAGCATTTCGGTCAACGCGCGGGCGAGCTGATCGGGACACGAGGTCCCCTTCCCGCCGCAGTCGATCCCCTTGAGACGGCGGATCGCTTCCTCCGCCTTCATCCCTTTGACGAGCGCGGCGACGCCCTGCGTGTTCCCCATACAGCCGCGGTGAAAAACGACCTCCCGGATGACGTCGCCGTCAAGGGTGACGTCGATCTGACGGGAGCAGGTGCCGTGTGTGATATAGGAGTAGGTTTTCATAACGTTCTCCTTTCGGATTCGGATTTCATTCAGCGTTCGAGGAGCGGCTTTTCCGGTATCCATCCCCTGAGTTCGCAGCCGGGGAAAAAGGCGAGGAAGGCAACGGCGGCGGCAAGGCAGTCCTCCCGTTTTCCCGAGAAAGCCGCCGTCGCGCGACCGTCCTCAGGGATCGTCACGCCCGAGGGGATCAGATCCGCGTCCCGCGCGAGAGCAAACAGATCCGCCGCAGTCGCGGGATCGGGCGCGGGGAGCGAAAGATGGAGGGTCACACGGCCCTCGATCCGGGGAAGGATCGCCCGTCCTTGCAGCGCGTAGAGAAGCCCGTCTCCCGCCTTTACTCTTGCGACCGCGGCAAGATACAGACCGTAAGTTTCGGCAAGTTTACGCGACGACAGGACGGGGCTCCCCGCGTCGTCGGCGTAAGGCAGGATCAAAAGGTCTGCGTCGCCCGACTCGACCCCCTCCGCGGCGTCCGACCCGCTCTCGGCGTATCGCACGCGGGGATCGGACAGAAGCGTTGAAAAAAGGCGGTAGGCGCGGTCGGCGGCGCCTGCGCGGACGTAAAGCAGACGGGTCGGCACTCCCTCTTTGAGGACGGGAAACAGATCGGCTTCGTCGATCGCGTTTTTTTCGATCAGCGCCGCTGCAAACGAAAGCCGGGAGGCGGACGAACGGCAGATCGTTTGCGCACGGTCGCCCGATAGAAAGATCTGTTCCGCCGTCTGTGCGGGGTCCCCTTTTACCCCCGAAAAATCGGGGGTAAAGAGATTTGCGGCGTCTCGCCCGATCAATCTCTCTCCCGCCGTCAGTTTCTCCCTCTTTCGCGCCAGTTCCCCCGCGTTTTCGCGGGAAACGTCCGCGGGATCGCGCCGCGTCAAAGCAGATCGGTCAGGAGCGAAACGCTGTCTTTCTGGAAGCGTTTCATCTCCTCGGCGGTAAACTTGCGGTTGGACAGGACCGCCAGCATCAGAAGATACGACGCGATCTCCTTCGCCTTCTTGTCGTCGGTCTCCCCTGCCAGTTTGCCGATCAGAGGCGACGAGAGGTTGACGGAAAGGGTCGCCTCCTTCGGGGATGCGGGCGCGTCGGGCATATACATCCGCATCATATCCTCCATCCGGCGGCTCTCCTCGGACACGGTCAGAACGGCGGGCGCGTCGTCCTCGCCGAGTTTGCGGCACTTGACGGTGAGTTTGAGTTCCTCGCCTGCGGCGTCCTTAAAGAGTGAGGCGAGTTTCTCGTTCTCCTCCTCTTCCCCGCCGCCGAGAGCCGACAGGTCGGCGTCCACGCGCAGGAACTTGACCTTTTCGCCGTCCTTCGCCCCCTGTTCGAGCGTCTCGGCGAACCGGACGTCGAGCGGACCCGACAGGATCGCGACCTCGATCCCTCTCGCACGGTACATTTCGATAAACTGCGCTTGCAGTTCGGGGGTAGTAGACGGTCCCCTCGTTCTTCTCTTTCGCGCCCTCGAGATACTCCGCGAGCGTGACCTTCTTCCCCGATTCGAGCGACAGCAGGATCGCGGGCTTCATCCGCTCGCAGAACTTCGCGTCGGAGATGCAGGCGTACTCGACGAAGGTGCGGAGATCGTCCCAGAGTTTCTCGTATTTTTCGCGTTCTTCCTTGAAAATGGAGTTCAGTTTGTCCGCGACCTTCTTCACGATATAGGTCGAGACCTTCGTGACGTAGGCGCTGTTCTGCAGATAACTGCGCGAGACGTTCAAGGGCAGTTCGGGGCAGTCCAGAACTCCGCGGAGCATCAGGAGATATTCGGGGATGACCTCCTTGATGTTGTCTGCGACGAAGACCTGGTTGTAGTAGAGTTTGATCTTGCCCTCGAGATTCTCGTAGTTTTCCCGCAGTTTCGGGAAGAACAGGATCCCCTTGAAATTGAGGGGATAGTCGGCGTTCAGGTGCAGATGGAAGAGCGGCTCGCGGTAGTCGGAAAAGACCTTCTGATAGAATTCCTTGTATTCCTCTTCGGTGCAGTCGGAGGCGTTCTTCTGCCAGAGCGGATGGATATCGTTCTCCGGCTTCTTCTCTTTTTGCTCCTCGCCCTCTTTTGGCGGCTCTTCGGCTTTTTCTTCGTCGGTAAGATAGATCTCGACCGGCATAAAACTGCAATACTTCGCGAGCGCCTCGCGCAGTTTCCACTCCGAAAGGTATTCCTCCCCCTCGGAATTCACGTGCAGGATGACGGTCGTGCCGCGCGTGCGTTCGATCCCGTCGGTGTAGACGGTGTAATCCCCGTCCTCTCCGCAGACCCAGCGGACGGCGGGCGCGTCGGTATAGGATTTGGTGATCACCTCGACCTCGTCCGCGACCATATACGCGGAGTAGAAGCCCAGCCCGAAGTGTCCGATGATCCCGTTTCCGCCCTCGCCGCCCTTGCTCTCGTATTTTTCAACGAATTCAAGAGCGCCCGAGAGCGCGACCTTGCAGATATAGCGTTCCAACTCGTCCTCGCTCATCCCGATCCCGTTGTCCGAGATCGAAATGGTCTTCGCCGTCTTATCGAACGAGACGTCGATCCGGTAGTTCTCGCCCTCCGGCGCCTCGTATTCCCCGAGCGAAGAAAGCCGCTTCAGTTTGGTAACCGCGTCGACCGCGTTCGAGACCAGTTCGCGCAGAAAGATATCTCTCTCCGAATAGAGCCATTTCTTGATGATCGGGAACATGTGCTGCGACTCGAACGAGATACCGCCCTTTCTTGCTCCTTTTTCTGCCGCCATAAAAAATCATCTTCTTTCGTGTTTTGTTCTTGCGCGGAGGATCCTCCCCGCGTTATTGAATATATTATACTCTATTTTTACACTTTTGGCAATCGCTTCGCGAACTTTTTTACAAAGCGAACGCCCGCCCCGTGGGGCGGACGCCTGCCTATTCGGTTGGATCAGTAGCCGAGCGAACGGAGATACTTGCGGGAGAGATCGACCGACTCCATAGAGGTCAGCCCCAGACTCGGTCTGTCCTGCTCGACGATGAGCCAGGAGCTGCCCGCGGCTTCCGCAGCGTCGATGATGCCCGGGAACTTCTGCATCCCGTGACCGACCGGACGGAACTCGAACGCCGAGGTCTGCTTCGCCTTCTTCGCGATGCCGATCAGTTCGTACATCTCGTCCTGGGTGGCGCTGTCCTCCTTGTAGAAGTCCTTGAGGTGGACGATCGGCGCGCGTCCGGCGTACTTGGTGATATAGGCGACGGGATCTTCTCCCGCGACCTTCACCCAGCAGGTGTCGAGCTCGGTCTGAAGCAGATCCGCGGGGATCGCGTCGTAGAGAACGTCAAGACCGTACTTGCCGTCGACCTTCACAAACTCGAAATCGTGGTTGTGGTAGAGGAGCTGCATCCCGTTCTTCTTCGCGGTCTCCGCGATCTTGCGGATCATCTCGATCGTCTCGGGGAAACGGTCGGTGCCGGGTCTGTACTCGCTCGACATATAGGGAACGGCGATGTAGGGGATCCCGATTTTTTTGTAGAACGCAAAGGTCTCGTCGGGTTTCTCGTACATATCGATCATGGGAACGTGCGCGGAAATGGCGGTGAGCCCGACCTCCGCGAGATCCCGGCGGATCTCCTCCGCGGAGAGCCCGTAAGCGCCGGCGAGTTCGACCCCGTCGTACCCCATCTTTTTGATCTCTTTCATCGTGCCGATAAAATCCTTCTCGGCAACGTCGCGCACCGAATAGACCTGAACGCCGATCTTCATTGCAAAATCCTCCGTTTTCGGGTTTCATCCCGTTTTTTTCTATTATACCCTTTTTCTCCCGTTCTGTCAAGCGATGCAGCAAATTTCCCGCGTTCTATCGCGGTTGATCGCCGCATAGAATAGCCGACGGATAACGTCCGGGGAAAAACGCAAGCCGAAGGGGGATTTGATATGGAACGGCACTCGATCTATCGGGATATCGCAGAACGAACGGGGGGAAACATCTATATCGGGGTGGTCGGACCCGTCCGAACGGGAAAATCGACCTTCGTACGCCGCTTCGCGGAGGAGTTGATCCTCCCGAACATTAACGAGGAGCGCGACCGTCTCCGCACGCTCGACAGTCTGCCGCAGGCGGGCAACGGGAGGACGGTGATGACGACAGAGCCCAAATTCATCCCCGACGAAGCCGTCGGGATCTCACCGGACGGATCGACGCGGCTGAACGTGCGGCTGGTCGACTGCGTCGGCTTTCCCGTCTCCGACGTGCTCGGGATGGTCGAGGACGGGGCACCGCGCATGGTGTCCACCCCGTGGTCGGAAGACCCGCTCCCCTTCTCGGAGGCGGCGGAGATCGGCACGCGGAAGGTGATCGCGGAACACTCGACGATCTGTATGCTGGTGACGACCGACGGTACGATCGGGGATATCCCGCGCGAAAATTACGTCTCAGCCGAGGAAGCGGCGGCGGCGGAACTCGCGGGCAGGAACCGTCCCTTTGCGATCATCCTCAATTCCGCTACGCCGTCGAGCGAGAGCGCGGTCGCGCTTGCCTACGACCTCGAAAAGAAGTACAACGCCCCGGTGGCGCTGGTCGACTGTACGAAACTCGACCGCGAGGACCTGTCGCACGTTCTGGGTCTCGTCCTCTCGGAGTTTGCCTCGACCGAGATCCGTTTCCGTCTTCCCTCCTGGATCGCCTCGCTCGAAGCCGACCATCCCATCCGGAGATCGCTTTTCGACGCGGTCGCGAAGATCAGCGAACAGACCGTGCGGACGGGGGATCTTTCCCGGCTTGACGAGATCGCGGAAAATCTGCCCGCGGATACGCTCGGCGCCGTCTGGAACGTCGCGGAACAGGACGCCGGGACCGGGCGGGCGCGGGTGGACGTCGCGCTGCCCTCGGAGGTCTGGTTCGACGTGGTGCGCGAGAAAACGGGTCTCTCGGTGAAGGACGAGGGCGAACTGCTTACCGAACTTTCGTCTCTTGCGGAGGCGAAGAAGAAATGGGACCGGGTCGAGCCCGCGTTCCGGGAGGTCGAGACCAAGGGGTACGGGATCGTTCTGCCCGATCCCGCCGAACTGCGGCTTGAAGAACCCAAGATCGTCAAACAGAGCGGCGGGTACGGCGTTCGGCTCCGCGCCGCGGCGCCCTCGATACATCTGATCTCCGCCGACGTCGAGACCGAGATCAATCCGGTCGTCGGGACCGAAGAACAGTCGGAGGAATTGGTGAAGTACCTGCTCTCGGGGATGGAGGACGATCCCGGCGCGGTCTGGAACACCAACCTGTTCGGGAAATCGCTCTACGAACTGACGAGCGAGGGGATCCACGCCAAGCTGACCCGTCTCCCCGACGAGTCGCGCGAACGCTTTGCCGAGACGCTCGAACGCATCATCAACGAGGGGTCGAGCGGACTGATCTGCATCCTCCTCTGATAAAGAGAACGACCGGAGACCGCCCCGTCAAGCGAGCGATCTCCGGTTCTTTTACGGCAAAAATCCTCTTCATTTTACAAAAAATCGGCGGCGGGTCTTGACAAAACGGATAAGAAACAGTAAAATGTAGAGGATAACTCTTTCAGGTGCGTTCCGCGGCGTTCGCGGAACGACTGCTTTAACAGAGGAAAGGATCGAAGAAAATGTTTGAACAGGTCAAGAATCTTCTCGTTGAGAAAATGGGCGTCAAGGCGGAGATCACTCCCGAATCCGAACTGTCGAAAGATCTCGGCATCAATTCGCTCGAGATCGCCGATCTCTTCCAGATCTTCGAAGACACTTTCGGGATCGTGATCGACGACGAGGAGGTCAACGACTTTGTGACCGTCGGCGATATCGTCAACTACCTGGAGAGCAAGAAGGGCTGATCTTCTCCTCTCCCCGGACGGTATAGACAAAAAAGAGGACAACCGACGCCGGCCAAGTGATCTCCGATCACCGCCGCGTTCCCGTTGTCCCTTTTTTCGCCTCATAGGGATCAGACGCAGACCACCGTTACCCCGAGCCCCCGCTCCCAGAACGAGGCGTCGGAGGTCTCCGATCCGAAATTTGCCCTCAGGTAGAGCGAGCCGGGATCGTCGTCGTCCCCGAGTTTCGTTCCCTCGATAAAGAGGCGGATCTCCCCCCGGCGGAGCAGCGAACGCAGAAAAGTCCTGATCTGCGCGACCCGCTTGTCGCCGTGCGTGATCTTCACGATATGGCGTCCCTCCGCCACAGCCGACGCGAGAGCGAACAGAACGGTACGCTCGACCGATTTCAGGTTCCGGCATTCGCGGACGTCGACCTGCCGGACGGGTGCGTTATCTGCCACGGTGATCCCCCCTCTCATATTTCTTCTCCTATTGTACCAAACAAACGACGGTTTGTAAAGACCGAAAACGATTATTTGAAAAATCGTTTGAAAGGAATCCGAAATGACCGATCTTCTTCCCCGGTTGTTTATCCGGGATTATCGGAACACCGAGAACCCGAAGGTCCGCGCCGCCTACGGCACGCTCTCCGGGATCGTCGGGATCATCCTCAATCTGCTGCTGTTCGCGGGGAAATTCATCGCCGGGACAGTCTCCGGCTCGATCGCCGTTTCCGCCGACGCGTTCAACAACCTCTCGGACGCGGGATCGAGCATCGTTTCGCTCGTCAGTTTCCGCATCGCGGCGAAGCCCGCGGACCGGGATCATCCGTTCGGACACGCCAGGATCGAATATATCGCCTCGATGATCGTTTCGTTCCTTATACTGATCGTCGGATTCGAGATCGTATCGGATTCGGTCAAAAAGATCCTCTCGCGTGAATCGACCCTGATCTTCAGCGTTCTCGCCGTCGTGATCCTCGGCGTCTCGGTTTTGACGAAACTCTGGCTCGCGCTCTTCAACTACCGGCTCGGTAAAAAGATCGGCTCCGAAGTGATGCGGGCGACCGCCGTCGACTCGCTCTCGGATACGCTTTCGACCTTCGCCGTTTTCGTTTCGACCCTGATTTTCCGCTTCTTCGGCGTCGATATCGACGCGTGGGTCGGTCTTGCCGTCGCGCTCCTCATCTTCTGGGCGGGCGTCCGGATCCTCCGCGAAACGCAGAACTCCCTGCTCGGAGAAGCGCCGGTGAAGGAAGTGACCGACGCGATCGACCGGATCGTTTCGGGCTATCCCGCCATCCTCGGCATCCACGATATGATGATCCACAGCTACGGTCCCGGTCACACCTTCGCGTCGTTCCACGCGGAGGTCGACGGCGCCGCCGACGTGTTCGAGTCCCACGACGTGATCGACGAAGTGGAGCGCCGGATCTGCGAGGAACTCTCGATCGTCTGCACGGTCCACATGGACCCGATCAACACCGACGACGCCCTGACGACCTCGCTTCGCGAGGAGACGGCGGAACTGGTGAGGGAGATCGATCCGCGCATCACCGTCCACGATTTCCGCATCGTGACCGGCGTGACCCACACCAACCTGATCTTCGACGTGGCGGTCCCCTTTGAACTCAAAATGACGGTCTCCGAGATCAAGGAAGCCGTCGCGGAAAAGATCCGCCTGCGGCACGAGAACTACTACGCCGTCGTCACCGTCGACAGAAACTGAAACGACCCCGCCGGGAAACCCGGCGGGGTCGTTATTTACCATTTGAGAACTTTTTGAAGCTGCGGGATCAGGGCGAGGGCGTATTCGGCAAAACCCGCCTCGTTCGGATGTACGCGATCCCAGAAATAGTATTCGTCGAACGGGAAAAGCGAGAAGCCGTCGATCACGTGCATCCCGCGCGCCGACGCCTCTTCCGCGATCGTTTGACGCACCGATTCAAACGTGCCGGCCTTCCGCTCCTCGGGATCGTGACGCGGGATCGGCGTGATAACGAAGATCGGAACGTTCGGGTACAGGGTTTTCACCTTGTCGAGATAAGCGGCGCAGTTCTCGCGCAGTTCCTCGGGGGATTTGCGGTTGGCGAAGTCGTTGGTCCCGTAGGCGATCAAAACCGTCTCGGGATCGTAGCCGTTATATCCGATCGTCGCGGTCGAAAAATACCCGCCGCCGACGGCGCAGTTGACGCTGTGCGCGTTATAGAAACGCGTGATCCGCGAGTCAAACGACATCGACTCGCGTTCGGTGTTCCAGCCCTGCGTGATCGAATCGCCGAGGAACAGGATGCGGTGATCGTATGCGACCGGCTCGATATAGGTCGCGCCGTCGGCGTCGAGGAAGCCGAGCGCACCGCCGCCGTGGTGAGGAAGCCAGAGCGTGACGCGCGTTTCGGCGAAGGGCGCGCCGAGTTGGTCGACGAGCGGGATCCTTACCTCGGTCACGCCTTCTTTTCTCAAATCGGAGCAGTAGAGCGTCCGGTTGAAGACGCCGTTCAGCCAAACGTCGACCTTATTCCCACCCGAGAGCATAAACGCGATCTCACGGGCGTCGGTTCTGAAGTCGAGCCGGATGCCGCAAAGCGACCTGCAGCGGTCGCCGAGCGTCTGGCTGCAGGAATACCACCCCGCCTCTTCCTCCTCGGTGAACCGAGAGAACCGCACGCCGCAGTCCTCCTCCCAGATACGCACCGCGCCGACGGTGATCTTTTTGATCGTTTCAAAATCCGCTCTCATCATTTCCCTCCCGGATGATTTCTTTCCCTATTATAGCACACAACCCCTTGCAGCGCAAGCAAGAAAAGCAAAAAAAGAGGGCGTTTTTTACGCAAAAATCACTTTTTTCTTTACGGGCGAGATCGACTTTCCGAAAAGGGTGGAAAAACGGTTCGGAACGTGTTATAATAAGAGCGAACGTTCTTCTCTGTGAGGCGATTATGAAAAACGACAAAATGATGTCCTCGATCCGCGAACTATATCGGATAGGCCGCGGTCCGTCCAGTTCCCACACGATGGGACCGGAGCGCGCCTGCCTGCAAATGAAAAAGAAATATCCCGAAGCCAACTGCTATCGGGTCACGCTTTACGGTTCGCTTGCTATGACCGGGGCGGGTCACGGCACCGATCGCGTGATCCGCGAAACGCTGTCTCCCATGACGGGAGATGTGGTTTTCGACAGAAAAACTCCCACCGAACGCCACCCGAATATGATGGACTTTACCCTTTTCAAAAACGGAAAGGAACTGTCGACCGAGCGGATATGGAGCATCGGGGGCGGCGCGATTTTCCCCGACTGTGAAGAATGCGGCGAAGGGGTCTACCCTCTTTCGACGTTTCGCGATATTGCGCGGGAATGTACCGAGAAGAACGTCCGGCTTTGGCAGTACGCCGAGGCAGTCGAAGGCGAAGGTTTCTTCCCTTATCTTGAAAAGGTCTGGGAAGCTATGAAAGCGTCGATCGAGCGCGGTCTTTCGGTCCGGGGGATTCTGCCCGGAGGGCTTGGCACCGAACGGCGCGCGCAGATTATCTATCAGAAGAAACACATTGACGAATCCCCGCAAACACGAGAAAACCGTCTCGTCTCGTCCTACGCCTTCGCCGTCAGCGAGGAGAACGCGGCGGGCGGGGTGATCGTGACGGCGCCGACCTGCGGTTCTTCGGGCGTGCTTCCCGCCGTGCTTCGCTACATGCAGGAATCGCGCGGCTTTTCGGACGAAGAGATCCTCCGTGCGCTTGCAGCAGCGGGCGTCGTCGGTAATATCATCAAAACGAACGCCTCGATCAGCGGCGCGGAATGCGGGTGTCAAGCCGAGATCGGCTCTGCCTGCTCGATGGCTGCGGCGGCTCTCGCCGAGTTGTTCGGAATGGGATTCGACCAGATCGACTACGCCGCGGAGGTGGCGATGGAGCATCACCTCGGTCTGACCTGCGATCCGATCGGCGGGCTCGTGCAGATCCCGTGCATCGAACGGAACGCCGTCGCGGCGATGCGCGCGATCAACGCGCTTTCGCTCGCCAATTTCCTCGCGGACTCGCACAAGATCAGTTTCGATCTGATCGTCAAGACCATGTATAACACCGGGACCGATCTGCCGCTCGGCTACCGAGAGACCTCGTCGGGCGGTTTGGCGAAATACTACCCGATCGAAAAGAAGTAACGAAACGACAAACGCGGGGGCGAAATTCGCCCCCGCGTTTCGTTTCGTTTTTCAGTTTCCGACGCCCGACGCCAGATATTTGGCTTGGATCGCGTCGGCGGAGAGGACCGACGAATAGATATTCATCGCGCGGATCTCGCCCTTCATATAGCGTTCGGCGTTTCCGTAGAGCGTCGAATCGCCGCCGACGGCGAGGAACTGCGAACTCTCCTTCAGGGGGAACCAGACCTTACCCGTTTGGCTCTTGGTCGCGGCGAGTTCCCCGTTGACGTAAAAGCGGATCGTGTTTCCGTCGTAGGTGCCGACGAGGTGGACGGTCTCACCGTAGGGGATCGCCGCGCCCGCGCCGTAGTAGTCGCCGTAGCTGCCGTTCATAATATAGAGGTACAGATACGCTTTCCCGTCCGCGTTGTATTCGAGACCTATACCGCCTGTCTCCTGGTTGGAGGCGAGGTTGACGTAGCGGCTGCTGTCGTAGCTTCCGGACAGTACGCCGTTCCCGCGGACCGTATCCGCGACCGACCCGATCCACTCGATGGTAACTCCGGTCTCCAGCACGTCGTAATAGTCGGAAAAACCGTCCCAACGGTAGGCGTCGTTGCCGTCGAAAGCGGCATAGTAACCGCCGTTTCCGTCGCCGGTGACGGTCGGTTCGCCCGCAGCCGTCAGCGCGTCGCCCGTAAGCAAATTGCGCGCGACGCCTTCGTTATCGAACCCGAACGAGAAGACGTCGGGGGCGGGGTTCCCGCCGTTGTCGGACGGAGTATGCACGGCGAGCGTCAAGGGAACGCTCATCACGCCGTACGCGTTGTAGGCGTAGACCCGCACGGTATAGTCCGTATCGGGATCGAGATCCGAGAAGGACGCCGTGATCTCGGGGAGCGGGTACTTCTGCTGCCCGCCCTGCCGATAGACGGTCTTGACGATATTCCCGCCCTGCAGTACGTCCGCGCGGTAACTCCGCACGTAGTCGGGACAGCTCGCGTTCGGGATCGAGACGCGAATCGACTCGTCGGAGACCGAAAGAAGGGTCAGCGGCTCGGAGAAAAGCGGCGCTTCGGAATTCGCCTTGCGTTCGGACGTAAAGGTGAATTTCTCGGGCTCTCCGACCGAGTCGATATAGACCGGCTCGAATAAGAACCTGTCCGCCTCCGCGTCGTAGTACCGAAGCCGGATCACGTTATGCGCGTCGACCTCGACGACGGTATAGACAGAGGCGTACCACTCCGCGTGTTCAAAATATCTGCCCAGCATCACGTACTGATACCCGCCGTGCTGATCCCGACGGAAATAACTGCCGCGGGTCGTGCCGTCGCCGGTATAAAACGGGCTGTCGTCGTAGGCGAGGGTGCCGGTGTTGATCGCGGTGAAATTCCCCTGCCACACCGATTCGGGGTCGCAGGCGGGGGCGTGCGTATGCCCCGACAGATACACGACCTGCGGGTATTTATCGAGGACCGCTCCGATATCGTCGGTGGGATAGTTGTTCTCCCTTATACTGCCGAGGCAGGTCTCCCAGACGGGAACGTGACCGAAAACGAAGATGGGCTTCTTCCCCGTCGGGTCGCTCGCCGCCGCCGCCGAGATCTGCTGATCAAGCCACTCCGCTTTCGACGCGGTGTAACCTCTCCCGCCCTTGCAGTCGGATGCGAATCCGATAAAGGTGTATCCGTTGATGACGTGGACGTTGTCGACGCCGTAGCCGAAATAGTCTTCAAACCTGTCGTAGGTGGTCGAGAAATCCGAATCGTTCGAGAGCGAATCCTCGTGGGGATTGCGGAACTCGTGATTTCCGAGACAGGCGAGCAGAGTCGTGCCGGTACGGAGATTCTCGTTTACGACGTCGAAAAACGCTTCGTACTGCTTCGGCGTTCCCTCGTCGGTATAGTCCCCGACGAGCACCACCGCGTCAAGCGAATCGTACGCCTCTCCTTCCGCGTAGCGGTAGGAGGACAAGAACAGCCGCTCGGTCATCAGCGCCGAGTGCGCGACCTCATCTGTCGTCGCCTTCTCGGATGCGCCGTTATCGTTCATCACCCGCGTATGCACGTCGGACGTCAGGGCGAAGCGCAGGACCGGGATATAGTCGCCCCGATCGACGGCGAACGCGTAACGGACGGTGGTGCAGCGCGCGTCCGCATACCGGATCCCCTCGCCGTCCTCGACGAACGCGTTGACGTAGATCTTGTCCCCGAACGACGCCTGCGGGATATCGGTCATCTTGACCGCTGCCCAATATCTCCCGTCGGGGGCGGGAACGTTCTTTCCGTCCGCCCAAACCGCCGAATAGACCTTGTCGGTATCGTAAACGCAACAATCGTCGCCTCCGACCGTCGGTTGCTCGTTGGAATCCGAGAAAACGAACCCGACGCGGGTATAGTCGAGCGAGCCGACCGTGAACAGAAAGCGCAGCGAGGTGCTCTCCGATCCGACCGAATCTCCCGAAACCGTCTGGAAACAGAGATCCCGGATCTCGTCCGCGGGCGAGGCGGATCCGACGGTTACGGGAATAAGAATGACGATCGCCGCAATGAAAAGCAGAAGCAGAAGGATCGTTCTTCCCTCATTCTTGCGTACTGCGGCTTTGAGCATATTGAGCATAGTTTCTTTGCTGTCTCCTTGTAACGGTCAGATCAATTCTCTTTCGTCAGTTCGCCGCGCTTGGCGAGAACGGCGGAAACGAGAGAAACGTAGTCGGCGTCCGCCTTGTTCCGGAACAGTTCGGTGATCTCGCAGAGCGGATCGTAAAGCGGGGTCAGAGCGAGGTTGGCGGTTACCCCTTTCAGGGCGTGGGAGATCGCAAACCCCTGTTCGAGATCGCCCTTTTCCGCCGCCTCCATCAGTTTTTCAAACCCGGGATCGGCGATCGCCTTCTCCGCCAGTCGGAGATAAAACTGTTCGTTGTTGATACATCTTCCGAGCCCTTCTTCGACGTTCGCGCCGAAGGCGCGCAGTTTTTCAACGGTCAGCATCACGCATTCTCCTTTTTGCGTTCCCGGACGTATTTTTCAAACTCGGCGGCAGGCAGCGGCGGGGAGAAATAGTACCCCTGCACCATCGCGCACCCCATCTCGCGCAGGGTGTTCAGCTGCTCGGCTTTCTCGACCCCCTCCGCGATCATGGGGACGGACAGCGTCTCCGCGATCTCGACGATCACTTTCAGCATCCGGAGGTTCCCGTTCTCGCGGAACACGCTGCGGATGAATACCATATCCAGTTTGAGGACGTCGATCGGCAGCGTGGCGATCATATTCAAAGAGGAATAACCCGAGCCGAAGTCGTCCATTTCGATCACGAATCCGATCTTTCGCAGTTCGTTCACCGTCGAGATGATCTGCCGCGCGTTCTCGGTATAGGCGGATTCGGTGATCTCGAGATGCAGGTCGGAATAGTCAAGCCCCCCGTCCGTCACCAGGTCGCGGAGCGTACCGACGAGATCCGGGTCCAGCATATCGATCCGCGAGACGTTGACCGAGACCGGAACGGTACTGCCGTATTTCTTTTTCCATTCCGCGATATGCCGGACGGTCTCCCGCCAGACGTAGCGGTCGAGGATGCGGATCAAGCCGTTGTTCTCGAACAGAGGGATGAAGACGCCGGGAGAGATCATACCGAGTTCGGGGTGGATCCAGCGGACCAGCGCCTCCGCGCCGCAGAGGACCGGGGTCTCGGGTCTAACGTCGAACTTCGGCTGGAAATAGACCGCGAACTGCTTTCCGTCGATCGCCGCGCGGAACTCGTCGAGCAGACGCTCGGCGTAGATCTCCTTTTCGTGCATGGCGTTGTCGTAGAAAGCGATACACTCGGTGAAACTGCCGCGGACGGTATCTGCGGCGATCTTCGCACGGTCGAAACGCGTCTGCATCTCGACCGATTTTTCCGTCTCCGCACAGACGCCGAGACGGAGGCGGATCCGCCCCCGATCGTTCCCGCAGGCGGCGGTCGCGATCCCGTCGAGAAACGCCCGGTAATCCGAGAGGTGCGGGCAGTAAACGAGGAACGTGTCGGCGCTGCGGCGGCAGGCGATCCCGCCCGACGCCGAAACCGACGAAACGACCGCGCCCGCGATCCGGATCAGCACCTCGTCGGCGTACTGCTTTCCGAACCTCTCGTTTACCATCTGGAAGTGATTGACGTCCAGAACGAGCGCGTCGGTCGGAACGTCCGGGTTAAAGACGTCGTACTGCTCGGCGTAGCGGTAAAAATACTCTCGCGTGTAAAGCCCGGTCAGATGATCGCGCTCGGTCTCGCGGATCAGGTCGCGGCCCTCGGAAAGTTCGATGGTGCGCCGGATGCGCGCCTGCACGACCTTCGGGATGGGATAGGGTTTCGGGATAAAGTCGATCGCGCCGAGATTCAAGCTCTCGACCTCGGCTTCCTTATCCGACGTCAGAACGATCACCGGGATCTTCGCCGTGCGCGGATTCTCTTTCATTTCGCGCAGGATGTCGAGCCCGTGCCTGTCCGGCAGGTTCAGATCGAGCAGAACGAGACTGATCTCCCCCGCTTGACGGAGGAGGACCGCCTCGGCGTCCGCGCCCGATCCGACCGGGATCATTTCGTATTCTGCGTCCAGCATCGCGACGAGGATCTCGCGGTTGACGAACTCGTCCTCGACGATCAGGATCTTCCGTTTTCTTGCGGCTCCGGGTTCCGTTTGCATTTTGCCGTTCGGGATCTCGACGTTCATTTGCCGATCCTCCTTACCTGTTCTCAAATCCGGCGGCGCCGGCGGTTTTTTCATTCGGGTCTTACTTAAAGGTCCCGTACTGTCCGATCGCCTCTTCGACGGTCAGTTCCCCTCTGCCGACCTTAAACGCCGCGATGCGGATCTGAACGGTGAGCGGATCGGTGATCCCGATCACCTCGGGAGAGACGGTGCGGCTCGCCGGCACATTGCCGAACGGAGCGTACACCGTGTCGAAGGACAGGTCCGCCGTGGGGGTCACGAGCCGCTTCACGGACGCCATCAGATTCAGTTCCTTCTTCGAGATCAGGAACCGCATAAACTCGTTGGTCATCTCAAGGTTTTCGCAATCCCGGTTCACCGAGAACTCCACCGAAGGGCTGTCGATGAAATACCCGCCGTCCGCGGTCACGGGGATCGGCGCGAACGCGTAGTTGAACGGAGCGTTCTTGAACGCCTCGGACTGGCTCTCGCGTTTCTTGGTACCCGAAACGGTGTCCCCGGCGCAGATCATCATGGGCACGTCGCCCTCGAAGAAGCGCAGGATCACCTTGGTATAGTTGTCCGCGATCTCGTCGCATTTTTCAAGATCGACGCAGCCGCCTTTGATCAGCCGGTCGACCGCCTCGAGCGCGGTACGCATATATTCGCCCGCCGCGGGATCGAGAGCGTTCGCCTTCGCGAGCGCGTCCGGATCGTCGGCAAGCGCGGCGGCGAACATGGGATAGGCGACCGTATACATCAGGCAGCTCGAAGATTTCTGGCTGTAACCCATCATGGGACTGGCGTAGCCCTTGTTTTTGAACGCCTCGCAGACCGAGAGCAGCTCCTCCCACGTGGTCGGAACGGAGAGCCCTTCCTTTTCAAACAGGTCGTAGTTCACCAGCATCCCGTAGGTCCGGGAGAACACCGGGACCATCAGCACGCGGTCGTTCGCGCCGTGGTTGATAAGACCCGGACGGATGCAGTCAAGCCCCAGTTTCAGGGCGGGGTCGGAAAGATCCTCCATATGCGCGAAAACCGCGTCGAGACTCGGGTTTCCGATCATACCTGCGTTCGAGAAGAAGATATTGGGCTTGTCGTTCCCCTCCAGCGCCGCGGCAAGCGTGTCGTTGTAGTCGTCCAGTTTTCTGTAACTTAAGCAAACGTTCGGATAAAACTCGTTGAAACGGTCGAACTCGGCTTCGAGCGCCTCGAAGTTATCGTAACTTCCGACGACGGTGATGCTGCAGCTCGTCCCGGTATCGAGCGCGGGCTCGAACGTGTCCTTGTCTTTTTTGCACGCGGCAAAAAGCGTCAAAAGGGCGAGTACGAGCAAAAGGGTAATGAGCGGTTTTTTCATTTCTTTTCCTCCTTGATCCTGCGGATCTCTTTGATAACGAGTTTCAGGTCTACGGGTTTTGCGATATGTCCGTTCATACCGGCGTTCATGCACTCCGCGACGTTTTCGGAGAACGCGTCCGCCGTCATGGCGACGATCGGGATCGAGGACGCCCACGGATCGTCGAGCGCCCGGATGGTCTTCGTGGCGTCAAGCCCGTTCATCTCCGGCATCTGAATATCCATAAAGACCAGGTCAAAAGCGCCTTTTTCCGCCGATTTCAGTTTTTCCACGCAGATCCGCCCGTTTTCGGCGCGTTCGGTCGTGATCCCGTACATACCGAGAAGGGTGGAGATGATCTCCCAGTTGATATCGTTGTCCTCCGCGACGAGAACGCTGAGCCCAGCCAGATCCGAATAATCGTTCTCCGGCTCGACCGAACTTGCCGCCGTCCCGAGGATCTCGTTGATCTTGTCGTACAGCGTGGAGCGGAAGAGCGGCTTGCTGACGAATCCGTTCGCGCCCGCCTCCTTCGCCTGATCCTCGATATCCGACCAGTCGTAGGCGGAGATCAGCAGGATGGGAAGATCCCGATCCGCTTCCGCCCGGATGCGGCGAATGGTCTCGACGCCGTCGACGTCGGGCATCTTCCAGTCGAGGATCACGATACGGTAATCCCGTCCCGCTTCGTGCCGACGGCGGATCATCCCGATCGCCTCGGGTCCCGACTCCGCACGGTCGGCTCGTACGCCGAGCGACTCCAGCGTGTCGACCGCGGTCTCGAGGAAGATCTCGTCGTCGTCGACGACGAGGACGTCCATCGGCTCGAGCGCCATATCGTCCCGCTGACGATCCGCGACGGGAAGATCCAGCGTGACGGTAAAGGTCGTTCCCTTACCCTGCTCGCTTTGGCAGTCGATGGTACCGCCGAGAAGGTCGACCATCTGCTTCGTGATCGCAAGCCCGAGCCCGGTCCCCTGAATGCTGTTCACGCGGCTGTCGGTCTGGCGCGAGAAGGGCTGATACAGGGTCGCCATATACTCCGGCGACATCCCGATACCGGTATCGGACACAACGTAGGTCAACTTCACGCAGCCGGGCTTCTCGCTCGGTTCCTCTCGCATATCCACGCTGACGGTGCCGCCGGGTTCGGTGTACTTGACGGCGTTCGAGAGGATGTTGATATAGATCTGATTCAGCCGGAGTTGATCGGCGTAAATATACTCGACGTCGATCCGGCTGACCCGGAAGTTGAAATCAATGTTCTTTTCCCTGACCATCGGCTGGGACAGGTTCACGAGATTCTCTACCGTCTCGACGATCGAGAAGGTCTGCGGGATGAAGTTCAGTTTTCCGCTCTCGACCTTCGAGATATCCAGGATATCGTTGATCAGGGTAAGCAGATGATTGCTCGCCAGCGTGATCTTGCGCAGGTTTTCCTGCACCGATTTCGTGTCGTCGATATTCTTTTCCGCGATGGTCGTCAGCCCGATGATCGCGTTCATCGGCGTACGGATGTCGTGGGACATCGTGGAGAGGAAGTCGGTCTTCGCCCGGTTTGCCGCCGCGGCCTCTTTCGCCGCCGACTGCAGTTTCTTGTTGAACAGAAGCATGACCGCGAGGTCGAACACGAACAGGATCACAAGCCCGACCGAAACGAACCCGATGAGCAGCCAGTTCTGCGTGTCGACGGTGATGTCCTTCATCGGCAGATAGGAGAGCAGCGTCCACCCCTCCGTCGAGGCGATCGGGGTATAGGCGAGGATACACTCCTCCCCGCGGGAGTTCTTCATCGTGATCGAGCCGGTCGACGAGGTGATCTCCCCGAAGAGTTCCGCGGCGTCGGCGGGTTCGATCGCGTTATACGACCTGTAAAACTCGAACAGATTGGAGTTCTTGTAGGAATGGCCCTTGATGATGTAATCGCCGTCCGCGTCGATCATGGCGAGCTCGGCGTTCGCGAACTCCACCTTCGGGAAGATCCATTTATCCTCCAGTTCCGAGATCGGAAGCACGCGCAGAAGGACTGCGTCCCGGGGAGCGTCGGTATCGGGATCACGAAGCGTGACCTTGTTGCAGAACGCGATGGACTGTTCTCCGTTGACGGGGTTGGTGTACGCGCGCGTTACGTTGATCGCGCGTCCGATCTCGTCGATCCAGCCGACGTCACCCAAAAACTCAAGCCGCTCGTAGGAAACGGCGTAATTGTCGGGGTCGTTCTGCCGCGCTTTCGTGGACAGACCGGTCAGCGTATCCATATACACGATATGGACGGAGGCGTTCTGCAGCACGTGGGAGGTCCGAATGAAGGAGACCGCGTCTTCGATCGACATATCCTTGCTGTCGATATAGCGCGCCCAGACGTCGCAGATGCGCTGCTCGCCCTCCAGATAGTTCTCGGTGACGTGCTTCATCGTGATCGTGGTGTTCTCGAAATGCTCGATCTGTATGTCCGTGGCTTTTCGCTTCTCGACGTTGGCGAAGAGGACCACGAAGATCAGCATCGCGATCATAATGCATACGTTGACGACAACGACCCAAGTTCTTTTCATACTGTTTTCCGCTTCCTTGTCATTCCGTTCACACGCGTATAACGGTTTTTGGGGTTTAAAAGTGAAAAATAAATGAGAGAGGAAGATATACACAGTTAGTATAACACAAAAAAACGCAAATTGGAAGAGGTTTTCGTCAATATGAAACAAAAAATAATATAAAAAAGCAAAACAAGGGGAGCGCCCGAACCGGCGCTCCCCTTGTTGTCTAAAACCGCCTAAAAGGTACAAAGCCATAGAAAGACCGCTTAAAAAACATTTCTGCGGCTCAATGTCGTTCTATCCTTTGATAATGCACTGATATCTTTCAAAATCGTAAACTTCATATTGTATTTTAGCATGGAACAGCTTCTTGAAAAAAGAAAGAGGTTTCTGAACTTTTCTCATAGCTTTTTCAAATCCTGATTCACCGAACATGGGATCATCCATGTCATTGCGGTCAAAGCGAGAGTCTCCAATCCATCGACATTTCTTAAGATCATTCACTTCGATCACCGAGACTCTTCCCTCGCGTATACCATCGATTTCTCGAATGATTTCATCAGACGAATATTCTTCCCGGCCGCCGAACAGTTCATACGAAAAACCGCCAAAATACAACTCTGCAAAAACGTTGCCGTCTTTGGTTTCATTAAACTGAAGTTCGATATCCTTGTGTCCGTTTTTGCTGTGAATAACCATTACGGTTACCTTGCAGGACTTCGCGTTTTTTAAAGACGGAAACAAACATATATGACGATAAAAATCTGCTTCGTCTCTATAATAGCAGATTTCAAAGGGAATGTTATTTGCGTTTAGAAGATCTTTTGCGGTTTCTAACGTCATTCGTAAATACCTCAATAGAGCATTTTCCCGACTTACTGCCATCTAAATTGTATCATCGTTGGATAATACCGTCAATATAAAAACCTCTTTTGCCGTGGTAGATAAAAGAAGTTTCTTTGATGCGAAAGAGCGTACAAACGTAACGTGTTATCGGTTCGACAAACCGGAATTCATACATTTATCAGTTCCTGTTCCAAAACATCCGCGTAACTCTGTACGACCGGCCCCAATCCTTTCAGCCACTGCCGGATTTCTTCCCTGTCTTTGTATAGAAGAGGGCTTTTCCGGATTTCGATCGTTTTCCGCAGCGGAGCTTCATCTGAAAAAAGATGCTCCCCAATAGCCCAAAGACCTGCCTGTGTTTTGGAAATGACATCACCATTTCTCAAGGTGTAAATACACCTTGCAATATCCAGTAGCCATCCGCACGAATAAATGCTTTCATCTGTCTCTACGGCATATTTACGAATACAATCATAATGCTCGCGCACAGCTGCTACCAGTTCTTCGTTGTCCGGAGCGGAAAGGATCCACTCTTTGTCGCCGTATACCCGTTTCCCATACTTTGCCAGTTCAAACAAAGAAAACGGGTCGGGTGTATAACGGTCAGTTATACGTTGACCGCTTGTTCCCCAATAGACCAGCCTTTGAAACGCTTGGCTACGGTACTCATTTACGTTGGCAATAACACCCTCAAAAGAGCGGTAATACATGTTTTCGGGCTCTTTTTTGAGCATATTCTGCCGCAACATGAGCAGTCTTTCTGCCTGTTTCTCAGAGATAGGTTCATTGACCAGCACAACGAAATCAATATCGCTCCATCCCGGTCGGAAATCATCAAATACCGCGCTTCCGTACAGCCATGTGCCGTATATTTGTCCCTCCAGTATTGAAGCTATTTCTTTTATCATCCTTGTAACTGCTTTATCCATTTTCCGCCGCCAAATCCCGATTTGTCGATCTCTTTTTCTTTTTTCAGTATAGCATAAAAATGTGAATTTTTCAATCCTTTAGCACGCAAAAAACCTCTCTTGTCTTGGTAGACGAAAGAGGTTTCTTTTCTGGTGCGCCCGACAGGAGTTGAACCTGCACCCATTCGGACCGGAACCTAAATCCGGCGCGTCTGCCAATTCCGCCACGGGCGCGTGCAAAAGCCGTTCAGGATAACTGCCGCGTGACGAAAGAGATATCCGGCAGGATCCAGGTCGGTTTTTCGTCCGATTTGTCGGCGTCTGCGACGGTCCCTTCCCCCGACAGGACGAGCACCGTGTCGATCCCTGCGTGGACTCCCGCGGCGATATCGGTATAGACCCGGTCACCGATCATCAGGGCGTCGGCTTTCCCGTATCCAGTCTTTTCAAGCGCGAGCAGGATCATATCGGGTTCGGGTTTCCCGATGAAGCGCGGCGTCTTCCCCGTCGCGTTGCGGAGCATGATCGAGACCGAGCCGCAATCGGGGACCGATCCGTACCACGTCGGACAGACGAGGTCGGGGTTGGTCGCAAGGTACGGGATATCCCGCCGGAGCAGGATGCAGACGTCCTCGAGTTTCGAGAAGGTCAGTTCGGTATCGAAGCCGAGCAGGATCCCGCCGATCATCGGGTCGTTCCGATCGGTCGTGACGGGGATCCCCGCCGCTTCGAGCTGTCCGATAAACGACCGCGTCCCGGCGACGTAAAAGAGCGTTCCGGGATGGTTTTGTCCGATATAGCGCACGGTCGCGTCGGTCGAGGTCAGAAAGTCGTTTTCGGTCGCAAAAATCCCGAGCCGCGCCATCTTTTCGAGGTACTTATCGACGCCGCGCGAGGAGTTGTTGGTAAGAAAGAGGGCGCGCCCTCCGATCTCTTTCACGCGATCAAGGAACGGGAGCGTTCCGTCAAAGAGCGTCTCGTCGAGATAGAGCGTCCCGTCCAGATCGAGCAAAAACAGGCGCTTATCTTTGATCTCGGACAACATAGTGCGTCTCCTCAAAAAAGGCGTTCGTCAGTCGTTTGTCTCTTCGTTTCCGTTCGGCGTTTCGTCGGCAGGCTTTTCCTCGCTTGCGGGTTCGGTTTCGGTCGCGGTTTCGTCGGATTCGGCGTACCACTCGTCGCGCTCCGCGCCGTGCGTACGTCCTCCCGGGAGAAACTGCACCAGTGCGCGGGACGCCGCGGCGGACACGACGATCCCCGTGACAAGTTCGATCAGAACGTTCAACGTCAAAACCGAGAGGATGATCCCCCAGACGGTGGTTTCGGCAAAGCTCGGATCGTTGCGGTAGATGAGATAGAAGCAGATCAAGCCGCCGATGAACAGGATCGTGTTGAGCAGCGACGCCGTCGCGCCGCCGGCGATCATCGGAAAGACCTTCTCTCCCCTGATCCATTTGACGTAGAGTTTGAAGAGAACGCCGGTCAGAAAGCCCATCAGAGCGCGCGGAACGATGCAGAGAACGCCGGTCAGAAACGGATTCATCGAGAGAAGCATCTGCCCGAACGCGTCGCCCATGATCGCCTGGATCAGACTGGTGACGCCGAACAGAGTCCCGAGGAACAGACCGGCGGCGGGTCCGACGACCATCGCCCCGATGGCGACGGGGATCGTCAGAAACGTGATGCTGACAAGTCCGATTTTCAGATATCCGAGCGGCGTAAAACTCATCAGCAAAACGAGAGCCGCGAGCACCGCGGTCAGCGTCAGATCCTGCAGTTTCTTTTGATTCAGCATTCTTTTTTCCATTGTCTTTACCTCGTTCTTCGGGCTGCCCCGAGCATAATTATTCCATATTATACACACCGTCCGCGGGCGTGTCAAGACTTTTTTCCGAAAAACGCGGTTTTTTCGGGAGAATCGGGGGAAAAGGTCAATCGGCGCCGTATTCCATCAGATGCAGTTCCCGGATCCGCCGGTCGGCGATTGCGGCGTGCATCTCCTGCGCCAGCCTTCCGATGGGCGTTCCCTTGGCGCCGAGTTCCTCCGAGATCATTAAATTGATCTCGTCGATCGCGTTTTCGGTGCTTTCCAGGTCGCCGCCCTTGACGAGAGCCGAGAGCGGCGCATAGGTCTTTGATAAACACGGCAGATCGAGCAGTCCGCGGAACTGCCATTTGTAATAGGGGCGCACTTCCCCTGCGCAAAGATAGACGGCGGCGATCGCGTGTCGGACGTACTCGCAGACCGCGAGCCGCGCCGCGGGCTCGTCCCCGCGGGAAAGCATCCGCGGATAGTTGTATTTTCCCGCCTGTTCCATCAGAGCGAGGCGGGCGGCAAGTTTCTGGCGTCTGACGTCCTCCGGCATCCCGTAGCGGAATCCCTCGCGGCGTTCGGTCATCAAGCGCGAATCGTCGCGAAAGATCTTTCCGTTCACGGCGACCGAGATCGCGTGATCGGGGAGCGCCATCCATTCGAGGGGATCGGTCGGCACGTCGGTACGTCCGACGGTCGCGCGGAAAAAGCCGTTTGCCGTCGATACCCCGAACCGCGAGCCCTCCCCGGTCTTCAAGCGCAGTTTCACTCCCTCGAACTCGCGCGGCAGAGACCGGTAGGCGCGGGCGAGCGCGACCCCGATCTTGATATCGTCCTCGTCCGAGAGCCAGATCGAGAAGCCCGGCTCGTAGTCGTGGTCGCGCGAGAGTTCGTCGTCGTAGCCGAAGCACTCCGAGCCCTGCCCCGCGATCCCGACCGCGATCCGCCCCGCGGCGTCGGGGACGGCGGTCTCGATCAGTTCCCGACCGTAGGTCAGATAGAACTTCTCCGAGAGTTCAATTCCGTTCATGGATCTCTTTCACCCTTTTTTCAAGTTCCGACGCGGCGAAAAACCACCCGTAGTAAGAGAACGCCGGGGCGCATTTCGACGCGACGAAGGCGTATTCCCCGTTCCGCAGGACGTCGGGAGAGTCGAGCGACGCCCACGCGCGTTCGAGGGTCGCGTTGATCTTCTCGTCTTTATCCGATTCGTCGCCCTCGGCGTAAAAATCCGCGAGATTGACCGACGTGACCGCCACGCCGAGCAGCCCGGCGGCGCCGTTCTTCTCCATTACGGCAAGCGCCTTTTCGTAGTATTCCCCGGCTTTTTCCCGATCGCCGGTTTCGGCAAGCGAAGAAGCAAAATTGTTATATAGCCCGCCCAGCCGCTCGTCGTCGGGGGAAAGCCGCGAAAGATAAACCGATTCGGCTTGGCGGTAGAGCGGGATCGCTCCCGCGGGGTCCCCGAAATGCTTTCTCGTCGTGGCGGCGTTCAGAAGGATGGTCGCGCCCGAGACCGTGTCGGAAAGACCGCTCTTGTCGAGCAGTTCGAGCGCCCGGTCGATCGCGGCGAGCCCCTTCTCCCTGTCGTTCGTCCGACGGGAGAGCCCGAGCGTCTCGTTCGTCACCGAGAGTTCGCCGTCCTCGTCGCAGAGCGCGCGCGCCTCGCGGGTCCAGTAGTCGAGCAGACGCATCCCCTCGGCGTAGTCGCCCCGCGCGAGCGCACGGTCGAGTTTGTCGACGACGTGCCGGATCGGGATGCGTTCGCGGTTCGCCGTTTCATCTTCCGGGTCGGTCGTATTCAGCAAGCAGCGCTTTTCTTCGTATTCGTCGCGTTTCAGCGCCATATCCCGGTCCTCACTCCTCGATATACAGGTAGTAGTGGAGCGTGACCGTGATCCTATCGGACAGGGCCGTCGTGACGTTCATCAACACCTGATCCGGATTCCGTTCGACGATCTCGTTCTTATCCGCGGTCTCGAGGATCAGCGTCCCGTTGAACTCGTAGAGTTTGTAATCCACGGAGACGTTCTCGCCCGAGAAAGCGAACTCGGTCACGATCTGCCAGTACGCAAGCCCGATCCCGGCGATCCCGACGGGATTGCCCGGTTTTTCGGGATAGTCGTAACGCGAAACGACCTCCTCCCCGTCGAGCGAAAACGACGCGGCGGAGGGTTTCAGGACGCTGTTGCGGCAGGTCGCCGTCGGCATCGCGAGACGGTAGAGTTTCTTGCCCGACGTCAAAACGTAGAGCGAAAGGTCCGACTCGCCGATATAGAGTTTCAGGACTTCGTCGGGCCGCTTGCCCCGGAAGGTCAGACGGTAGGCGGCGTTCTTCTCGGGCAGAGCCGAACGCGGAACGCGTTTCGCGCAGTCGAAGAGCGCGTAGAGCAGATCGACCTCGCGGCTGTCCTCTCCCCGCACGGCGGGGATCGCCGTTTCCGCCTTCTCTCCCCCGCTCTCGTCAAGACACATCTCGACCTCGGAAACCATCACCCGTTCGGGAAAAGGCGAGGTCTCGAGCGCGAGGACGAAGAGGACGCAGGAGGGGGTGAGCAGGAACAGAAAAACGAGCAGGAGGATCAATACGTTTTTCCTTTTCATAGCGAACAATCCTTTTTACGTTCTGTCGATACGCCCGAAAGGGCGGTGATAACGTGAGAAGCGATCATAAGCCCCGCGACCGACGGGACGAACGAGACCGACGCGGGCGGGAGTCTTTTCCCGTCCTCCCCCGCGCACTTGATCGGGGGCTCGGTGCTCCACAGAGCCGTGACGCCCGTGATCCCGCGGCGCCTTAGTTCGGTGCGCATCACGCGGGCGAGCGGGCAGATCGAGGATTTTTCAAGATCCCCGATCACAAAACGCGCGGGGTCGAGATGGTTCCCCGTTCCCATACAGGTCAGAACGGGGATCCCTCTCCTCTTTGCCTCCGACACGATCGCGATCTTCGCCGTCACGTTGTCGACTGCGTCAACGGCGAACGAGATCCCGTCGCGGGAGAGCAGTTCGGGGACGTTTTCGGTATTGAGAAACGCGTCGAACAGTTCGATCTTCGCGTCCGGGTTGATCGACTTCACGCGTTCGAACGCGACCTCCGTTTTTTTTCTGCCGATCGTTTCGCGGGTCGCGAGGATCTGACGGTTCAGATTGCTTTCGGAAAAGACGTCGCAATCGGCAAGCAGAAAACTCCCGACCCCGGCGCGGGCAAGCCCCTCGAGGACGAAGCCGCCGACGCCGCCGAGCCCGAAGACCGCGACCTTCGATGCGGCAAGCCGCGCGACGCCGTCGGACCCGATCAGCCGGGCGGTGCGGGAGGTGAACGTCTCGTCAGTCACGGCGCGCCTCCTCTCCCGTTTCCTCCTCGGGGGAAATGCCGAAATAACGGAGTTCCCGTCCCATCACGTCGCGGTTCTCTTTGAAACAGGCGACCGCTTGCAGGGAGGCTTTCGTATTGTTCCGTCTGTTGCGGGAGAACAGCATTGCGAATACCCTCCGGAGCCAATAGTACGGGTAGACGATCCACGAGAGCGGCGCCCGGAACTTGCGGTGCGCCATCGAAAGCAGCGGCGGGAACGCCCGCTTGAAAAGGAAGCGGAGCCGCGGGAAACGCGACCGCTTGCTCTCGTCGTTGAGCTGATTGCCGAAACTCCTCTCCGTCGATCCGAAGAGCCCGGCGGAAAAGAGTGCCGTGAGTTCCTCTTCGTCCTCCGCATCCGGGGTGGACGCGGGATCGGAGAACAGAGATACGATACGAAGAAAGCGGGCTTCAAACTGTCCGAGCCCCCCGTCGGCAACGAACGCCCTGACCCTCTCGCGCTCCCTGAGATCGGGATACGCGCGGAACAGAAACACGAAATCAAGAAACGACCGCACCCCGATCCCGCCGATGGCGATATGCTTTCGCGCGTGGAGCAGAGTATGCAGATACAGGTCTTCCTCCGAGATGAGAAACCGTCCCGGCAGTTCGGGGTCGGGCGTCGCGTGGTCGAAAAGGTCGGTCAACTTCCCTGCAAAGGGACTGTCCGCGTCGAACAGCGCGAAATGGGGCTCGACCGAGAACCAGGGATCCTTATGGAACACGAAATGGTGGGAGAAATCGCGGGTCCCGTAGGATTCGGCGGAGTAACCGAGTTTCCCGAACGCGCTGTGCAGCGCCCCGTCGTCGCCCTCGTAGAGAAAGTCCGCGTCGCCCATATAGCGGAAAGACGGGTCGTCCCAAAGATTCTTTAAAACGGTGCCTTTCAGGTAGAGAAAGCGGATGCCCGCCTCCGAGAGCGCACGGTCGATCTTCTCTTTCTCCTCCCGGTAAGTCAGTTCCTTCAGCGCGGAAAGATCCCGATCTCTCTCCCACGCACGGCGGACGGGAGAATCGGGCAGGCGCGACGCGTATTTCCACAGGAAAGCCGAGAGATGCTGACGGCGGACGATCCGATAGAGCGCGGCGGGATCGACCGTCCCCCCGATCTCGTAAGAAAGATCGGACGCGGCGGCCCGTATCAGATCGAATACCGTTTTTTCAATCTCGGTCATCAAAGAAACCTTTCTCCCCGGGATCGGGGATCGAAAAGCGATCGAACGGCGTACCGTCCGGGATCGCGGAAAAGCAAAGCGTTTTCCCGGTCGCGGGATGCGGGAACGAGAGCCGGGACGAGAACAGGGCGATCCCGGGAAACCGGTCGTGCGCGCCGTACCGTCCGTCCCCCGCGACGGGATGTCCCGCGTTTGCGAACTGGGCGCGGATCTGGTGGGTGCGCCCGGTAAACAAACGCACGGCGACGAGCGACAGGGTTTTGCCGTCTGTCTCGGTTTTTCCGAGTACGCGGTACGCGAGCCGTGCGATCTTCGCGTCCTTCGTTCCCTCGGGGACGACGCGGGTGCGCCCGCCCTCCCGGAGCAAACAGTCGGTCAGCGTTCCGTATTCCCCGTCGAAAAACCCGTGAAGAACTGCGATATACTCTTTTTTGAAAGTGCCGTCTTCACCTGCAACGAACTGCGAGAGTTTCGCCGCGGCGCGTTGGTTCGCGGCGGCGACGATCAGCCCGCCGACCCCGCGGTCAAGACGGTGTACGGGAAAGACGGGGCGTCCGGTCTCGCGGGAAAGCAGGGTCAGAAGGTCGGGATCCCCGCTTCTGTCGGATTGGGAGAGCAGTCCCGGCGCTTTGTTCGCGACGATCAGTTCGCGATCCCGGTACAGGACGTCGTATGGGGACATCTCGGCTCTCCTTTCAGCAAAATCAGAACGTGGTCCCGAGCGTTATTCCGTCCGCTCCGAGAGCAGATACTCGCGGATCCTTGCGCAGTCCTGGGACGTCCGTACCGTCTCCCGGAACGCGGGATCCCGCGCCCCCTCGTAAAACGGCCTTTTATCCGGCATAAGCGGACAAACCTCCGAGAACGCATACTTTGACTTATAAAGTATAGCATAAAAAAAAGAGAAAAGCAAGGGGGACGCCCTTAGTTTTCTCTGTTTTTCGCGCCGTTTTTTCGCGCCGTTACCTTTCTCTCTCCGTCACGCAGATCGCCCCGGGAAGATCGAACGTGCGCAGGGGGACGAGGCGGTTTTTGCGCGCTCCCTTCACCCTGTAAAGCCGGAAACTGTTCCCGAACTGGTTGGTGACGACGGCGTACTTTTCGCCCGCCAGAAGAGCGAGATCCCGCGGCTCGTCTCCCCCCGTCGGCGCCCGTCCGATCACGCGGAGCTTCTCCCCGCGGCAGGAAAGCACGACCGCCTCGTTCTCACCCCGGTTGGTGATATAGAGCCGCCGTCCGCTGCGGGATAGTTTGATCGCGGAGCCCTTGTCGGGTCCGTCGTGCGGGACGTAGGTGCGGGTGGGCAGCGTCGAGCGGTAAAGGAGCCGTCCGTCCTTCCACGAAAAGACCGATACCGAACAGCCCATCTCGTTCTCGACGTAGACGAAGCGCCCGTCTTTTGAGAAAACGAGATGGCGGCAGCCCGCCCCGTCCGGCACTTTCGCCCGCGAGACCTCGGAGAGTTCCCTGTCGTACACGAACACGGTGTCCAGCCCGAGATCGCAGACCAGCAGATACTTTTTGTCGGGGGAGAAAAAAGTCGAGTGGCAATGCGGCGCCTCCTGCCGGATCGGATCGGGGCCGTTCCCCTCGTGTTCGACCGTCGCCCCGCCGATCTTTGTCACGCTGCCCGCGCCGTAGTTCGCGACGTAGATATCGTCCCCGTCGACGGCGAGATGGCAGGCGCCCGATCCCCCTGTCGGCATGATCTCTCCCGTTCGGGAGAGCGAGCCGTCGGGCGCGACCGAGAGCCGGACCACGCCGCCCTCGCCCGTGTCGGGAAACGCCTCCGAGACCGTCGCGAAAGCGCGATCGCCGTCGAAGACGAGATAATTCGGGGACGGGAGCGGGAGCGTATCGAGCAGAGTAAGTTCCCCCGATTCCGATAGCGCGTAGTGCAGGATACCGCCCTCCGGGACGGCGGAGCAGAGATATACGTCGGTCTTTTTTCGTTTTTCCATCGGTTCGCCCCTTTTCGGTCCGCCGTTTTTGATTCCCCGGTTGACTTTGCGCGGGGGGTGTGCTATGATGGTAAAAGAATGCGGCGGAGATACCTTTCAAGAAAGAGTATAGCACATCTTCGCGCCGAACGCAACGGTTTTCGGGATCGGGGTCAGATCATCCCGAGCAGAGCCGCCAGACGACGGGACAAGTCCTCCCCGACGGGCGATAACGGCAGCCGAAGTTCCCCGCCCGAAAGACCGCAGATCTCCATTGCCCGCTTGACCGGGGCGGGATTCGTCTCCGCAAACAGCGCGCGGATCAGGGGCAGGTACAACAGCGTCAGACGCCGCGCCTCGGCAAGATCCCCCGCCGCAGCCGCAAGATACAATTCCCGAGTCTCGCGCGGTATCAGATTGGAGACCACCGAGATCACTCCCGCGGCGCCAACGGAAACGGCGGGCAAAACGCCTGCGTCGCAGCCCGTGTAGAGAGGCAGACTGCCGCCGAGACCCGCCGCAAAATCAAGCAGCCGGTCGTACCCCTCCCCCGCCTCCTTCACCCCGGCGATCATCGGATGCTCCGCGATCTTCCGATAAAGTCCGGGCGAGAGATCGACCCCGGTTCTGCCCGGGACGTTGTAGACGATCACGGGAAGCCCGACGTCGGCGATCGCGTGATAATGCGCGACGATCCCGTCTTGCGTCCCCTTGTTGTAGTAGGGCGTGACCGCGAGCACGGAGTCGGCGCCGCCCGCCTTCGCACGCTCGGTAAATATCACCGCGCTCGCCGTCGAATTCGATCCGACGCCCATAATTACGGGGATCTTTCCACCCGCCCCCTCGACCGCCGCCGCGAGCAGCCGCTCCCGTTCGCCGTCCGAGAGCGTCGCCGCCTCCCCGGTCGTTCCCGCGACGCAGAGCGCGTCGATCCCGGCGGAGAGCTGCCACTCGACGAGAAAGCGGAAGGTCTCAAGATCGACGTCGCCTCCCGAAAAAGGCGTTATCAACGCGGTACAGACGCCGCGGAAGATCGGTTGTTTCATCGGTTTTTCCCCCTTTGCTGTCCGGTTCGTTTTCATCCTTATTCCATTGTATGTTTTCGCATCTGAAAGGGGTGCTTATGCCAAACGGTATTATCGTAAACGAGAAGGTCAAGACCGATCTTCTCACCTCGGATTTCGACTACGAACTCCCCGAGGAACTGATCGCGCAGACCCCCGCCGAGCGGCGGGACGGCTCGCGCCTGATGGTCCTCGACAGAAAAAAGGACGCGCCCGAACACCGCGTCTTTTCGGATATTATCGAGTATCTCGACCCGAAGGATATCCTCGTCGTCAACTCGTCGAAGGTGATCCCCGCGCGTCTTCTCGGCGTGACCGAAAAGACGGGCGGACCGATGGAACTGCTGCTCCTGAAATCTCTTTCGGATGGGCGCTGGGAAACGCTGGTCCGTCCGGGAAAACGGGCTAAAGAGGGCGCCGTTCTGCTGTTCGGCGGAGGACTGCTCCGCGCAACGGTGGAGAGCGTCGAGGACGACGGGAACCGGATCGTTTCGTTCGACTACGACCGCGCACGCTTCAAAAACGACTACGAACTGCTCGACGCGGTCGGCGAACTTCCCCTCCCTCCCTACATTCACAGGAAACAGAAAGATCTTTCGCGCTATCAGACGGTCTACGCCAAAGAGGAGGGCTCCGCCGCCGCGCCGACCGCCGGACTGCACTTTACCCCCGAACTGCTCGACGCGATCAAACGGAAGGGCGTCGGGTACGCCGAGGTGACGCTGCACATCGGGCTTGGCACTTTCCGCCCCGTGAAAGAAAAACGGATCGCAGACCACCTGATGCACACCGAGCATTTCCATCTTGACGCGGACGCCGCCGCAGAGATCAACCGCCGCCGCGCCGCGGGCGGACGGGTGATCGCGGTCGGGACCACCTCCTGCCGCGTACTGGAGAGCGTCGCGGACGAGAACGGGAACGTGCGGGCGACCGAGGGGGACACCGGGATCTTCATCTACCCCGGCTACCGTTTCCGCGCGGTCGACGCCCTGATCACCAACTTTCATCTGCCGCAGTCGACGCTCCTGATGCTGGTCTCGGCGCTGGCGGGCAGAGAAAAGATCCTCGACGCGTACAAAACGGCCGTCCGGGAACGCTACCGCTTTTTCTCCTTCGGGGACGCTATGCTGATCCTCTGAAAGATCCGAAAAAACAGTTTGACAAACGCGCACGATAAGTGGTAGAATATACGCGAATGAATTGATTGGAGAACGCCTATGCCTACTTCCTGGGAAGAAATCAAAGATGTCCTTTGGGAATGGACGCGGACGCACGGTCTTCGGATCGCCGTCGCGCTGATCATTCTCTTCGTCTCGTTCCGGCTCGTCAATCTCATTTCCCGCGTCGCTCTGCGCCGGTCCGAGAAAAAGAACAAGGTCGACAAGACGGTCGCCCGCACCGTGATCTACGTCGTGCGGGTGGTCGTGAAGGTACTGATCGGCGTGGCGCTCGTCGCCTACGTCGGGATCGACACCTCGGGACTCGCGGCGCTGCTCGCTGCCGGCGGCGTTACCATCGGTCTTGCGGTCAACGGAGCGCTCGGGAACATCGCGGGCGGCGTCCTGATCATCGTGACGCGTCCTTTCAGACTCGACGACTTTATCGAGGTCGCGGGCTATTCGGGAACGGTCGAAGATATCCGGCTGGTCTCCACGCGTCTCCGCACCCCCGACAACAAGGTGGTGGTCGTCCCGAACGGCACCGCTTCGTCGGCGGTCGTGGTCAACTATTCGGTCAAGGATACGCGCCGGATCGACCTGACCTTCCCCATCGGGTACGAGGAAGACCGTCCGCGCGCGCAGAAAGTCCTGCTCGACGTCTGCAAGAAAAAAAAGACCGTCCTGAAGGATCCCGCGCCTATGGTGCGCGTAATGTCGAACGGCGCGAGCGGAGTCGAACTGATCGTCCGGGTCTGGGTCCGGAGCGTGGATTACTGGCCGACCTATTTCGACCTGATCGAGAACGGTAAAACGGCGCTCGACGAAGCCGGGATCAAGATCCCCTATCCGCAGATGGACGTCCACATCAAAAAAGAAAAATAAAAACAACGGGTGCGACCTTTCGCATCCGTTATTTTTTTACTCCCCTCGGACCGAGTGATCCGAGGGGAGCGATTTTCGATTAAAGCATCAGGCGTTCGCAGGTTCCGCGGGGGCTTCCTCCGGCTGCGCTTCGGCGGCGGAAGTTTCCTCCGCGGCGGGGGCGACCTCCTCGATCGGAGTCTCCGCGACGGGGGTTTCGGGCTCCGCGGGGGCGGTTTCCTCACCGACGGGAGCGGCGCCGACGGTCTCGCCATTACGCCCCGCGATCAGGACGCATCCCTCGGGGACGGCGAAACGGATGGCTTTCGGCACGATGCCGACCGTGAATTCGGTACCGTCGACGATCTCGCCGTCGACCGACATGGAGAACCCCTCGGGCGCCTTGACCGTGACCTCTTTGGCGCGGCGGTAGGTGATGTACTTTTGGAAACGCGGATCGTCGAGGTGCGGTTCGTTGGTGTAGGAGCCGAGCAGACGGACGAAGGTGATCCGGGACAGAGGGCGGAACGCCGTGACCTCGATCAGCCCGTCGTGGTTGTCCGCGCGGGGCGCGCAGAAGAAACTGCCGCCCACGTAGCCGCCGTTCGCCAACGTGCAGAGCAGGATGCGCCCCTTGGTGTCGACGCGCTCGCCGTCCGCCGTGATCTCACACTTGTTCTTCATTGCCTTGATGAGCCCGGTCAGAACGCCGGTGACGTAGGCGCGTTTGCCGCCGATGATCTTTTTCCGTTTGACCTTGATCATGGTCTTCGCGACCGTGGTATCAATGCCGAAATTGGTGATGTTGATGGAGTAGCGGAATTCGCCGGGTTTGCCGTTGTCGACCGTGAGCAGGTCGATCTCGTCCTCCGGCGCGTCAAGCAGTTTCTTGAAATCGAGGAACTTGTCCCGTCCCCCGTAATACTTGACGAAATCGTCACCGCTTCCGGAAGGATAAACGCCGACCGAGCCGTTCTCGTGTCCGGCGACGCCGTTGACGACCTCGTTCAGCGTCCCGTCGCCGCCGCAGGCGTAGAAACGCGCACGCTCGGTGGGATGCTCCTCCAGCCACGCCTTCGCGTAGCGCGTGGCGTCGAGAGCCCCCCGGGTAACATAGAACTCACAGTCATAGCCGGAGATCCCGGTAACGGCGCGCATGATCTCCTCGGAGGAATCCTTCTTCCCCGCCGCGGGGTTGATGACAAAGATATGCTTCATGTATTCGCGTTCTCCTTTCGGATGATTTAATACGTCTTTGATGGCGCGGATTTAATATTCAATTCATAATCACGAGTATAATTGCAATCGAAAAATGAGAAAAAGGAAAGAGGAAACCGCTTTGTTACGTTT
>CACZAZ010000009.1 GCA_902779285.1 uncultured Ruminococcus sp.
TTTTCTTTCTCTCTTTTTCCCGGTTCATACCGCGGCAGACCTCCTCTCTTGAAAAGAATAAAAAAGGGAATTTGCATCCCCACTTGACAAAAAATATCTTTATGGTATAATTATACGCACAGAATCAATAATGTCAAATTATTATTTCGTTACCGCAGATAAGAAATCGTTATACGGAGGAGAAAAGATGCTCGATAATCGCGTTTATTCGCTGCTCAAAGTTGTGGAATGCGGCAGTTTCGTCGCGGCGGCGCGGGAACTCAACGTGACCCAGCCGGCGGTCAGCCAGCACGTCAAGGCGCTGGAGGAGGAACTCAACGCGACCATTTTCGATCGGGGCAGGGGCAAGCTCGTTCTCACCAAAGAGGGCGACGAGATCGTGAAATGCGCCCAGAAACTGGCGGGGATCTACGCCTCGCTCCGTCAGTCGCTCTCGGACGGCGCCGCGCAGGTGACCCGGCTGACCATCGGGGTCACGCACACCGCGGAGAGCAACCCGATCGCCGAAGCGCTCGCCAGTTACGGCTCTCAAAACCCCCGCGTAAATATAAAGATGATTACCGATTCGATAAACAATCTTTATACAATGCTGAAATCTTATGAGATCGATCTGGCGATCGTGGAGGGACGGACGAGCGATCCGGGGCTCCGCTACATGATGCTGGACACCGACTATCTGGTGCTGGCGGTCTCGCCCGATCATCCCTTCGCGAAGAAGGGGATGGTGACCCTGAACGAACTAAAGCGCGAGCGGATGATCCTCCGGCTGCCGAACTCCGGGACGCGCAACCTGTTCGTCGCGCATCTTGAAAGCAACAATATGAGCATCAGCGATTTCGACGTCATCCTCGAGGTCGATAACATCGCGACCATCAAGGACCTGATCCGCCGCGATTTCGGCGTGTCGATCCTCGCACGCAGCGCCTGCCTCGACGAACTGAAGAAAGGAAAGATCGTCACCCTCCCGGTCGAGAATCTGTCCATGATGCGCGAGATCAATATCGCCTACCGCTCCGATTTCAAACAGTTCGACCTGCTCCGGGACCTCGTCAACTGCTACAATGAGACGCTGAAACTCTATAAATGACCCCTGCCGACCCCTCCGACGGATACTCTTTCCCCCTTTTCGCCACCCGATCCGGGAGACGAAAAGGGGTTTTTTGCGGGGCTTTAACGGCGGTCGTTCCCGCTTGTGCATTGTGCATAGTTACTCGGAGCCGCTCTTGTTGAATGTGCCGAATTCCGTCCTTGATCCGCCTTCTTTCTTGCTTTCCGTTCGTTTCCGGTGTATAATTGAATCAACCCCCGCGGAGAAACGTCGGGGGAAAAGGAGGAAATAAGAATGAAAAGACTGACCCTTGCTCTCGCGTTCGTTCTCTGCCTCGTTCTGTGCGTGTTCGCCTTTGCTTCCTGCGGGAAGAAGAAAGCCGCCGCGACCACCGCAGAGCAGGCGACCGCCGCCGCGACCACGGCGCAGGCGACGACCGCCGCCGAGACGACCGCCGCTCCGACCCTTCCCCCGCACGTCCATACCCCCGAGGATCATTACACCGTCGACCTGAAGCCCACCTGCACCACCCCGGGCGAACAGTCCTACTACTGCGAGGAGTGCGGTGAGAAGATCCCGGGCACGACCGTCCCGATCGAGATCGATCCCAAGGCGCACAAGATCAACGGGTGGACCGTGACCCAGCCGGTCGATATGTTCCACGTGACCGGCAGACGCGAGGGTTTCTGCACGCTTTGTGAAGAGACCATCGTTGAAGAACTCAAGTTCGAGCCGACCATCGAGGCGTTTATCTGTTCGTCGAATACTCGATCCTCTGGAACGAATCGATCGCGAATTTCGACGCCACGGCAGACCCCTACTTCTGCGGACGTTTCGAAGGCGGCAAACCTCTGTACTACTATTCTCCCGTCGCGGGATGTCCGACCAGCGACGCGGCGGTCGCCGGCGCGTTCGAGTGGATGGGGAACTTCAAGACCACCGTTTCGGACGACGAAGTGACCACCCGGTCGTCGATGATGTCGCCCTCGTCGAACTACGCCGATTATCCGAACATTATGGGTGAAGACGAAGCGCATCCCGAGTACGGCTGGCACCGCGTCGGCATCCGGTATCATTTGGAACTGATCGACGGTAAAACGGGTCAAAACCTGAAAGATTACGTCGGGACCGCGACCGTCTACCTCGACGGCAAAGCGATCTACAAACTTTCCACCGGAGAACT
The DNA here is from genome assembly GCA_902779285.1 of uncultured Ruminococcus sp. Lineage (GTDB taxonomy): Bacteria > Bacillota > Clostridia > Oscillospirales > CAG-272 > UBA1740. The sequence goes on from CACZAZ010000009.1 coordinate 2,232, forward strand.
CGGTATGCAGGTGAAGGAAAGCCAGTTGTTTACCGCCGAGGTCGACGGAGAGGGGCACGTCACCTACAGCGACGTGGACAGCTGGGTCATCCCGTTCCAGATCAACCGTGCGAGAACGCAGGCGTCGACGACCGTTTATATCGCGCTCGCGGACCTTTCCGTGACCTGCGGCAAGAGCTTCGTGATGCCGGTCGAGAAGGTCGCGTCTCCCGAGGAGGCGACGATCGAAGTGGAGGAGGGCGTCGAGCTCCCCGCCCCGATCTTCTTCCGTCCTGTCGAAAACTGACGGGAGAGCGGAAGAATACCGTCTTTCCGATACCCCGAGCAAACTCTCTTATCATTATAAGAAACGCCCGCTTGCGGGCGTTTCTTTTTGTTGATCTATATTGATTTTTTAAAACCGCCCCCTTGCTTTCTTTCGCGTATTTTTTGCGTTCTTCTGCGCAGATGATCTTTCTACTTTGATAATTATTTTACAAAATCGCGCGCCCAAGCGATTGACAAACGTTTCGTTCTACTGTATAATGATTATAATGTGAGAAACGGGGGAGCGGCTATGGTCGGAAAGACGATACTGGTCACTTCCGGGAAGGGCGGAGTCGGTTGTTCGACGGTCGCCGCCCGGCTTGCGGTCGCGTTTGCTCGGAAAGGTACGCCGACCCTTCTCGTTGATCTTTCGTGGGGAAACCCGGCGCAGGATCTTTTGTGCGGGCTTGCCGAGCGGACGGTCTACGACGCGGGCGACGTGATGTGTTCCCGGGTCGATCCGCGCCGCGCTTCGTTGCCCGTGATCGAGGTGCCGAATCTCACGCTTTTGCCCGGAACGACGGCGTTCGACGGGGTGCCGGGCGACGCCGAGACCATCCGGCTGTTTGAAACGCTGCGCGGCGGCTTCGATCAGGACGTGATGATCCTCGACGTACCGAAAGAATCGGTCGCGGTACTCTCGGAGTTTGCCGACGTCACGCTCGCCGTTTCGGACTTTTCGGCGGCGTCTCTGCGCGCGACGGCGAGCTTGAAGTTCTCGCAGAGAGCGCGCGTGCGGGTGGTGCTCAACCGCTGTCCCGCCGACCGCGATACGGCGAAACTGTATCCGACCGTTCGCGAGGCGCTCGACCTTGCGTGCCTGCCGCTGGCGGCGATCCTGTTCGACGAGCCGCGGCTCGTGACCGACGACCTGACCGAGACCGAACGGTTCAAAATAAGACCGCTTATCGACGTGCCGTGTAAGAATCTTGCGATCCGGCTGACGGGCGGACACGCGCCGCTGCTTCGCGGTCTGATCCGGGGACGAAAACGGCGCAAAACCCTTGTGAGAATGGCGAGAAGACGGCTGGAAAACGCCTGAAGATAAAAGAGACAGAGGAGGAAACTTCATGGAAATTGCATTGATCGCAGACGACGGGAAGAAGGAACTGATGGCGCAATTCTGTATTGCGTACAGCGGTATTCTCTCGAAACATCATATCTGCGCGACGCAGACCACGGGTAAGTACGTGAAGGACGCCACCGATCTCGATATCGAAATGCTGATGTCGGGCAGCACCGGCGGATGCGAACAGATCCAGTCGCGCATCAGTTTCAACGAGATCGACATCCTGTTCTTCTTCCGCGACACCGAGCCCGCCGAGCGGCATTCCGCCATGCAGCAGGATATGCTCCGGCTCTGCGACGTATACAGCGTGCCGGTCGCGACCAACCTGGCGACGGCGGAGGTTTTGGTCATGGCGCTCGACCGCGGCGAACTCGATTGGCGCAAACTGGTCAATCCCTATCTGATCCGTCGGAGCAAGGGGACTGACTGACGGAACAAGGTCTTTCGGCGGAGGGCGGCTGCTCTCCGCCTTTCATATCTATTCGGAGGGAGACGGAGATGGAACGGGTAACGGTCAGACGGGTCAGCGCGATCACCCCCGCGTCGGGCTCTCCCGAAACCGAGTCGGGCGAGTGGGTCGGCGCGCTGCGCGATACGCCCTCCGAACTTCTGTTGACCTTTACCGAGACCGTCGAGGGCGGCAAGATCTTCAACCGCGTGATTTGGCGCGGCGGCGTTCTGACCGTCGACCGAAGGGGCGCGGCGTCCTCCCGGATCGAGTTTCGCGCGGGGGTTGCGCAAACCGTCGAACTGTCTTTTCCACCCTTCACCCTGCAAATGACCGTCTTTACCCGCGAGATCCTTCTTCTTCCCACCCCCGCCGGGGTGGGGTTCCGCGTTTCGTTTTCCTCCGTGATCAACGGGGAGAGACGCGAAAACGAACTGACGATCACGGCGTCGCCGCTGTAATAAGACCGAAAGGAGGAGACCCCCGTGCTGCAAGCCGAACTGAAAACGCAACTGAAAACCGGGAAGATCGGGGGAGTCTACCTCTTCTGCGGGGAGGAAGAATACCTCAAACGCCACTATCTCGGGGAGATCCGGAAGCAGATCCTGACCGATCCGGTCTTCGACGCCTTCAACCATCCGGTCTATCACGGTGAGGAGATCGACTTCGCCGCCCTCTCGGACGCCGTCACCGCCCCCCCGATGATGGCGGACCGCAAACTGATCGAATGGAGCGGCGCGCGTCTTGAGGATTGGAAGGACGAGCAGTTTGCCGCCCTGGAGGGGATCGTGCGGACGGTAAACGAGAATCCCGCGTCGGTTCTGGTGTTCCTCGTCGGGCAGGAGGGGCTGGCGGCGGGCAACGCGAAACGTCCCTCGTCGCTTTTCAAACGGCTTTCCGACGTCGTGCAGGCGATCAATTTCGAGCCCTCGACCGATCAGCAGCTCACCGCGTGGCTGAACGCGCATTTCGTTCACGAGGGGCTGGACGCCGCGCCCGGCGCGCTGCGCGGGATGATCGACCGTTGCGGACATTCGATGGACGTGCTCGCGTCCGAAACGGATAAACTGGTCTGTTACGCCCGCGCCCACGAGCTGCGGACCGTCACCCCGGAGACGGTGGAGCTGGTCTGCGCCTCGACCGCGGAGGACGACGCCTTCGGGCTGACCAACGCGATGCTCGACGGAGATACCGGGGGCGCGTATCGGAAACTGTCCGACCTCGTCCGCCGGCGCGTGGATCCCATGATCATACTCGGTCAGATCTCGCGTCTGATCTCGGATCTCTGCTCGGTCTCCTGCCTGCTCGAGGAGGGAACGCCCCCCGCCACCGTCGCCTCTGCGCTCGGGATGAACGAGTATAAAGCGAAACTGTATATCCGCTGCGTCGGAAAACGGAGCCCCGATCAGTTCCGAAAACTCCTTTCGGAGTGCCGCGAAATGGACCTCGCCTCCAAACGCGGCGCCGACCCCCTGATCCGTATCGAACGCTTCCTCGCCACCGCGGGCGGCGCCGTCTGATATCTTACCGAACGCTTATCGACCTTTCCATAACAAAACGCCGCTTACGCGGCGTTTTGTTATTTTGAAAAAAGAAAAATTTAAAACCGCCCCCTCCGTTCGGAGAGGACGGTTTTTCATTATGCAAGACGGATCCAGAGGGCGGGGCGGACGGCGTCGAGCCGGGTCGCTACGCGCTCCTCCCGGATCACGCCGTATTCGTCGACGGAGAACGCGTCTCGGGCGTCGTCCGCGGGAGTAGAGCGGAGCCACCACCAACTCGTTTCGTTCGGGTCGTCGAGTTCCATCAGTTTCGCCAGGTAGTCGGTCGGGACGCACTTTCGTTCTTCGGCGGAGGGGAAAAAGCGGCTCGCCTCGGCGTAACTCAAAAGAAAAAACTTGTCGGTAATATCGCGTTCGGGAGCGACCGACGGGGGAAGATCGCGCTCGGCTTTCATTCTTACCGCCGGAATACGCGCTTGTTCTTCGGGGGTGAACGCCGCTTTCGGAAATTCGGAGTTCAGCCACTCGCGGAGCGACGAGTCTTCCCACCGGGTCGGAAGATCGTACTTATGGAACGGGAGAAGCTCCAACCCGTAGCGGCTGACGACGAGGATCCGGTCGTCCTCCCGCGTGAGTACAAGCCACTCGATCGGCGTTTTCGCCGTTCCCTCGGCGTCCTGCGGATAGGCGCCGAATCGGATGATATCCCCGATCCCGATCGGGGCGGGGGTCGTTTCGTTCCTGTTCGTATCCTGCATTTCGTTCTCCTTTTTCTGCGCCGTACGGCGGTATTCGGGGAAACGCGTGACCGCCAGTTTCCTTCCTTATTTTATATCACCCGTCCCATGAAACTCCCGCGGAGACGTCGACGGTCAGGGGGAGGGAAAGGGAAGCGGCGCCCTGCATTTCGTCTTTCAGAACGTTTGAGACGAGAAGCATATCGCTTTGGTCGCACTCGACGATCAGCTCGTCGTGGACCTGCATCACGAGGTCGGCGGTCGGCACTTCGCGTTTCAGACGATCGAAGACGCGGATCATCGCGATCTTCATAATATCTGCGGAACTCCCCTGGATCGGGGCGTTCATCGCGATCCGCCGTCCGAACGCCTGCGTCGTCTTATTCACCGAGCGCAGCTCGGGGATATACCGGCGACGGTGGAAGATGGTCTCGGTGTAGCCGGTCTCGGTCGCGTCGGAGATGGTCCTTTCGAGGTACTCCCCGATCTTCGGGAAGTGCGCCTTGTACGCGTCGATATACTCCTTCGCCTCGCGCATCGGGATCCCGAGGTCCTGCGAGAGCGAGTAGGGACCGATCCCGTACATGATCCCGAAATTGACCGCCTTCGCCCGTTTGCGCATTTCGGGCGTGACCGTCTCCTCCGGGACGTGAAAGACCGACGCCGCGGTCGAGGTATGCACGTCGGCGCCCGAATGGAACGCCGAAAGCATGGTCTCGTCGCCCGAAACGTGGGCGAGCAGCCGCAGTTCGATCTGCGAATAGTCCGCGTCCACCAGCACCCGTCCCTTCCGCGCGACGAACAGCCGACGGAACAGGCGCCCGAGTTCGGTGCGGACGGGGATGTTCTGCAGGTTGGGCTCCGCAGAGGAGAGCCGCCCGGTCGCGGTCTGCGCCTGCTTGAAATCGGTGTGGATCCGGTCGTTTTCGTCCGCCGCCGCGAGCAGACCCACGGCGTAGGTCGAATGCAGTTTGGTCAGCTGCCGGTAAGCGAGGATCTCCGAAATGATCGGATGCTCGTAGCGAAGCCCCTCGAGGACGTCCGCGCCGGTCGAATACCCGGTCTTGGTCTTCTTCCCGCCCTTCAAGCCGAGTTCGTCGAACAGAACCGTCCCCAGTTGTTTCGGGGAGAGGATGTTGAACGGATGCCCCGCGAGTTCGCAGATCAGGTCGGCTTTGGCTTTCGCCNNNNCGCGGTCGATCCCGAAGCCGACCTTCTCCATCCGGAACAGAACGGGGATCAGCGGCAGTTCCACCTCGTCGAGCAGGTTTTCCTCGCCCGTTTCGCGCACTTTTTCCCGCAGGACGGGCTCGAGCGCAAAGAGAAGATGCGCGGCGGGCGCCTCCTCCGGCGCGGTTTTTCCGAGCAGGGTCAGGGCGAGCCCGCGCACCGAACTCTGCCCCTCGCCGGGACGGAGCAGATAGGCGTAGAGCATCAGATCCAGCGGGACGGGGGCGAACGCGATCCCCAAGTCCGAGAGCCGGTGCATCAGTTTCTTCGCGTCAAAACATACGATCTCTCTCTTTTCGTCCGAAAAGAGAGGGGAAAGTCGGGGGATCTCGTCGGTTTTGACAAGGAGGTTTGCGGTCCCGTCCGAAAGGGCGAGCCCGTCGTCCCGGAGTTCCGCCGAGAAACGACCGCCGAGTTTCGCGACCGCCTCTTTTGCGGGGACGGGGGTATATTCCGGCGCGTCGTCGTCCGTTTCGCCGTCGTCCGCGACGCCGCCCGAAAGGTCGAACAGATCGGGGATCCCCCCGGAGGGGAGGGGTTTGGGACGGGCGGGGGATTTCGGCGCTTCGAGTTTGAACTGCCGGATAAAGGCGGTGAACTCCAGATCGAGGAACAGGTCGTAGAGCGCGTCGTTGTCGATCTCGCGCCGACGGACGCCGTCGAGCGTGATCCCGAGCGGAACGGCGGTATCGATGGTTGCGAGCGTCCGCGAAAGCAGGGCGCTGTCACGTCCCTCCGCGATCTTTTTGCGGAGAGCGGGGGAGAGGGCGGGATCGTCCCCGTGGGTCAGCACCTCGTCGAGCGTACCGTAGTCGGTGAGCAGTTTGACGGCGGTTTTCTCCCCGATCCCCGGGATGCCGGGGATATTGTCGGACGAGTCGCCCATCATGGCTTTCAGGTCGATAAAGCGCTCGACCGGGATGCCGTACTTTTCTTGGAAGGCGTCCTTGTCGTAGGGGACCGTATCGTTGTTCCCGGCGAGCAGGACGGTGGTACGCGGATCGATCAGTTGGAGCAGGTCGCGGTCGCCCGAGAGAATATAGGCGTCGACCCCCGCGTCTCCCGCCATCCGCGCGAGCGTCCCCTGGATATCGTCGGCTTCGTAGCCGGGGAGTTCGAGGACGGTCAGCCCCATCGCGGTAAGCACCGCTTTGCAGGCGCCGAACTGCGAGAGGAGTTCGGGGGGAGTCGGACGGCGCCCCGCCTTGTATTCGGGATAGAGTTTATGCCGGAAGGTCGGGGCGTGTACGTCGAAACAGACGGCGGCGTAATCGGGAGAAAGGGCGGTCAACTGTCGGTTGATGATGTTGACCGTCCCGTATATGGCGTTGGTTTGGCGCCCGTCGCGGGTCGACAGGGGGCGGATCCCGTAAAAGGCGCGGTTGATGATGCTGTTGCCGTCGACGGCGAGCAGTTTCTTCATGATTTCTTATTCGTACGCGAGGACGAGCGGGTGCGGGCGCCGGCGGCGGGGCGCTCCTGACGTTCCGTGCGTTCGGTGCGTTCCGTGCGTTCGGGTCTTTCGGGGATATCGGGCGAATCGAAGATGGAGAGATCGTCCTCGGTCTCCTCGATCGGGGGCTCGGGCTGCGGGGGCAGTTCGACCGGGCGCGGCTCGTCCCCGAAGAAACTGATCTGCTCGACGTCCTCCCGGTCGACCGGCTCGGCTTCCGCCGCGGCTTCGGTCTCCGCGAGGATCTTGCCGGCGAGACCGCTCGCCGTCTGCACGGGCTTGACGGTCAGGGAAGAGAAGTGCGCGAGGATATAGACCGCAAATCCGAGGAGCAGGAAATCGTCGATCGAGGAATCAAGCACCGGCGTCTGCCGGATGATGGCGTAGAGCAGATTCGGCACGGCGACAGTCGACGTGAGCAGGAGCGCGATCATCCCGACCGCCGTATAGAGCGTCCAGATCGGACGGTCGAGCGCGATCCGGGCTTCGCAGAGGAAGAAGAGCGCGATCGAGAGAAACGCCGCCTGGGAGCCGATCTTGACGTCGGCGTTCATCGGGAGCGTGAAGTCGAAGTAGAGGAACAGGGTGTAGAACAGCGCGAGCAGAGAGACCGACATCGCGGCGAAGGCGTGTACGGCGTTGAGTACCTGCCGTTTCGCCACCGAAAAGACCGAGCAGACCGCCGCCGTCCCGCCGAAGAACGCGGACGCGAGGCAGAAGATGACCGCCTGCAGCGAGATCGAACCGCCCGAGAGCCGTTCGCGAAGCGAGCCGAGATGCAATTCAAACACCCGGAACATCGAGAACGCGAGGATGAGGATCCCCGTGAGGGCGACCGAGAAAATCACCGGCAGTCCCTTTCCGGGCTCCCGGATCTCCAGTTTCCCTTTCAGGGGGGCGAGCTGCGTGAGAAGCAGGATCACACCGATCACCGTCGCGAACCGCGCGATCTCGTGGGGCATGGAATGCAGGGCGAAATACCCGTTCGCCCGATCGTAGCCCGGGGAGAGCAGCGCGATCGTCCTCAGCACGACGACCGCCGCCGACAGAAGAATCGTCAGCGTCAGGTAAAGCCGGAAGATCCGTTTGGTCTTGTCCATCATATCGCGGTCAGTTCCTTTCGTATCGGATCCGCTCCCCGAAAAGCGGGGGAGCGATAAAAGTCCAACTACTATTATAGTGCAAATTTATGAACAGATTGTAACCAAAACGGGCGGCGGCGCGATTTCTTCCGTATTTTTTGAAATACGCGCCCGCGCACGCGAGAGCCGGCGCGCGTGCGAGCGTAAGAAATTTCCGCCCGAGGGACGGCGCGGAAGCCCCGCTTTCCCCTTTCAAACCTCCCTTTTTCCGCCGTTTGACGCAATAATTGGTACAGTTGCACAAAAATAGGAGCAAAAACAAGCCGAAATTTCTACGTCGCTCCGCGCAAAAATTTTTTGAAACCGTTGATTTTTCGCCTCAAATAGTATATAATAATCGAGCTTGATATGCGATGAAGCGAGAGGTTGCTGCTGAAAAGCAGGGAATTTTCGTGGAGTATGTCCGATGAACGGGCGAAAAAACAAGTGCGGAGAACCGCAAACCGTGTCTTTTTCGTCGGGCGGGTCCGTCTCAAACTGCGGCAGACGGATTCCCCGTTTTCGTCAGGGTGTGAAAGATACGCCCGGCACGGTGTGAAAGGATCGCCCTCCCAAAATCAAAGAAGGAGGAACAACCAAATGGCAAACGAGAAACTCAGAGTGAGACTGAAGAGCTACGATCACACCCTTGTCGACGCCGCGGCGGCAAAGATCGTGGAGATCGCGAAACGGAACGGCAACGCCGTGTCCGGCCCCATCCCGCTTCCCACCGAGAAGGAGATCATCACGATCCTTCGCGCGGTGCACAAGTACAAGGACAGCCGGGAACAGTTCGAGCGTCGCACTCACAAACGGCTTGTCGACATTCTCAATCCGCAGGCGAAGACGGTCGAGGCGCTGATGAGCGTCGAACTCCCCGCCGGCGTCGAGATCGAGATCGAGAACAAGTAAGGATCCCCTCCGGCACGCGCCGGAAAAACCACGCCTCGTGGTCAAGTTGACGGACCGGGTGACCGGAAATCCAACCGTCAACCAATAACCGAAAGAGAGGAAGAACATGAAAAAAGGCATTATCGGAAAGAAACTCGGTATGACGCAGATCTTCGACGAGATCGGAAACGTCATCCCCGTCACCCTGATCGAAGCCGGTCCCTGCCCCGTAACGCAGAAGAAGACCGCCGATAAGGATGGCTACGACGCTCTCCAGCTCGCCTTTGGCGATTGCTCGGAGAAGAAGCTCAACAAACCCGAGAAGGGTCATCTCGCCAAAACGGGCGTCTCCCCCAAGAGACACCTCAAGGAATTCCGCCTCGAAGATTGCTCCGCCGTCAACGCGGGCGACGTGATCACCGTCGATACCTTCGCCGTGGGCGAAAAGGTCGACATCACCGGGATCACCAAGGGCCGCGGCTACACCGGATCGATCAAGAGATGGAACCACCACGTGCTGAAGATGACGCACGGTACCGGCCCCGTACACCGTGAGGTCGGCTCTATGGGCGCGAACTCGTCGCCCTCCCGCGTTTTCAAGAATAAGAAGATGGCGGGGCAGTACGGAAACGAACAGGTCACCATCCTGAACCTTTCCGTCGTCAAAATCGATTCCGAAAAGAACCTGATCGCCGTGAAGGGCGCCGTTCCCGGTTCGCGGGGCGGGATCGTCTTCATCCGGGATTCGGTGAAAGCATAACGGAAGGAGGAAGTTACAATGCCTACTATGAAAGTTGTTGATATGGCGGGCAAGGAAGTCGGCAAGATCAAACTCTCCGACGACGTGTTCGGCCAGGAAGTCAGATCCGACATCCTCCATACCGCTGTCCGGGCGTACCTGCTCAACCAGAGACAGGGGACCCAATCCACCCTGACCCGCACCGAGGTTTCGGGCGGCGGGAAGAAGCCCTGGAGACAGAAGGGCACCGGTCACGCGAGACAGGGATCGACCCGCGCTCCGCAGTGGACTCACGGCGGCGTCGCGCTCGGTCCGAAGCCCCGCTCCTATCGCGTGAACCTTGACAAGAGAACCAAACGCGCCGCCCTGATCTCGGCTCTGTCGGGCAAGTGCGCCGCGAAGGAACTCGTGATCGTCGACGCGATCAAACTCGACGATTACAGCACCAAAACCATGGTCGGGATGTTCGCCGCCGTCGAAGCGGAGAAGAAACCGATGCTCGTCCTCGATTCGATCGACGAACGCGTGATCAAGAGCTGCGCCAACGTTCCCGGCGCGAAGGTCTCGCATTTCTTCGGCGGTGAGAACGAGGTCGGCGAGAAGGTCGTCTGCTCCGACGTCAACGTCTACGACATTCTGAACAGCGGCAAACTCATTCTGACCCGCGCCGCTGCCGAAAAGATCCAGGAGGTGTACGGCAAATGAAACTCGCATCCGATATCATCAGACGGCCTCTGATCACCGAAAAGAGCATGGACCTCGCCTCGAACAAGCGCTACTGCTTTGAGGTCGATAAGTCCGCTACCAAGCCCGAGATCGCCGCGGCGGTCGAGGAACTGTTCGGCGTCAAGGTCGCGAAGGTCAACACCGTCAACGTGAAGTCCAAGCCGAAACGGATGGGCGTGCACGCCGGTACCACCAGAACGTGGAAGAAAGCGGTCGTGATCCTCACCGAGGATTCCAAGACCATCGCCTTCTTCGACAGTCTGAACTAAGGGAGGAGAAGCGTAAATGGCTACCGTTAAGTATAAGCCGACAACTCCGTCGCGCAGAAATATGCAGGCGCCTTCCTTCGAAGAGGTGACCAAGTTCTCTCCCGAAAAGAGCCTCATCACCAAAAAGAAGAAGAACGCCGGCAGAAACAGTTACGGCAGGATCACCGTCCGTCATCACGGCGGCGGCAACAAGCAGAAGTACCGTATCATGGACTTCAAGCGGCAGAACGGCGAACCCGCGAAGGTGATCGGCGTCGAGTACGACCCCAACCGCACCGCGTATATCGCTCTGCTCGAGAATGAATCCGGCAAGAAGAGCTATATCATCGCTCCGGTCGGTCTGAAGGACGGCGACGTCGTCTACTCGGGCGCCTCCGCCGACATCAAACCGGGCAACTGCCTGCCCATCTCTGCGATTCCGGTCGGTACTTTCATCCACAACATCGAGCTTTATCCCGGCAAGGGTGCGCAGCTCGTCCGTTCCGCCGGCGCCGCGGCTCAGCTGATGGCGAAGGAGAACGGTGTGGCGCAGATCCGTCTCCCCTCGGGAGAGGTCCGCATCGTCCGCCTCGACTGCAAGGCGACGATCGGTCAGGTCGGCAACATCGAGCACGAGACCGTGAAACTCGGCAAAGCCGGTAAGACCCGTCACCTCGGCATCCGCCCGACCGTCAGAGGTTCGGTCATGAACCCTGTCGACCACCCGCACGGCGGCGGCGAAGGCAAATCTCCCGTCGGTCATCCCGGGCCCGTGACCCCGTGGGGTAAACCCGCCCTCGGATACAAGACGAGAAACAGCAAGGCGAGAACCAACAAGTTCATCGTCAAGCGCAGAAACAGCAAGTAACGGCTGAGAAGGGAGCACACAAGATATGAGCAGAAGTCTGAAGAAACCGCCTTTTGTCGAAGTCAAACTCTTCAACAGAGTCTGCGAGATGAACGCAAAGGGTGAGAAAAAGGTACTGAAGACGTGGTCCCGTGCCTCCACCATTTTCCCGGAGTTCGTCGGTCACACGATCGCCGTTCACGACGGTAGAAAACACGTCCCCGTGTATATTACCGAGGATATGGTCGGACACAAACTCGGCGAGTTCGCGCCTACCCGTACGTTCAAGGGCCACGCAGGTTCCAAGACGTCGAACAACGGAAACTGACAGGAGGAATACTGAATCATGCAGAAAGAGAAAAGAGAAGCTCTGGACGCCCGTAAGGCCGCCGAAAAGAACGCGCCCGAGGGAAGAGCGTATCTGAAGTATGTCAGGATCTCCCCCCGGAAAGTGAAGATCGTTCTGGACCTGATCCGCGGCAAAGACGCCGATACGGCGATGGCGATCCTGAAGAACACCCGCCGCGCGGCGAGCGAATACCTCATCAAGCTGCTGAACAGCGCCGTCGCGAACGCCGAGCACAAGAACGCCGAGAAGGGTCTCGGAATGGATACCGCGTCGCTCTACGTTGCGGAATGCTTCGTCTGCCCCGGTCCTACGCTGAAGCGTATGCAGCCGAGAGCGCAGGGAAGAGCGTTCGGCATCCTCAAGAGAACCAGCCACGTTACCCTCGTCGTGAGGGAAAGAAAATCGGAGAAGGAGGTCGGCTAAAGCATGGGACAGAAAGTTAATCCGAACGGCCTGCGCGTCGGCGTGATCAAAAACTGGGATTCCAGATGGTACGTGAAGGACGAAGAGATCGGTGACACCATCGTCTCCGATTACAAGATCAGAAAATATCTGAAAGAGAAACTCCAGGCAGCCGGCGTCCCGAAGGTCGAGATCGAACGCGATCGGTCGAGAGTCCGCGTGTTCATCCATTGCGCGAAGCCCGGTATGGTGATCGGACGCGGCGGCGTCGAGATCGAGAAGCTGAAGACCGAACTCGAGGCGATGGTCGGTAAACCGGTCGCCGTCAACGTGTTCGAGATCAAGAATCCCGATCTGAACGCTCAGCTCGTCGCCGAGAACATCGCTTCGCAGCTCGAGAGACGTACCTCGTTCCGCCGCGCCATGAAACAGGCGATCGGTCGGACCATGAAGCTCGGCGCCAAGGGCGTGAAAGTGTCCTGCGGCGGCCGTCTCGGCGGCGCCGAGATCGCGCGTACCGAGCATTACCACGAGGGGACCATCCCGCTGCAGACGCTCCGCGCCGACATCGAGTACGGTTTCTGGGAAGCCAACACCACCTACGGTAAGATCGGCGTCAAGGTCTGGATCTACCGCGGCGAGGTGCTCGCGGAGAGCGCCGGAGCCGCCGAGAGAAGACCCGAAGAGCGCCGCGACAGACGTCCGCGCCGCAACGACGGTAACCGTCGCGACGGTGATCGTCGGTTCGGCAACAACGCCGGACCCCGCAGCGGCGGCGAGCGTCGCTTCGGCAGAAACGCCGGGGGCCGCAGCTTCAACAAATCCAACGAAGGGGGCAACTGACAATGTTAATGCCGAAAAGAGTCAAGTACCGTCGTGTCCAGCGCGGTCGTATGAAGGGTAAAGCCCTTCGCGGCAACAAGGTCACGAACGGCAGTTACGGACTCGTGGCGCTCGAGCCCGCCTGGATCACGAGCAATCAGATCGAGGCAGCCCGTATCGCTATGACCCGTTATATCAAGCGCGGCGGTAAAGTCTGGATCAAGATTTTCCCCGACAAGCCCATCACCGAGAAACCCGCCGAGACCCGTATGGGTTCCGGTAAAGGTTCGCCCGAGTATTGGGTCGCGGTCGTGAAGCCCGGACGCGTCCTGTTCGAGATGGACGGGATCTCCGAGGAAGTCGCAAAAGAGGCAATGCGTCTTGCCGGTCACAAACTGCCGATCAAGACCAAGTTCATTGCCAAGGAACAAGAGGCAGAGGAGGTTTGAGCCGTGAAAGCAGAAGAACTCAGAAGCATGACTGCCGAGCAACTCGGCGTCAAACTGCAGGACCTGAAAAAGGAACTGTTCAATCTCCGCTTCCAGCATGCGATCAATCAGCTTGACAACCCCCACAAGATCACCGACGTTAAGCACGACATCGCTCGCGTGATGACGGTTCTTCGCGAGAAGAACGCCTGAAGGAGGACGGTAACATGGAAGAACGTAATTTGAGAAAAGTCAGAGTCGGTCGCGTCGTCAGCAACAAGATGGACAAGACCATCACGGTCGCGATCGAGGACCACGTCCGTCACCCGAAATACGGGAAGATCATCAAGCGCACCGTGAAGATCTACGCGCACGACGCGGACAACGCCTGCCAGATCGGCGACAAGGTTTCCGTCATGGAGACCAGACCCCTCTCCAAGATGAAGAGATGGCGTCTCGTCGAGATCATCGAACGGGCACAGTAATCGAGAAACCCAATTCAGAAGTAGGCAGGTCAAAACGCTTGCCGAAGAGAATTCAGGAGGAAAAGATCAGTGATTCAGCAACAGTCTTTAATGAAGGTCGCCGATAACACCGGCGCCAAAGAACTGATGTGTATCCGTGTTCTCGGCGGTTCCCGTCGTCGCTACGCCGGCATCGGCGATATCGTTGTCTGCGCCGTTAAAAAGGCGGCGCCCAACGGAGTCGTGAAGAAGGGCGAAGTGGTGAAGGCGGTCATCGTCCGTACGGTGAAGGAACTTCGCCGCGCCGACGGATCCTATATCAAGTTCGACGAGAACGCGGCCGTCATCTTGAAAGATGATAACACCCCGAAGGGCACGCGTATTTTCGGCCCTGTGGCAAGAGAGCTCCGCGACAGAGATTTCACCAAGATCCTGTCCCTCGCTCCCGAAGTACTTTGATCGGAGGAAACAGCAATGAGTAAAATGCACATTAAAACCGGCGATACCGTTGTCGTTCTCTCCGGCCGCAACGAAGACAAATGGATGAAAAAGGACGGAGAAACGGTCAGACGCACCGGTAAGGTCATCGCCACCTCGCCCGCCGAGGGAAAAGTGATCGTCGAGGGCGTCCACCAGGTTTCCAAGCACACCAAGGCACGCAAGCAGGGCGACGTCAGCGGCATCATCAAGACCGAGGGCGCGATCTACGCGTCGAAGGTCCAGCTGTACTGCGATAACTGCAAGCGCGGCGTTCGCGTCAAGGTCGGCTTCGAAGAGAAGGACGGCAAGAAGATCAAGGTCCGTCTCTGCGCCAAGTGCGGCAAGAAGATCTGAGGAGGAAGAGACAATGTCGAGATTTGCCGAAAAGTATAAAACCGAAGTCGCTCCTGCTCTGATGACGAAATTCGCCTACAAGAGCCCCATGCAGATCCCGCGCTTCGACAAGATCGTGATCAACGTCGGCGTGGGCGACGCCCGTGAGAACGCCAAGGTCATCGACAGCGTGATCGACGAGATCACGATGATCGCGGGTCAGAAGGCGGTTCCCACCTACGCGCGGAAATCGGTCGCGAACTTCAAGGTCCGTCAGGGCATGAAGATCGGCGTCAAGGTGACGCTCCGCGGCGAGAGAATGTACGAGTTCATGGATAAACTCTTCAACTTCGCTCTCCCCCGCGTCCGCGACTTCAAGGGCATCAACCCCAACGCCTTCGACGGCAGAGGGAACTACTCTCTCGGTCTGAAGGAGCAGTTGATCTTCCCCGAGGTCGAGTACGACAAGGTCGAGAAGATCCGCGGGATGGACATCGTGTTCGTCACCACCGCGGGAACCGACGAGGAAGCCAAAGAGCTGCTGGCTCTGATGGGCGCTCCCTTTTCCAAATAATGCAGGAGGAGAACGGAAATGGCTAAGAAATCCATGATTCTGAAGCAGCAGAGAACCCCCAAGTTCTCTACGAGAGCTTACAACCGCTGCAAAATTTGCGGGAGACCTCACGCGTATATCCGGAAGTACGGGATCTGCCGTATCTGCTTCCGCGAACTCGCCTACAAGGGCGAGATCCCGGGCGTCAGAAAGGCGAGCTGGTAATCCGAGAAGCCTCAACCGACCGGAAGGAAAGCCGGCGCGGCTTTAACCGCCGGTCAGCCGCCGCGGAACACGCGGCAGCAAGAAAAAACAAACTTGCATAAAGGAGGATTCAAAATCCATGCAAATGTCAGATGTAATCGCAGATATGCTCACCCGGATCCGGAACGCGAACGACGCGAAGCACCCGACCGTCGACGTTCCCGCCTCCAACATGAAGCGTGCGATCGCCGATATCCTGCTCGAAGAGGGCTATATCAAGGCGTTCCAGGTGATCGAGGACGGCAAGCAGGGGATCATCCGCATCTCCCTGAAGTACGGCGAGGGCAAGTCGAAGATCATTCACGGTCTTCGCCGCGTCTCGAAGCCGGGTCTTCGGATCTACGCTTCCTGCGAGGATATGCCGAGAGTGATGAACGGACTCGGGATCGCGATCGTGTCGACCTCCAAGGGCGTCATGACCGATAAGAAAGCCAGACTTGCCAACGTCGGCGGCGAAGTGCTCGCCTTCGTGTGGTAAGAGCGGGGAGGTACTGAAATGTCAAGAATCGGAAGAGAACCCATTACCATTCCCGCGGGCGTGACCGTCAACGTTGCCGAAGGTAACGTCGTGACGGTGAAGGGAAAACTCGGTGAAGTGACCGAGACCTTCAATCCCGCGCTCGGGATCAGCGTCGACGGCGCGACCCTGACCGTCACCCGCCCGAACGACGACAAGGAGTTCCGCGCTCTGCACGGACTCACCCGCGCTCTCATCGCCAATATGGTGAAGGGCGTGACCGAGGGCTTCCAGAAGAAGCTCGAGATCGTCGGCGTCGGCTACAAAGTCGAAAAGCAGGGCAAGAAGATCGTTCTGAACCTGGGTCATTCTCACCCGATCTATTTCGAGGAGGGGAACGGGATCACCTTTGAGATCCCCGACAACACCACGATCATCGTCAAGGGTTACGACAAACAGGCAGTCGGGCAGATCGCCGCTGTGATCCGCTCCAAGAGACCGCCCGAACCGTACCTGGGCAAGGGTGTCAAGTACTCCGGCGAAAAGATCCGCCGCAAGGCCGGTAAGACCGGTAAATAATTGAAAGGAGAACGAACTCATGGTCAAGAGAGCAGATAAGAACCGTCAGCGTCTGAAAAGACATCTGAGAGTGAGAGGGAAGATCTCGGGGACCGCGGAGCGTCCGCGTCTCTCGGTTTTCCGTTCGAACGCGCACATCTCGTGCCAGATCATCGACGACACGACGGGCAACACTCTGGTTTCCGCCAGCACCTATGAAAAGGGATTCGAGGGGATCGGCTCCAACAAGGCGGCGGCGAAAAAGATCGGTCAGCTGATTGCCGAAAGGGCAGCGGAGAAGGGGATCACCACGGTGGTCTTCGACCGCAGCGGCTATATCTACCACGGACGTGTATCGGAACTGGCTGAAGGCGCTCGCGAGGGCGGCCTGAAGTTCTGATTTTC
The DNA here is from genome assembly GCA_902779285.1 of uncultured Ruminococcus sp. GTDB lineage: Bacteria > Bacillota > Clostridia > Oscillospirales > CAG-272 > UBA1740. The sequence continues at coordinate 19,064 of CACZAZ010000009.1, forward strand.
CGGTTTGTACACTGTTTCAAAAGCAATTTTGAAATATCAATTTGAAGGAGAAAAACATGGCTAAAATGATTGATGCGAACGAGCTGGATCTGCAGGAAAAGCTCGTAACGCTGAACCGTGTTTCCAAGACCGTTAAAGGTGGCCGTATTGCCCGGTTTGCCGCACTCATGGTGGTCGGCGACGGAAGAGGACACGTCGGATACGGTCTCGGAAAGGCGGCTGAAGTTCCCGACGCGATCCGCAAGGGGATCGAGGACGCCAAGAAGAACCTGATCGAGGTTTCGCTGCAGGGGTCGACCATTCCCCACGAGATCCTCGGCATCTACGGCTCGGGCAGCGTGCTGCTGAAGCCGGCGGCACCCGGTACCGGTATCATCGCCGGCGGCGCGGTCCGTATCGTTCTGGAACTCGCGGGCATCCGGAACATCCGTTCCAAGTGCCTCCGTTCCAACAACCCCGTGAACGTCGTCAAGGCGACCTTCGAGGGTCTGAAGCAGCTCCGCACCGCGAGCCAGGTCGCCGCCGAGCGCGGGATCGACGTCAACGCGGTCAAGGCGAACGGAGGGAACAACTGATGGAAAACGTTAAGATCACGCTCGTCAAGTCCCTCATCGCCTGCAAGCCCAATCAGAAGAAGACCGCGCGTTGCCTCGGGCTTCGGAAGATCGGCGATTCCATCGTTCTGAAGAATGATGACGCCACCAAGGGCATCATCAACGTCATTTCCCACCTGGTCAAGGTGGAGACCGTCTGATCGGAATTTGAAAGAAGGAGGAAAAAAGAGTGAAACTCCATGAACTTTCGCCGAACGAAGGATCCGTCAAGGAAAACTTCCGTCGCGGCAGAGGAACAGGTTCCGGCAACGGAAAAACGGCGGGCAAGGGCCATAAGGGTCAGAACGCCCGTTCCGGCGGAGGGGTCCGTCCCGGTTTTCAGGGCGGTCAGCTGCCTCTTTACAGAAAACTCCCGAAGAGAGGGTTCCACAACAAGTTCGGCGTGACCTACGCCGTGGTGAACGTGGACGATCTCGACAAGAAGTTCGAGGACGGCGCGACGGTCGACGCCGAGGCGCTTCTCGAGTCCGGCATCATCAGCAAGGTATGCGATGGGATCAAGGTCCTCGGCAGAGGCGAGATCACCAAAAAACTTACTGTGAAAGCGGCGGTCTTTTCGGAAACGGCGAAAGGAAAGATAGAAGCAGCGGGTGGAAAGACCGAGGTGATTTGAGATGCTTCAGACGTTAAAGAACGCGTGGAGAACACCTGAGATCAAACAAAAGATCCTTTTCGTCCTGTTCATCCTTCTGCTTTACAGGATCGGAACGGTCATCCCGGTTCCCTTCGTCGACGCCGCGAACTTCTCGAGAAACTTCAGCGGGACCATCTTCAGCTATATGGACACCCTGTCCGGCGGAGCCCTGTCGACGGCGACCCTGTTCGCGCTCGGTATCTCCCCCTATATCACGGCGTCCATCGTTATCCAGCTCCTCTGCGTCGCCATCCCGAAACTCGGGGAACTCGGCAAGTCCGAGGACGGCAAGAAGAAGCTGAACAACATCACCCGTTTCGTGACCATCGCGCTCGCGCTCATCACCGCGATCGGCTACTATATGCTGCTCGCGAACAACGGGATGGTCATGACCTTCGCGACCAAGGACGCGGGCAACTGGACCTGGTTCCTCTACGCCGCGACCATCGTGGTTTGCTTCTGCGCCGGCGCCGCGCTCATCATGTGGCTGGCGGAGAAGATCAACGAGAACGGACTCGGCAACGGCATTTCGCTGATCCTGTTCGCGAACATCGTCGCGGGCACCGTCTCGTTCTTCATCCGGCTCGGCACCGTCGTCTCCTACTCCATCCAGGGGCAGAGCGCGACGGGCGATAAGGTGCTGTACGGCTCGCTTTCGGTCCTGTTTGCGGTCGCCGTCGTCGCCGTCATCGTCGGGCTTACGATCTTCGTTATTTTCATCACCGGCTCCGAACGTCGGATCCCCGTCCAGTACGCCAAGCGCGTGGTCGGACGGAAACTGATGGGCGGCCAGAACTCCACCCTTCCGATCAAGCTCAATATGACCGGCGTTATGCCGATCATCTTCGCCAGTTCGATCGTCTCGATCGCGCCGACGCTGATGACGCTGTTCGGAGTCAGCCAGACGAGCGGGGTCTACAGGTTCTTCGCTCCGACGGGTTGGTTCTATCCTACGCTGGAGTTCGTTCTCATTATCGCCTTCGCGTACTTCTATATCAACATTTCTTTCGATCCTGTGGAAGTCGCGAACAACCTGAAGAAGCAGGGCGGCACGATCCCCGGTATCCGGCAGGGACGTCCCACGGTCGACTTTATCCGTCGCGTTCTCCGTCGGATCACTCTGATCGGCGCTCTCTTCCTCGGCGTCATCGCGATCCTTCCGATCGTCGGCAGCCCGCTGGTCGTGCAGCCCATTATCAAGGCGCTGATCTCGGACTACTACAACGGCACTTCGGTTGACAGTCTCGCGCAGACCCTTGCCGGCACCTTCACCTTCGGCGGCACTTCGCTTCTGATCGTGGTCGGCGTCGCGCAGGAGACCTTCCGCGAACTCGAAGCGCAGCTCACGATGCGGAACTACAAGGGATTCCTTTGAGTTTCGGTAAGGGAGAACAGAGAATGAAGATCATTTTTCTCGGCGCCCCCGGCGCCGGCAAAGGAACGCAGGCGGAGATCGTTTCCAAACGGCTCGGGATCCCTTCGATCTCGACCGGGGCGATCATCCGTGAAGCGATCAAGTCGGGAACCCCGATGGGGCTTCAGGCAAAGGAGTACACCACCAAAGGTCAGCTCGTTCCGGACGACGTCGTGATCGGCATCATCAAGGAACGGCTCTCCGCCCCCGACTGCAAAAACGGTTTTATCCTGGACGGATTCCCCCGCACGGTGCCGCAGGCAGCGGCGCTGGGCGAGATGGGCGTGGAACTCGACGCTGTCGTCAGTATCGAGGTGCCCGACGAGGTGATCGTCGAGAGGATGACGGGTCGGCGCGTCTGCGACAAATGCGGCGCCACCTACCATCTCAAATCGATCCCCCCGAAGGACGGCAAGAACTGCGACAAATGCGGGACCCCCCTTTCGGTGCGGGCGGACGATCAGCCCGACGTTGTGAAACAGCGTCTCCGGGTCTATCACGAAACCACCGAACCGCTCAAAGACTTCTACGCTTCCACGGGGAAGTTGAAGTTGGTCGAAGGGCAGGATAAGGTGGAAGACACCACCGCTCTGACCCTGGCTGCATTGGGAGTGTAAAGAATGGCGATCATTCTGAAGACTGCCGAGCAGATCAGATTGATGAAGGAGGCCGGACGGATCACCGGCGAGGCGATCCTGAAGGCGCGCGACGTTATACGTCCGGGAGTCTCCACGTGGGAGGTCGACCGCGTCATTCACGACTACATCGTGAAATGCGGAGCGAAACCGAGTTTCCTCGGTTACGCCGGCTTCCCCGGGAGCGCCTGCGTAAGCGTCAACTCCGAAATTATCCACGGGATCCCCTCGCGGAAACGGATCCTTGAGGAGGGAGACCTCGTCAAGGTCGACGTCGGCGCTCTGTACCGCGGCTATCACGGCGACAGCGCGAAGACCTTTGCGGTCGGTCGCGTATCCCCCGAAGCCGAACGCCTGATCGAACGCACGAGAGAGTGCTTCTATCGGGGCGTGGCAAAGGCGGTCGCCGGCAACCGGATCGGCGACGTCGGGCACGCGGTCCAAACGTGTGCCGAGGAGGCGGGTTTCTCCGTCGTCCGCGAATACGTCGGACACGGAGTCGGCTCGCATCTCCACGAGGAACCCAACGTCCCGAACTACGGGACGGAGGGACGCGGATGCCGCCTGTACGCCGGAATGACGATCGCCATCGAACCCATGGTGAACGCCGGCGGCGCGGGCGTCAGGGTATTGCCCGACGGTTGGACCGTCGTGACAAGCGACGGAGGGCTGTCCGCTCATTACGAGCATACGGTCGCCGTCACGGACGACGGACCGGTCCTTTTGACCGACGTCGGGGAATGAGAGATTGGAGGGATTATTCTGGCGAAAGATGATCTGATCGAATTTGAGGACGGCGTGGTGCTGGAAGCGCTTCCGAACGCCACCTTCAAAGTGAAATTGCCGAACGGACATATCGTGAACGCGCATATCTCCGGAAAGCTCCGTATGAACTATATCAGGATTCTCCCGGGCGACACCGTGACCGTCGAGGTCTCGGTCTACGATCTGACCAAGGGTCGGATCACCTGGAGAAAAAAATAACGAAAGGAACGGTGTTATAACATGAAAGTAAAACCTTCCGTGAAAAAGATTTGCGAGAAGTGCAAAATCATCAAGAGAAAAGGCCGTGTCATGGTCATCTGCGAGAATCCCAAGCATAAGCAGAGACAGGGCTGATTCCAAGTAAGAAAAGGAGAGAGAACTAATGGCTCGTATTGCTGGCGTGGATATCCCCAACAACAAGCGCGTCGAGATCGCCCTGACCTATATTTACGGGATCGGGCTGAAGAGCGCTCAGGACATCCTTGCAAAGACCGGGATCGACCCCGACACCCGCGCGAAGGATCTGACCGAATCGGACATCGCGAAGCTCCGTGACGAGATCGAGGCGAACTATCACGTCGAGGGCGACCTCCGGCGCGAAGTCGCGCTGAACATCAAGAACAAGGTCGAGATCAACTGCTACCAGGGGATGCGTCACCGGAAGGGACTTCCCGTGAGAGGGCAGAGGACCAAGACCAACGCCCGGACCAGAAAAGGCCCGGCGAAGACCATTGCGAATAAGAAGAAGTAAGGAGTGAGAACGAAGAATGGCAACCAAAGCAACCGCTGCTAAAAAAGTCACCAAAAAACGCCGCGAGAAAAAGAACGTCGAAAAAGGCGCGGCGCATATCCGTTCCACTTTCAACAACACGATCGTGACCATCACCGACGTGACCGGCGCCACCATCTCGTGGGCGTCCGCGGGCGAAATGGGCTTCAAGGGCTCGAGAAAGTCGACCCCCTACGCCGCGCAGACCGCCGCGGAGCACGCCGCGAAGCTGGCGATCGATCAGGGTATGAAGACCGTCGAGGTGTTCGTCCGCGGCCCCGGATCGGGACGTGAGGCGGCGATTCGCGCTCTGCAGACCGCGGGTCTTGACATCACGCTCATCAAGGACGTGACGCCCATTCCCCACAACGGCTGCCGTCCCCCGAAACGTCGTCGGGTTTAATCGAAAGGAAGGATACGAATATGGCAAGATATACGGGACCCAGTTGCAAACAATGCCGCAGAGAGGGCTGCAAGCTCTTCCTGAAAGGCGACAGATGCGTTTCCGGCAAGTGCTCGTTTGAAGTGCGGAGCACGGCTCCCGGTCAGCACGGCGCCGCCCGCAAGAAGGTCGGTGAATACGGGATGCAGCTGCGTGAAAAACAGAAGGTCAGACGCTACTACGGTCTGCTGGAGAAACAGTTCGGTCTGTACTACCAGCTCGCCGAGAAGAAGGAAGGTATCGCCGGCGAGAACCTGCTGATCCTCCTCGAGCGCCGTCTTGACAACACCGTTTACCGGATGGGTATGGCGAACAGCCGCAAGGAAGCTCGTCAGCTCGTTCTGCACGGTCATTTCACCCTGAACGGCAAGAAGGTCACCATCCCCTCGCTCCTCGTGAAGCCGGGCGACGTGATCGCCGTGAAGGAGACCAGCCGCGAGAAGGCGAAGATCAAAGAACTGGCGGAGACGGTCGAATCTGCCGTGAAACCGAAATGGCTCGACGTCAACTCGTCCGCTCTTACCGCGAAGGTCGTCGCTATGCCCGCAAGAGATGATATCGACTTCGAGATCAACGAGCAGCTGATCGTTGAACTTTATTCGAAGTAATTCGCCTCCGTTTACCGGACGGGGCGGACGCTTCGTTCGGGATCAACGTTGTTTCGCGTTCTCTTTTATCCCCGTGACGGGATCGGAACCCACAAATTGAATTATGGAGGAGGAACTACCCAGAATGATCGATATTGTCATTGAAAAGCCGAAAATCACGACCACTTTTAACGAAGACGGCAGCGAAGGCGAGTTCGTGATCGAACCTCTTGAGAGAGGGTACGGCACGACGCTCGGCAACTCCCTGCGCCGGGTGCTCCTCAGCACTCTGGCGGGATATGCCGCCACCAGCATCAAGATCGACGGCGTGCTCCACGAGATCTCTACCGTGGACGGCGTGAAAGAGGACGTTCCCGAGATCGTTCTGAACGTGAAGGGCATCATTCCGAAGCTGCACGTTCAGGGATCGAAGACGGTCATCCTCGACAAGACGGGTCCCTGCGAAGTCAAAGCGGGCGACATCCAGGAAGACGCCGACGTCGAGATCCTGAATCCCGACCACCACATTGCAACGGTCAGCGAGGGCAGTCGGTTCTACATGGAACTGACCTTCGGCTCCGGCCGCGGCTACGTTTCCCAGGAAAAGAACAAACAGAATTATCTTGATGAGACCGGTAACTCCTCGGCGCCGCTCGGGACCATCTTCACCGACTCGATCTTCACCCCGGTTTACAAGGTGGAGTATCACGTGGAGAATACCCGCGTCGGCAACATCACCGATTTCGACAAGCTGACGATCAAGGTTCTTACCAACGGGACCATCACCGCGCAGGAGGCGATCTCACTCGCCGCCAAGATTCTCAACGAACATCTCAGCCTCTTTATGGACCTCTCCGACGCAGGTACCGGCGCGCCGATCATCACGACCACGCAGCCCGGCAGCGGCGACGACGTCCTTGGGATGCCCATTGAGGAACTTGACCTGTCGGTCCGCAGCTTCAACTGCCTGAAGCGCGCCGGCATTGACACCGTGGGGGATCTTATCAACCGCACCGAAGAGGATATGATCAAGGTCAGAAACCTCGGACGGAAATCGCTTGACGAAGTGATCCAGAAGGTGCACTCTCTCGGCCTCGAACTGAAACGAGTCGAGGAATAATCAACAGGAGGTTAATCTGAAATGCCCGGAACCAGAAAACTCGGCAGAACGACGGCTCACCGCAATTCCATGCTCCGCGGGCTGGTCACCTATCTTCTCGAAAACGAGGAGCTTGAGACCACCTACACGAGAGCCAAGGAAGTGAGCGCCCTCGCCGATAAGATGATCACGCTCGCCAAGAACCAGGACGACCTCGCGTCGTACCGTCAGGCGCTCTCCTTCATCACCAAGAAGGACGTGGCGAGAAAACTGTTCAAGGTGATCGGTCCGCGTTACGCCGACCGCACCGGCGGTTACACCCAGGTCTACAAGCTCGGTCCCCGTCGCGGAGACGGCGCCGAGATGGCGAAGATCCGGCTGACGCCCGCCGCGGCTGCCGCCGAAGCTCCCGCCGAGACCGCCGAGAACAAGTAATCACCCAATCAAAAAAGCACCCGCCGCGGCGGGTGCTTTTTTGATTGATATCCGATGAAGCGGATGATATATTTTTTTGCGGTGTGGGAAAAAGGAAACAGGATATATCATAGAGCGAAAGCCGTATATCATTGTCTTTGATCCGCCCTTCGGGGCGAATTGGAACGCGGAGCGGTCGACCGACGAAGAATAACCGATTGTTCACAATTTTTCGCTTGCTTTTTTCAGCGGGAAACACTATAATAGAAAGGTAAATGATTGCGCGCGCAACCATCCGTTTTGGCGGGGGATTGCGCCGGAAAGGATAGAACGGTATGATTCGTCGTCTTGCGGGATGCGTGCGGGAATTCAAGCGCCCGGCGGTCCTGACCTTCCTGTTTATCGTGCTGGAAGCCGTGATCGAGTGCTTTATCCCCTTCATCACCGCAAACCTTCTGAACGCTCTGAAGGTGGGGGCGGAACTCTCGGTCGTCTTCCGTTTCGGCGGGCTGCTCGTCGGGATGGCGATCCTGTCGCTCTGCTGCGGGGGCATCGCGGGCTACACCAGCGCGAAGGCGTCGGCGGGCTTTGCGAGAAACCTGCGCCACGACGTGTTCTCGCGGGTCCAGACCTTCTCGTTCGATAATATCGACAAGTTCAATTCCGCTTCGCTCGTGACGCGGATGACCACCGATATCGCGAACGTCCAGATCTCGTTCATGATGCTGATCCGGATCGCGATCCGCGCGCCCCTGATGCTGATCTTCTCGATCGTGATGGCGTTTATTATGGCGCCCAACCTCGCGCTCACCTTCGTCGTCATTATCCCGGTCCTCGGCGGCGGGTTCTTTCTCGTCGCGCGGGCGGCGATGCCGGCGTTCCGTCGGGTCTTCCGCAAATACGACCGGCTGAACGAATCCATCGAGGAGAACGTCCGCGGGATGCGGGTGGTCAAGGGCTTTTCCCGTGAGGAGTACGAGAAAGAGAAGTTCGGGCGCGCCGCGGGCGACATCAAACGCGATTTCACCCACGCGGAACGCATCGTCGCGATCAACTCGCCCCTGATGCAGAGCTGCATCTATTTCAATCTCGTTTTCATTCTGCTCTTCGGTTCGTACCTGGTCATCTCAAGCGGCGGCTCGCCCATCGACGTCGGGCAGATGTCCGCGATGATCACCTACGGCTTCCAGGTCATGATGCAGCTGATGATGCTGACGATGATCTTCGTAACGCTGACCATTTCCGCCGAATCCGCGCGCCGTATCGACGAGGTGCTGCGCGAGGCGCCGACGATCACCGATCCCGAAGACCCGATCACCGAGGTCACGGACGGCTCGATCGATTTTGACGCCGTTTCCTTCAAATATTCCGCCGCGGCGCATAAGGACGCGCTCTCGGACGTCGATCTGCATATCAAGTCGGGGATGACCGTCGGGATCCTCGGCGGTACCGGCTCGGGTAAATCAACGCTGGTCCAACTGATCCCGCGGCTCTACGACGTCACCGACGGCGCGGTCCGCGTCGGCGGGAGAGACGTCCGCGAATACGATACCGAGGTCCTTCGCGACTCGGTCGCGATGGTATTGCAGAAGAATCTGCTCTTCTCGGGAACGATCAAGGAAAACCTGCTCTGGGGCAACCCAAGCGCCACCGACGGGGAGATCGCGGAGGCGTGCCGGCTGTCTCAGGCGGACGAATTCATCCGCTCCTTCCCGGAGGGGTACGAAACCAAGATCGAGCAGGGCGGCACCAACGTCTCGGGCGGTCAGAAACAGCGTCTCTGTATCGCGCGGGCGCTGCTGAAACGTCCGAAGATCCTGATCCTCGACGACTCGACCAGCGCGGTCGATACCCGTACCGACGCCCTGATCCGGCAGGGGTTCAAGGAATACATCCCCGACACCACCAAACTGATCATCGCGCAGCGGGTCGCCTCGGTTATGGACGCCGACCTGATCTGCGTGATGGAGAACGGGCGGATCGTCGCCTCGGGCAAACATAACGACCTGCTCGAGGGCTGCGACATCTACCGCGAGATCTACGAACAGCAGACCGCGAGCGCCGCCGCCGAAAAGGAGGTGGGGTAAGATGCCGAGACCGATGCCTACCCGCGGAGCCGCCCCGACCGATATGAGAGGACGCCGCCCCGCCTTCAGTATGAAGATCCTCGGACGGATCGTCGGCAACCTGTTCCGCGCCTATCCCGTGATGCTCCCGATCTCGATCTTCTGTATGATCTGTTCGGCTGTCGTCTCGTCCATCCCCTCGATCTTCCTCCAGAAGGTCCTCGCGATCGTCACCGCGTACCAGAAGGCGGGGAACACCTCCTGGACCGAGGCGGCACAGGAGATCGTGCCGCTGGTCTCGATCCTGATCGCGCTCTACGTCTGTTCGATCGTGTTCCTTACGTTCCAGTCGCAGATGATGGCGATCATCACGCAGGGATTCCTCGACAAGATGCGCCGCAAGATGTTCGACAGTATGCAGAACCTGCCGATCAGTTTCTTCGATTCTCACAAGCACGGCGACGTGATGAGCTACTACACCAACGACATCGACACCCTGCGGCAGCTGATCTCGCAGGCGCTGCCCAGTCTGGTGCAGTCGAGCGTGATCGTTCTGACCGTTCTCGGGATCATGCTCTGGTACAGTATTTGGATGACCCTCATCATTCTGGCGGGGGTCGTCGCGATGATCCTCGTTTCCCGCAAGATCGGCGGCGGCTCGGCGCGTTTCTTCGTCCGTCAGCAGCGCTCGATGGGGAAGAACGAGGGCTTTATCCAGGAGATCATGAACGGCGAAAAGGTCGTCAAGGTCTTCTGCCACGAGGAAAAGAGCAAAGCCGAGTTCGATAAGATCAACGACGAACTCTATGAGGACAGTTTCAAGGCGCACGCCTACGCCAACTGCCTCGGACCGATCATTATGAACATCGGGAACATCCTCTACGTCATCTGCGCGACGGTGGGCGGTATCTTCCTGATCACCGGGATCACGAATATCTCGGTCTCGGGGCTGCCGTTCACGATCGACATCGTCATCCCGTTCCTGACTATGACCAAACAGTTCACTGGGAACATCAACAACTTCTCCCAGCAGATCAACGCGATCGTGATGGGCGCCGCCGGCGCGGGACGGATCTTCGAACTGATGGACGAAGCGCCCGAGACCGACGACGGCTACGTCACGCTGGTCAACGCGAAGGTCGACGCCGACGGCAATATCCGGGAGACCGACGAGCGCACCGGGGTCTGGGCGTGGAAACATCCGCACGGGGACGGCAGTTTGACCTACACGCGTCTTCGCGGCGACGTGCGGCTCTTTAACGTCGACTTCGCCTACGAGCCGGGGAAACCCGTCCTTCACGACGTCAGCGTTTGGGCGGAACCGGGACAGAAGGTCGCCTTCGTCGGCGCGACCGGCGCGGGGAAGACCACCATCACCAACCTGATCAACCGCTACTACGATATCGCGGACGGCAAGATCCGCTACGACGGGATCAACGTCAATAAGATCAAAAAGTCGGATCTGCGTCGTTCCCTCGGGATCGTATTGCAGGAGACCAACCTGTTCACCGGGACGGTCATGGACAACATCCGCTACGGACGGCTCGACGCGTCGGACGACGAGTGTATCGAGGCGGCGAAACTCGCGGGCGCCGACGACTTCATTACCCGTCTTCCCGACGGCTACGATACCCTGCTGACCGAAAACGGCGCCAACCTCTCGCAGGGACAGCGCCAGTTGATCTCGATCGCCCGCGCCGCGATCGCGGACCCTCCCGTGATGATCCTCGACGAGGCGACCAGTTCCATCGACACCCGCACCGAGGCGATCGTCCAGCGCGGTATGGATAAACTGATGGAGGGGCGCACCGTGTTCGTCATCGCGCACCGGCTCTCGACGGTCATGAACTCCGACGTCATCATGGTCCTCGATCACGGACGGATCATCGAACGCGGCAGCCACGCCGACCTGATCGCGGCGAAGGGGACCTATTACCGGCTCTACACCGGCGCTTTCGAACTCGAATAACGGGGTTTAGATCCCGAAAAAGACCCTATCAAAATACGGGGCGGGTGATGCCCGCCCCTTTTCAACAAGGAGGAAAAACCGTGTCTGCAAAAGAAAACTGGAAAAAGCTCTCCAAAATCCTCGACGAGGCGGACGCCTACGACCGCGCGATCGGCAAACTGAACTTCGACCTCGAATGCACCGCCCCCGAGGAGGGGATGGATCAGACGGGGGAGGATATGGCGGTCCTCGGCCGCCGTCTTTTCTCGCTGCTCCATTCCAAGCGCTTCACCGACCTGCTCACCGCGCTGAAAAACGATCCGGAGGGGCTTTCCGACCGGCAGAAGCGCGCCGTCGAGCTGCTTTGGCGCGATCACGAAAAAGAGAAGAACATCTCCCCCGCCTTCGCCTACCGTATGAGTCTTGCCGAGACCCGCGCCTATACCGCGTGGCTGAAGGCGAAGAAGGCGTCGGATTTCTCCCGCTTCGCGCCCGCGTTTGAGAAGATCGTCGACCTTTCGCGCAAGGCGGTCCTGCTCCGCGACAAGAAGTACCCCACCGTCTACGACGCGCTGCTCGACGACTACGAGCCGGGCGGGAGCGTCCTGCAGCTCGACGGCTTTTTCTCCTCTCTGAAAGAGAGGATTTTGCCGCTGATCAAACGGATCTCGGAGGAGGGAAGACCGATCCGCACCGACTTCCTCACCCGTCCCGTCCCGATCGAAAAGCAGGAGAAATTCTCCCGCGCGATCCTCGATCTCGAGGGGCTCCGCCGTTCGGCTCTGGTGCTGTCGACGACCGAGCATCCCTTCACCGACCATTACGGACCGCACGACGTCCGGGTCACGACCCACTACTACGAAAAGAACTTCGTCTCCAATATCTTCACCACGCTGCACGAGGGCGGACACGCCCTGTTTATGCAGAACGAGCCGGAGGAGTACTATGCCGACCACGTCGCGGACGAAATGACCTCCGCGATGCACGAGACCGTCTCGCGCTTCTTCGAGAACTATATCGGGCGGAGCCGCGCGTTCGTCCGTTACCTGTACCCGATCGTGCAAAAGGTCGGCGGCAGGACCTTCTCCGACGTGTCGGAAACGGAACTCTATCTCGCCGTCAACGCGTCGGTGCCCGGGCTCAACCGCTGCGAGTCGGACGAGTTGACCTACCCGATCCACGTGATGATCCGCTACGAACTGGAAAAGGCGTTCGTCAACGGCGAGATCAAGGTAAAGGATATCCCCGCCGCCTGGAACGAGAGATACAAGGAGTATCTCGGGGTCGACGTGCCGAACGACGCCGAGGGGTGTCTGCAGGACGTGCATTGGACGGGCATGTACGGGTATTTTCCGTCCTACGCGCTCGGGAACGCCTACGGCGCGCAGATCCTGCGCAAGATGGAGACCGAGTTCGACGTCTTCGACGGCGTGTCGAAGGGCGATCTGTCGAAGGTCGGCGCGTGGCTTACCGAGCGGGTCTTCTCGATCGCGTCGCTCACCGATCCCGACGAGTGGATCAAACGGATCACGGGCGAGCCGCTCAACGTGAACTACTATCTCGACTACCTCGAAAACAAATTCAAAACCATCTACGGATTGCGGTAATTGCGGCGTTTTCCGCAACCGCCCCCCTAAAAAGACCCGGCGAACGTTTGATCCGTTCGCCGGGTTCTTTGTTGTCATTGCGTGCCTCGCTTCAGGGCTCCGGTTTGGTCAGCGTCAGGGTGCAGACGACCGCGATATGATCCGACAGAGTCGTTTCGACGGCGCGGAAATCCGTCATCGTCATCCCCTTGACGATAATATCGTCGACCGCCCATTCCAGCCCGCCGGTACGGGAGCCGGTGCAGGTCAGGATCTCGCCGTAGTTGCCGAGCGTGTAGCCCGCCGCGGCGAACGGATCGTAATAGAACTTGTGGTAGGCGTTCCAGTCGCCCATCATCACGACGTGATCGACGTCTTTGTAAAGGTCGATCAGTTCCGCGATCTGCGCCTGGCAGACCGTGTCGGGCTCGCGCTCCTCGTCAAAGGCGAGGTGCGTGAAGACGAAGTGGACGGTTTCCTCTCCGATCACGAGTTCGGCGGTCACATAGTAGTAATATTCCGCCTTGTTGGTCGACGAATAGAGGAGCGTCACGCCCTGATTGCACTCGAAATCGTGGACCTGAATATTCCGGAGCGGCAGACCCGCGAAGACGGCGTTGCAGCTGAAGTGCCGCTGTTCGCCCGCGAAGAAGATCGGGGGTCTGTTTTCAAACAGCGCGGCTTCCGCCGGGTGGCTCGGCGTGAAGAGACGGCTGTATTCGTTGAGGCACAGGATATCGGCGCCAAGCCCCTCGATATAGTTTCGGTATTCCTGCGATTTGGTCTCGTAATCCGCGTCCGCGATCCGCGTACTGTTGGCGTTGCCGTTCGCGAAATGCCCGATGTTCCAGGTCGCGACGGTGAAACTTTCGGGGCAGTCCGCGCTCATGAAGATCGCGGTGTAGACGGCGTCTTCGGTCGCCTCCGCAACCTCCTTATCCCATCCGACGAACAGCATCCCGTCCTTTTCGGGGGTGACGGGACATTCGGGGACGGTCTTCCCGGCGGGCTTCACCTTGTACTCCGTTCCGTCCACGACGAACGTGACGTCGTAATAGCGGGTCTCGTAGGTGTATTTCGCGGTATACACGACCATCTTTTTCCCGCCCATATTCTCGGCGGTCGGGGCGACGAGCTCCTTGTCCCAGCCCGTAAAAGTGCCGATCTTGTCGACGCGGGTCAGGTCGGTCTCGTATCCCTTCGGCGGGGTCGGCGTCTCGCCCTCGTGCGTGGGAACGCTGATGATACCGGTCTTCAGGTTGAAGCGGACGTCGTAGACCGTCAGCCCGTATTCTCCGACGGTCGCCGCGTAGGTCGCGTTGCCGTTCGCGGGGACGATCTCCCTGTCCCAGCCGGTGATCTTGTAATAGTGTTCGCCATCTTCCCACGAGAGTTCGCCGGGATAGACCGGGGTCTCGCCGGGTGCGACCTTGATCGCGGTCTCTTTTCCCGCGACCCGGAAGGTGATCGTAAAGGTCCCGTCGTCCGCCGTCGAGGCGGCGGTGGTCGCGGCGATCGTGGCGATCGTTTCCGCCGTCCCTCCGCAGGCGGCGAGCAGAAGAAGGATGGGGACGAGCAGAAGAGCAAGCAGTCGTTTCGGTTTCATTTTCGTTTCCTCCGGGAGGTAGATTCGGGTCAAAAAACGACCCGTCAACAAAGTAGATTTCCATTATAGCGCATTTTTGCAAAAAAAGCAATATAAAAAGAAAAAACCCGCGCACTTTTTCGAGTGTGCGCGGGTAAAACGGGTTTGTTGAGAGTTCGGAGTCGCGAGATCCCTTGCGGGAAAGTATAAATTGCCGCGCCGAAACGAAACGGCGGGAAACGTTGTCACGACACGGTGAGTTCTCCGTCCTTCGCGTCGACGGTCAGGGTCGAGCCCGGTGCGGGATCGCTCGACAGGATCTTGCGGGCGATCAGCGTTTCGAGCTTGGACTGCAGGTAGCGCTTCAAGGGCCGCGCGCCGTAGACCGGGTCGTAGCCCGCGTCCGCGATCAGGTCCTTCGCCGCCTGCGTCAGTTCGAGCGTCAGCTCCTTTTCCGCGAGTCGGGTCTTCAGCCCGTCGAGCAGCAGATCCGCGATCCTCACGACGTTCTCGCGGGTCAGGGGACGGTAGAAGACGATCTCGTCCAGCCGGTTCAGGAACTCGGGACGGAACGCCGCCTTGAGCCGCTGTTCGACCCCCTTCCGCGCCTCGTCCGAGATCTCGCCCGATTCGGTGATGCCGTCGAGGATCAGATCGGAGCCGAGGTTGCTCGTCAGGATCAGGATGGTGTTCTTGAAATCCACCGTCCGCCCCTGACTGTCGGTGATCCGCCCGTCGTCGAGGACTTGCAGAAGGATATTGAACACGTCGGGATGCGCCTTTTCCACCTCGTCGAACAGAACGACCGAGTAGGGACGGCGTCTGACCGCCTCGGTGAGCTGACCGCCCTCGTCGTAGCCGACGTATCCCGGAGGCGCGCCGATCAGCCGGGAGACCGAGAACTTTTCCATATACTCGGTCATATCGATCCGGATCAGGTTCTTTTCGTCGTCGAAGAGCGCCTCCGCGAGCGCCTTCGCAAGTTCGGTCTTGCCGACGCCGGTCGGACCGAGGAACAGGAACGATCCGAGCGGACGGTTCGGGTCCTGAATGCCCGCCCGCGACCTGAGGATCGCGTCCGCGACCTTCGATACCGCCTCGTCCTGCCCGATCACGCGGCGGTGCAGAACGTCGTCGAGGTGGAGCAGTTTTTCGCGCTCGCCCTCCATCAGCCGTTGTACCGGGATGCCGGTCCAGCGGGCGACGATCCGCGCGATCTCCTCCTCGGTGACGGCGCGGCGGAGCAGGGTAGTCCCCTTGTCGCCGGTTTCGGCTTCGGCGCTCTCGGCTTCCGCCAGTTCCTTCTGGAGCCCCGGCAGTTTCCCGTATTTCAATTCGGCGGCGCGGTCGAGGTCGTATTTTGCCTCCGCCGCTTCGATCTCTGCGTTGGTCGCCTCGATCTGTTCCCGGATCTTCTGCACTTTGCCGATCGCGTCCTTTTCGTTCTTCCACTTGATCTGCATCGCGTTCATCTCGTCGCGTTTCCCGGCGAGTTCCGCCCGCAGTTTTTCAAGCCGTTCCTGAGAGAGCTTGTCGGTCTCCTTTTTCAGCGCGGTCTCCTCGATTTCGAGCTGCATGATCCTCCGCGCGATCTCGTCCATCTCGGTCGGCATCGAGTTCATCTCGGTCTTGATGAGCGCGCACGCCTCGTCGACCAGGTCGATCGCCTTGTCGGGGAGGAATCGGTCGGTGATGTAGCGGTTGGAGAGGGTCGCCGCGGCGATCAGCGCCTGATCGTGGATCTTCACGCCGTGGTAGACCTCGTAGCGTTCCTTCAGCCCCCGCAGGATCGAGACCGTGTCCTCGACCGAGGGCTCGTCGACCGTGACCGGCTGGAATCGGCGTTCGAGGGCGCTGTCCTTTTCGATATATTTGCGGTATTCGTCAAGCGTCGTCGCGCCGATGCAATGCAGTTCGCCCCGCGCCAGCATGGGCTTCAGCAGGTTGCCCGCGTCCATCGCCCCGTCGGTCTTGCCCGCGCCGACGATGGTGTGCAGCTCGTCGATAAAGAGGATGATCTTCCCCTCCGACGCCTTCACTTCGTTCAAAACCGCTTTGAGACGCTCCTCAAACTCGCCCCGGAACTTCGCCCCCGCGATCAGAGCGCCCATATCCAGCGAGAACAGAACGCGGTCGCGCAGGTTTTCCGGAACGTCGCCTTTGGCGATCCGGATCGCCAGCCCCTCCGCGATCGCGGTCTTGCCGACGCCCGGCTCCCCGATCAGACAGGGGTTGTTCTTGGTTTTCCGCGACAGGATCCGCACCACGTTCCGGATCTCGTCGTCCCGCCCGATCACGGGATCGAGCTTCTGACGCCGCGCCTGTTCGGTCAGATCGGTGCCGTACTTTTTCAGGACGTCGTAGGTCGCCTCGGGGTTGTCGGTCGTCACCTGGCGGTTGCCCCGCACCTGTTTCAGGGCGGGGAGGATCGCGTCGCGGGTCACGCCGTTCTTTTTGAAAATGGGGGAGAGCGTCGCGTCGGCTTTGTCGATCAGCGCGAGCAGGATATGCTCGACCGAGATAAACTCGTCCCGCATCTTGTCCGCGATCTGCTCGGCTTCCGAGAGCGCGAGATCGACGTCCCGCGACACGTAGATCCGGTCGTCGCCGCTCGCCTTCACCTTGGGCAGCCGTCCGAGCGCGATGTCGAGCGCCCCCGCGAGCAGGTTGGTTTCGATCCCCGCCGCTTTGAGCAGACCGGGGACCAGCCCGTCGCCCTCCGTGATCAGCGCCCGCATCAGGTGGATCTGCTCCATCTGCTGGTTGCCGTTCTGCAGGGTCAGATTTTGAGCCTCTCTTAACGCCTCAACGCTCTTTTGCGTGTATTTTTCGGGATTTACCATCTTGTTTTCCCTCCGTTCCGTACCGCCTCCAACGGCGGTTAGACTTTCTTTGACCATCTGCACATAGTATAGCCCAGCCCCGTGAACGCACCTTTACAAATCTGTGAACGAATTGTAAATGTTAGCACTCACAAGCGGCGAGTGCTAACCCGCGATCGGACGAGGCGAAAAGAGACAAGAGGGAAAAAACGAAGCGGTCGACCGCGTTACTTCTCTGCGGGTGCGTTTCGTCCCTTGACAATATCGGTTTTTTTGAATAAAATATATTTGAAAACGCAAGGATGTTCCTTCTCTCGATACTATAATAGAGTGAAACGTTCGGCTTGACAATTTGCTTTTCTCTTTCATTCGATCAATAAGAAAGGCGGCGTTATGGCAAAGCGAGTCATATGGGTTTCGGTAATATTGTTGGCGTTTGTATTTGTGCTTTTGTGTTCGTGTGAACCTTCACGGGACAAACACTTTTCAAGCATTGTCGGAGACGAAATAACGGACGAGGAGTATGCCGTTCTGCGTGATACGGAAAACTACAAATACTCTGATCATGCACCCAAAGAGTTTACTCTGACCGATCAACCGGTTCTGCGTTATTTCCCGTTTCTTTATCCGCAGCAAATGGCGCAGTCTCCCGCCGATTTTTCGGACGACGTTTTTCTCTGGAAGCATTATTATCTGGTCTTTGATAAGAATCCGATCCTTCTGAAACTTTCCACCACAGATCCCGTCAGCGTGTTTGTCGGGTATATAGACACCGACCTTCCTTTTATCCGCGATCTTCTGAACGTCAGGGAAGAAATGACGATCCTCGATACTCGCTGCACGCTTCAAAACGTCGTCCTGTCCAACAGTTGCGATCCTGCGCCGTCAAACGGAGTGATCCTCTATTACGAAACCGATCAGGGCGTGTTCGTTCGGTATTATCGATCGGAATCGTCGTCGGGA
>CACZAZ010000010.1 GCA_902779285.1 uncultured Ruminococcus sp.
AACTGCTTGCGCGGCTGGAAGAAGCGACCGGGTGCGATTTTGAATCGAAGCGTTTGGATCCCCTCTTTTCGGGGGAAGATGAATACCGGGCGTTCCTCGACCGTCACGCCAAAGCCCGCGTTCTGCGCGGCGATCTGGCGACGTACAAGGGGCGCTGCTACCTCGGTATCGACGCCGGATCGACCACGACCAAACTGGTTTTGATCGGCGAGGCGGGAGAACTGCTCCACACCTTCTACGCGAACAACCGGGGCAACCCCGTCAAGACGGCGATCCACGCGATGGAGGAACTCGAAAAGGTACTGCCCGAGGGGGCGAAGATCGCGGGCGGCTGTTCGACGGGATACGGCGAGCAGCTGCTCAAATCGGCGTTCTCGCTCGATCACGGCGAGGTCGAGACCGTCGCGCACGCGAAGGCGGCGATGTTCTTCGACCCCGAGACCGACTGCGTGCTGGATATCGGCGGGCAGGATATGAAGTGCATCCGGCTGAAGGGCGGCACGGTCGACAGCATTATGCTGAACGAGGCTTGCTCGTCGGGATGCGGCTCGTTCATCGAGAACTTTGCCGAATCTCTCGGACTTACGGCGGAGCAGTTCGCCCGCGAGGCGATCTCGGCACAGGCGCCGGTCGACCTCGGCACGCGCTGCACCGTCTTTATGAACTCGAAGGTCAAGCAGGCGCAGAAGGAAGGCGCCTCGGTCGCAGATATTTCGGCGGGGCTTGCGTACTCGGTCATCAAAAACGCGCTCTACAAGGTCATCCGTTTGACCGACGCCCGCAGCCTCGGCAGACATATCGTCGCGCAGGGCGGCACCTTCTACAACCACGCCGTGCTCCGCGCGCTGGAACTGATCGCCGGGGTCAACGTGATCTGCCCCGATATCTCCGGGGTGATGGGGGCGTTCGGCGCGGCGCTCATCGCGCGCGAAAACGACGACGGCCGCGCCTCGTCCATTTTGTCGTTCGAGGAGATCCGCAACCTGTCCTACACCGGGACGACCACGCGCTGCGGCGGCTGCGAGAACAACTGCCTGCTCACCGTCAACACCTTCTCGGGCGGACGGCGGTATATCACCGGCAACCGCTGCGAGAAGAAGATCGCGGCGGCGGGTACGGCAAAGCGCGGCGAGGACCTTTACGCCTACAAGCGCGAGCGGCTCTTCGGCTACGAGCCCCTCCCCGAAACCGACGCGCCGCGGGGGGTGATCGGCATCCCGCGCGTCCTGAATCTCTACGAGAACTACCCGTTTTGGGCGACCTTCTTCAAAAAACTCGGCTTCCGCGTGATCCTCTCGCCCTACGCGAGCCGGAAGATCTATCAGCTCGGTATGGAATCCATTCCTTCGGAATCCGAGTGCTATCCCGCGAAACTCGCGCACGGTCATATCGAATGGCTGATCCGGGAGGGGATCACGACGGTCTTCCATCCCTCCGTCTTCTACGAATACCGCGAGAACGAGAATCCGAAGAACAGTTACAACTGCCCGATGGTCATCTCGTACCCCGAGAACATCAAGAACAATATGGAGGACGTGATGGCGGGCAAGATCCGCTATCTGCACCCCTTCCTGACCTTCAAGAGCGAACCTGACGTCGCAAAGCGCCTCTCCGAGATCTGCCGCGAGGCGTGGGACATCCCGGCGCACGAGGTCCGCGCCGCCGTCAAAGCGGCGTGGGCGGAACAAAGAAAGGCGAAAGCCGATATCCGGGCGAAGGGCAGGGAACTGCTCGACCGGATGGCAAGGACGGGAGAGCGCGGGCTGGTGCTCGCCGGGCGCCCCTACCATATCGACCCGGAGATCAACCACGGCATCCCCGAGATGATCGCCTCCTTCGGTTTTCACGTTCTTTCGGAGGACAGTCTGCCGCAGGTCGACCGAGAGGGAAGACCGCTCCGCGTCCTCGACCAATGGATCTACCATTCGCGGCTCTACGACGCGGCGGAGTACGTCGCGGGTCGCCCCGATCTCGAAATGATCCAACTCAACTCGTTCGGGTGCGGTCTTGACGCCGTGACTACAGACCAGGTCGCGGAGATCCTTGCAAACGCCGGAAAACCCTATACCGTTCTGAAGATCGACGAGGTCAACAACCTCGGCGCCGCGCGCATCCGCATCCGCAGTCTGATCGCGGCGATGAAGACCAAGCGCCCCGCCTGCGTCCCCGAGCCGAAGGAATACAGTTACGAGCGCCGCGAGTTCACCCGCGAGATGAAGGACGGCGGCTACACCATCCTCGCCCCGCAGATGTCGCCGCTCCACTTCAATCTCCTGCGCCCGGTCTTTCGTCGGCACGGCTACAACGTCGAACTGCTCGACGACGCGTCGAAGAACGCGATCGACCTCGGGCTGAAGTACGTCAACAACGACGCCTGCTATCCCTCGGTCATTATGGTCGGACAGATGATGGAGGCGGTGCAGTCGGGCAAATACGATCCCGACCGGCTCGCCCTGATGATGTCGCAGACCGGCGGCTGCTGCCGCGCGAGCAACTATATCGGCTTCGTCCGGCGGGCGCTCGGGATGGCGGGATTCCCGCAGGTCCCGGTGATCTCGCTCAGTTTCGGGGGGATCGAGCGCAACTCGGGCTTCCGGCTGAACGTATCGATCCTGCGCGACACCGTGCGGGCGATCGTGATCGGCGATATCTTTATGCGCTGTCTCTACCGCGTCCGTCCCTACGAACTGACCCCCGGCTCCGCGAACGCTCTGCACGAAAAGTGGCAGAAGATCGCGATCGACGCCCTGACCGACCCGAAAAAGAAGATGCCCTTCGGCAAACTCTGCCGCGATATCGTCCGCGCCTTTGACGAGTTCCCGATCGACGAGACCAAGCGCAAACCGCGGATCGGGATCGTCGGAGAGATCCTCGTCAAGTATATGCCGCAGGCGAACAATCACCTGGTCGACCTGCTCGAATCCGAGGGCGCCGAGGCGGTTGTCCCCGATTTCCTCGACTTTTTCACCATGTGCTTCTACAACCGCGATTTCCATCATAAATATCTCGGAGGCACGACCAAAAACGCCTTGATCTCCCGCGCGGCGGTCTTTTATCTCGAGCATCTGCGCGGACCCGCCGAAAACGCGCTGCGGCAGAGCCGCCGTTTCACCCCGCCCGTCCCGATCGCGGACACGGCGGAGGGCGCCGAGCCCTTCCTTTCGATCGGCAACCAGTACGGCGAGGGATGGTTCCTCTGCGGCGAGATGGTCGAACTGCTCAAGATGGACGTGCCGAATATCGTCTGCATCCAGCCCTTCGGATGCCTGCCGAACCACGTGATGGGGAAGGGCGTTATCAAGACCCTGAAAAACGCGTTCCCGGACGCCAATATCGCCGCCGTCGACTACGATCCCGGCGCGAGCGAGGTCAACCAACTCAA
This sequence comes from uncultured Ruminococcus sp., assembly GCA_902779285.1. Lineage (GTDB taxonomy): Bacteria > Bacillota > Clostridia > Oscillospirales > CAG-272 > UBA1740. The sequence goes on from CACZAZ010000010.1 coordinate 3,383, forward strand.
CCGGATCAAACTGATGCTCTCCACCGCCCGCGACAATCTGGAAAAGAGATCGGCGGGGGAGACCGACCGAATCTGAAAGGAGGATCGGGATGGACAAAAAGAAACGAAACGCCGTTCTGATCGCCGTCGCCGCCGCTTCTGCGGGGATCGCCGCCATGACCGCGATCTCCTACGCCGTCACCCGGCTGATGCTCTCGTTCGCCATCGACCGGAAGGACCCGCCGCAGTTTGAGAAGCGCCGCGAGGCGTTCGCCGGTTCCGACGAACTGAAAAAGATCTTTGCCGAGCAGAAGGAGAACGCCGAGAAACTTCTCGCCCTCCCGTGTGAGGAGATCGCGATCGAGGGCTTCGACGGCACGCGGCTGGTCGGTCATTACTTTAAGGTCGACGGCGCCAAACGGACGGTCGTTGCCTTCCACGGCTGGCGCTCCGCGTGGTACCGCGACTTCGCCGTGATCTACGACTTCTGGTTCAAAAACGGCTGCAACGTCCTGTTCGTCGAACAGAGAGGGCAGAAGGGGAGCAGCGGCGACTATATGGGCTTCGGTCTGCTCGAACGCTTCGACTGCCAGAGCTGGGTGAACTACCTGACCGGGCGCGACGATACCGTGACCCCGCTCTACCTCGCCGGGATCTCGATGGGCGCGGCGACGGTACTGATGGCGTCGGGGTTGAGTCTCCCCGACTGCGTCCACGGCATCCTTGCCGACTGCGGTTTCACCTCCCCCTACGCCATTTGGAAATACGTGACCGAGAAGAATCTGCATCTTCCGTTCACCGGGTTCCGCGCACGGGTCGCGAGCGACATCTGCCGCCGCAAGCTGAACAATTCCGACAGCCGCTATTCCGCGGAGGACGCCCTGAAGTGTTGCCGCGTTCCCGTTCTCTTCGTACACGGCGCGGCTGATAAGTTCGTTCCCGTCTGGATGACCTATAAGAACTATCTCGCCTGCGCGTCCGAAAAGCGGCTCCTGATCGTGCCGGGCGCCGACCACGGGATGAGCTATCTCGTCGAGCGCGGCCGCTACGAAAAAGAGGTGCTCGATTTCTTCGCCTACTGCGACGACAGAGCCCCGGCGCCGGTCCCCGTCGTAGAAGACGCCGCGCCGTCGGAGGAAACGCCCGCCGTCCCCGAAACCGTTCCCGCGGAGGATCTGCCCGCGAAACCGAGGCGCAAAGCCAAAAAGAAAAAAGCCCCCGAAGGGGAAGACGCGTAAAAGGGGGCGTTATTCTTCAAAAGCCGAACAACGACAATGCTGAAACATCATTGTCGTTGTTTTGTTAATCCGGAGAAGCAACTGTCTCCTCGTTCTTCATTATCTTGACAATTGTTCGCGCTGAAGTTATAATTAAGTATGTAGGTTGATTTAAGTTTTACAATCGAGGTAGAACGTATGGTAACAAAATGGGAACAGATTCGCAGCTTAATGAAGCTGAACGAAAGCGCAAAAGAAGAACGTATTCAATGGTTGTTTGAGCGTGTTTTTGCCGAGAGTTTTGGATACAGTCAACTTTCAGGAGAAATTGATCCTCACAGATCTATTCGTGTCGGCTCCACAGACCGCGTTATTCCCGATATCATCATTCGAGATTCTTACGAAAACAAAGATTTGTTTATCGTAGAATTAAAACAGCTTAACTATCCTTTTGAGAATAGATTCAGAGATCAACTGTTAAGTTATATGCGCCTTTTATCATTGAAAATAGGCGTTTTGATTTGCGATGCCATTTATATTTACGCTTTAGTTGACGATACGCCGAATTACATAAAAACGGAATGGAAGAATGACGATAGCAGGGGTGAAACTTTTTTTGAACTGTTCAAAAAAGAGGGTTTCTCTGTCGAGAAAGTAATCAAGTTTGTTTTAGAGAACAAGCGAATTGAAGACGAAGTGAGCAGAATCAAAACAGAACTTGAGCAGATCGACCTAAAAGAAGTTGTCAAGTTGTATTTTTCGGATAGTTTTCAAGAAGATGTAATAGATCTTGCACTCAATGATTTTGAATTTTATGTGAACAAGATACCGGACAAGATACCGGACAAGATACCGGACGGACCAACACCGCCTCCTCCTTCACCGTCAGGGGAAACTATTCAAAACTGGGTCAGGAGAATTGTTTCGTACCTGCTTAAAAATCATAAACTTACATCACAAGAGATCATTCGGTTGCATGATCGGGATTATTCTCGCGATAAACTTGGGCTATCGTATCCGTTGTTTGTTGACAGTGAAACAAAGATTAAGATTAAAACGCATAATAGGTACTGGACCGATAAGATCGAAGGTTTCTATGTTTGTAGTCAATGGTGGAAAGAATATGACTCAAAGTATGATCAACTAATTCGCAATTGGCTTGGTAGAGTCTGTGCAAATTTCAAAGAATTGGGGCTGGACAGACGATAATAGTTCGCAAAAACCACTTCTGAAAATATGAAAAAGGATCCGTTTCTTTTCGGATCCTTTTTTATTTCGTTACATTGCGTGATCCCGTCGGATCAGCTGAAGACGGGCGCTTCCTCGGTTTCGGCTGCCGTTCCGTTCTCCGCGTTCTCCTTCGCCTCGATCTCCGCCGCGCGGTAGGCGTCCAGCACCGCGTTCTCAAGCGAGGCGCGGAACCCTGCGTTGATGGGGTGGACGATGTCGCGGTAGGTGCCGTCGGGATTCTTCCGCGAGGGCATCACGATAAAGGTGCGGTCGTGGGCGTAAATGACCTTGATGTCGTGGACCGCCAGCGCGTTGTCGAAGGTGACCGAAACGATCGCCTTCATCGGGCCGTCGGAAAACAGTTTTCTGATCTTGATATCGGTGATCTGCATGGAACGTCGACCTCTTTCTGCCCGCGCGAAAGCGGGGGGCTTACCGATTTCAGTATTGCTCCCGGACGTCATTCTCATACAGTCAATTTCATTATACTGGAAATTCAAGAACGAATAATGTGCGAACTATGAATAGAGTGTTAATAATATGCGCGATAAAATTAAAATTGGTTTAGAATCGTGAAAGAAAAATCAGCCGCTTGAATAGCAAAAGCGCCGCGTCCCGCATATCCTGCGTGGGGGTGATCGGTTTGACGAAGAATACGTTGCGCGGCGGGGATGGGACGGCGAAACTGCTTTTTCCCGGGGCGCGTCTCCGGTTTATCGGGATCGGCGGGGTCGGGATGGCGCCGCTTGCGAAGATCGCCGCGCTCCGGGGCTTTTCGGTCGAGGGGGAAGACCGGCGGGAGGAGGTCCGCTACGCGTTTTCGGACGCCGGGATCGCCGTTTACCCGGAGGGGTACGATTTTGCCGCCGCGGTCTGTGCCGTGATCTATACCGCCGCGGTCGAGCCCGACCATCCCACGCTGATCCGGGCGAAAGAGCGCGGCGTTCCCGTGATCTCGCGCTCCGACTTCCTTTCGTACCTTATGCGGGACAGTCCGATCCGCGTGACCGTCGCGGGCAGCCACGGGAAGACCACGGTGACCGCGATGCTCGACCGGATCTTTTCGTTTGCGGGGCGCGTCCCCACGACGGTCTCGGGCGGCACGCTTTTTGACGGCGCGACCTTCCGCGTCGGGGCGGGGGATCTGTTTCTTGCCGAGGCGTGCGAATACACCGACTCGTTTCTCTCGTTTTCACCGACCCACGCGCTGCTCCTCAATCTGGAACTCGACCACGTCGACTATTTCCCCGACTTCGCCGCTCTGTCCCGCTCGGCGGGGAAATATCTTGCGGGCGGCGGGACCCGGATCGTGCCGCCTCCCTTGCGGGACCTTGCCGGGGAGGGGAAGACGCTGACTTTTTCCAGTCACACCCCCGGCGCGGATCTCTTTGCGCGGCATATCCGCGAAACGGCTGTCGGCACGGCGGCAAAACTCGTTTTCCGGGGGGACGCCGCCGGGGAACTGTCGCTCCCGGTCCCGGGGCTGCACAATCTCGAAAACGCCCTCGCCGCGTGTGTTACGGCGCACTCCGTCGGGGTGCCGATCGAACGCTCCGCCTCGGCGCTCCGCGGCTTTTCTCTCCCCGACCGCCGCCTGACCCTGCGCGGCGGATGGGGCGGCGCGCTCTGGTACGACGACTACGCCCACCACCCGAGCGAGATTGCGGCGTCGTTATCCGCCCTGCGCCCCCTCTGTAGGGGACGGCTGACCGTCGCGTTTCAATCGCACACCTATTCCCGGACGAAAGCGGATCTTTTCGGCTTCGCTTCTGCGCTCGGTTTGGCGGACCGGGTCCTCGTCCTGCCGATCTTCCCGGCGCGGGAGACCGACGATCTCGGCGTCTCGAATCAAACGCTGGCGCGGGCGATCGGGGAAAAGGCGGCGGCGGTCGGCGGCTTTGCGGAGGCGGCAAGCGAGATGAAAAAAGCCGCCCGCCCAAACGACGTGACGGTCGTGATGGGGGCGGGCGACGCGTATAAGATTTTCGATTATCTGGGATCTTCGGGCTTAAATTCGTGAAACCCCCGTCTTTTTCGCCGCTTCGATCACGGCGTCGGCAACGGCGCGGGCGACCCTCTTGTCGAGCGCGGACGGGATGATATTGGTCTCCGACAACTCGTTTTCGGGGATCAGAGAGGCGATCGCAAACGACGCGGCGGTCTTCATCTCCTCGTTGATCTTCGACGCGCGGCAGTCGAGCGCGCCCCGGAAGATGCCGGGAAACGCGAGGACGTTGTTGATCTGATTGGGAAAGTCGCTGCGCCCGGTCCCGACGATCCGGGCTCCCGCGGCCATCGCCTCGTCGGGCATGATCTCGGGGGTCGGATTCGCCATCGGAAAGACGATCGGGTCGTTTGCCATCGAGCCGATCATTTCGGGGGTGACCACGCCGGGCGCGGACACGCCGATCAGGACGTCGGCGCCCTTCACCGCGTCGGCAAGCGTTCCGCGAAGTCCCCGCGGGTTGGTGATCCGAGCCATCTCCTTCTGCGCCGGGTTGACCCACGGCTCGCTCTTTTCGACGATCCCCGCGCGGTCGACCATGATCAATTCCCCGAGCCCGAGCCGGAGCAGGTGCCGCCCGATCGCGATCCCGGCGGAGCCGGCGCCGTTTACGACGCATCTGATCTCCCCGATCTTTTTCTTCACCACTTTCAGGGCGTTCAGCAGCGCCGCGCCGACCACGACCGCGGTCCCGTGCTGATCGTCGTGAAAGACCGGGACGTCGCAGATCTCCTGGAGCCGCCGCTCGACTTCAAAACAGCGGGGCGCGGAAATATCTTCGAGGTTGATCCCGCCGAACGAGCCCGAGATATGGTAGATTGTCTTCACCAACTCGTCGACGTCCTTGGTCTTGACGCAGATCGGGAAGGCGTCGACGTCCGCGAACGCCTTGAACAGGGCGCATTTCCCCTCCATGACCGGCATCCCGGCTTCGGGTCCGATGTCCCCGAGCCCGAGCACGGCGGTCCCGTCGGTGATCACCGCCACCAGATTCGAGCGGCGGGTCAGGGACCAGGAGAGTTCGGGATCCTTCTCAATGGCGAGGCAGGGCTCCGCCACGCCCGGCGTGTACGCGACCGAAAGGTCGTGCCGGTCGTTGATCTCAACGCGCGAGATCACCTCGATCTTGCCCCCCCATTTTTTGTGCGCTTCCAGCGATTCCTCTCTGATGGTCATAACGCCCCTCCGTTATTTTTCTCCGAACAGTATAGCATACCGCGCCTTTTTTCGCAACCGTTTCTTTCAAAAAAGCGAAAAAAGCCGTTCCGCAGACCGAAAAGAACTTGAAAAGCGGAGCGTTGTGTGCTATACTGTAAAAAACGCCGAAAGGAGAGGGAACCGATGGACTTTTCGATCCCGGCGGGCTGCCTTGCCCTGATGGAACGGCTGGCGTCCTGCGGCTATCCCTCTTATCTTGTCGGCGGATGCGTCCGTGACCTCTGCCGCGGCGTCGCCCCCCACGATTACGACCTGACGACCTCCGCCTCCCCCGACGAAATGAAACGCGTTTTCGCGGATTTCCGCGTGATCGAGACCGGGATCGCCCACGGCACGCTGACGGTACTTTCCGACGGCGAGCCCTACGAGGTGACGACTTTCCGGATCGACGGCGGCTATTCGGACGGCAGGCACCCCGACGACGTGATCTTCACCCCCTCGCTCGAGGAGGACCTTGCCCGCCGCGACTTTACCGTCAACGCGATGGCGTACTCGCCGTCCGACGGATTGACCGATCCCTTCGGGGGACAAGCCGACGTCAAACACAAGATCATCCGCGCGGTCGGAGAGCCCGAACGCCGTTTTTCGGAGGATTCGCTCCGCGTCCTGCGGGCGCTCCGCTTCTCGTCGACGCTCGGTTTTGCGATCGAGCCCGCGACCGCCGCCGCGCTTTGTAAACTCGCCCCGACCGTTACCCGCGTTTCGCCCGAACGGATCCGGGAGGAACTTCTGAAACTGCTTTCCGGAAAATCGTCGGAGGGCGTTCTGCTCGCCTACCGCGACGCGCTTTTCGCCGCCGTTCCCGCCCTTTCCCCGATCGGGGAAAAATGGGACGCCGCCGCGAGAGCCGCCGGGGGTCTCTCGTCCGACCCCGTTCTCGCGCTCGCCGCCCTCGGTTTGTCTCTCGGAGAAAACGGAGTCGCCGCCCTGTTCCGCGCGCTCAAAACCGACCGGAAGAGCGAAAAACGCGCCTCCCTCGCCGTCTCCGCTTATTCGGACGGGCTGCCGACCGACCTTTTTGCCGCGGCTGCCTTCCTTATCCGATACGGCGAGGATACCGCCCGCGACGCCGTCCTGCTCGCAAAAGCGTACGGCGACGGAAACGCGGAGGCGGCGGACAGCGCGATCGACGCTTTCCTTGCGACCGGGCGCCCGTCGACCCTCTCCGAACTCGCCGTCCGGGGGGACGATCTCAAAGCGATCGGAATCCCCGCGGGACCGGCTCTGAAAGAAACGCTCGCGACGCTGCTCGACCTTGCGTCAAGAGGCGAGACCGCAAACGAAAAGAACGCGCTGCTCGCGGCGGCAGCCCGTCTGAAAACCGAACGCAAACGGTAAACCCCCGGAAACGGGAGCAAATACATAGGAAGACCAAAGGAGAAACCACGTTGAACATCGTATGCCTTGACATGGAAGGGGTGCTCGTCCCCGAGATCTGGATCGCCTTTTCCCGCGCGACCGGGATCGACGAACTCAAACGCACGACGCGCGACGAGCCCGACTACGACAAACTGATGCAGTTCCGGCTCGCGATCCTGAAGGAACACAAGCTCGGGCTGAACGAGATCAAAAAAGTCATTTCCGGGATCGATCCGTTCCCGGGCGCGAAGGACTTTCTCGACGCGCTGCGCAAGAAGACCCAGGTGCTGATCCTCTCGGACACCTTCGAGCAGTTCGCCGCCCCCCTGATGGAGAAACTCGGGATGCCGACCCTTTTCTGCAACACGCTCGAGGTCGCCCCGGACGGGGAGATCACCGGCTACCGGATGCGGATCGCCAACTCCAAACTTTCGACCGTCCGCGCCCTGCAGTCGATCGGATTCGAGACCGTCGCCGCCGGGGACAGTTTCAACGACCTCGGGATGATCCGCGCGAGCAAAGCCGGCTTCCTTTTCCGCTCGACCGAAAAGATCAAACGGGACAACCCCGATCTGCCCGCCTACGAGGAATTTTCCGATCTGCTCGCGGGCATCACCGCCGCCCTCTGATCCCCTCGGAACCAAAAACGCGCAGACCGTTTTGCACGGTCTGCGCTTGATTTTTGATAACCGCCCCCCGAAAACGGGAGAGGGGATCTTTACCGGATGCGGTAGGTCTCGTCGAGTTTCTGCAGCTCCGCGAAAGTGTCGATCTCGCAGATGTCCTCGAAGCGGCATTCGCGCACCCCGACCTTGTAATCGGAGATGTGATTTTCGAGCGCGACCTGATCCCAGAAGCGCTCCTTGCCGCCCGGGGCGTTGAAATCCTCCTCGAGCTGCCGCCCGAGCCGTGCGCCGTCCTCCTTGTTCCAGTAGGAGACGCCGACGATCTGGTGACAGTTCGTGCCGCCGATCCCGATCTTGGTGACGATCCCGCGCTTGGTTTCGAGGCACCAGTCGTCGGTGCGCTCCATCGGGATCCCGAGGTAGTTCGAGCGGTACTGGTACTTCGTGATGAGGGCGGGATTGTAGAGCAGAAGATCGGCTTCGCAGATATACGCGTTTTCAAGGAAGTGCCGCGCGACGAGGGCGGAACTGATGTTGTTCGCCTCCATATACAGCGGGTTGTCGATGAACACGATATTCGGATATTTCGGGAGCAGTTGGTTGAACTGATCCGCGAGATACCCCCGCACGATATAGATCTCCTCGATCCCGACCGAAACGATCGCGTCGAGCAGAGAATCGATGATGCGTTTGCCCTTGACCCGTACCAGCGGCTTCGGCGTGTTCAGCGTGATGGGGACCAGGCGCGAGCCGAATCCCGCCGCAAGGAACACCGCCCGTTTTACGCGGTAGGGCTCCAGCGCCGCGAGCCCCGCCTCGGTGACCGTTCCGTCCGCGATCAGCCCCTTTTCGGAGAGGGCGGCAACGGTCTTGTTGATCATCCCGAGCGAGATCTTCGCGCTGCTTGCCAGGGCGCGCTGGGAGAGAGGGCGCTTCGCCGCTTCCAGAGCGGTCAGCACGTCAAATTCTTTTTCCGTCAGCATTCCGTTTTCCTTCCGTTTTTCCCCTCCGGTCGGGCCGGAAAAGGGATCTCGCCCCAGCGGGGCGTTCAAACGAAAATGATTGTAGCATAAAATTGAACGCTTGTCAACCCGTTTCCCCACAATTTTTGTTCAAACGGCGCGGCGGCGCACTTTTTTTGATTTCACTCTTTACAATTCGCGCGTAAAATGATATAATATGCAAGATAAAACTTTTAAAGCGAGGATGATATCCTATGGACTCCAACGTCGAAAGACCGACGGCACCCGCCCCGGAAAAGAAGAAGCGTCCGGCGACGGCGGGCGAAAAACTTGCCTTTCTCTGGCGCGACAAACGGAACTGGAAGCAGCGGCTGTTCAACGCCCTGCCGGTCTCGTTTGCCGTCGCTTATACGTTCTGCCTTTTCCAGCCGCTTGAGGTTTTCGTCAAGAACAACAGTTTCCTGCCGTTCGGGATCCGGACGCTGACCCCGCCCCTGATCTTTCTTGCGCTCGGAGTGTTCGCCGCCCTCGGCGCGCTCCTGACCCTCGTTCGGGGCAAGATCCACAACGCCCTCGTGTCGCTCTCGGTCGGCTTTCTCGTCTGCGGTTATCTGCAGTGCAACCTGTTCAATATCGACCACGGCACCCTCGACGGCGCCGACGTCGCGTGGCACGATTACCGCGTGAAAACGATACTCAACCTGGCGCTCTGGGTGATCCTGATCCTGCTTCCGTTCCTCGTCCATTATCTGTTCCCGAAGATCTGGAAGTACGCCGTCCGCGGGATCGCGGGGCTCCTGTTCGTCGCGCAGACCGTCGCCCTGATCGTGATGCTCCTGACCTCCGATTCGCTCTACGACAATTCCCAGAACGGCTACCTCAAACGCGAGGGGATCTACGACGTTTCGGAGAACAATAACGTCGTCGTCTTCCTGCTCGACCGCTTTGACAACAAGTACGCCGACGCGATCCTCGAAGCCGAGCCGGAACTCGAAAACAAACTCGGCGGCTTCACCTTCTACGAGAACTTCGTCGGCAGTTACTCGCGCACCTATCCCTCGGTCGCCTATCTGCTCACCGGGGTCAGGACCGACTATTCGGTGAAGCCGAGAGAATACCTTGAAAACGCCTTTACGACCTCTCCTTTCCTCGCCGCGCTCCGCGAGAACAAGATCGACGCGCGGATCTACACCGACGTCCCCTACACCATCGGGAACGCCGAGTGGCTGATCGGCACGGTCGAGAACGCCGCGCCCCCGATGGAACTCCCGCCGAAGGGGAGGATCCTTTCCGCCATGATGATCCTCTCATCCTACCGCTGGACGCCCGAGGCGCTGAAACCCTACTTCCACTACTACACCAACGACTATTTCACCTATATCTACGACGATCCCGACGCGAAATACGACGTGTATTCGAGCGACGACGTCCGTTTCCGCGCCGACCTCGTCCGCGACGGTCTCACCGTGAAGGACACCGCCGCGACCTACCTGTTCTACCATCTGTCGGGCTCGCACGAACCCTATTACATGGACGCCGCCGGCAACCGGACGACCTTCCCGACCGACAAGGAGGGAAAGCGCGAGGGACTGCTCCAGCAGACGCGGGGCGATATCGGCACGCTGCTGATCTATATCGACAAGCTGAAAGAGGCGGGTCTCTACGATAAGACGACGATCATCGTGACCGCCGACCACGGCAGAACGGGGACCATCACCGACCTCGAACACGCGGACGAGATCGAGAACGTCCTGACGGGTGAGCCCGATACCGGAGAGCGCGTCCCGGTCCTGATGATCAAGCCGGCAGGGGAAGATACGACCGTCCCGCTTCGGCGCTCGCAGAAGCAACTCTCCCACGAGAATCTCTGCCCGACCATCCTCGAGGCGCTCGGGCTCGACCACACCGCCGTCGGGAGATCGGTCGACGATATCGGGGAGGACGAGGAGGTCGTGCGCTACTTCTACATGAACGGGGCGAAAGCCAACCGGACGACCGCATCCCGCGACTGGAATCTCATCACCTACAAGATCACGGGCGACGCCAACGACTTCGCGAACTGGGAGCGGATCGACGTCAAGCGGATCGAGTATCCCTACTACGACAGCAGCCGCTGACGGGAGCGCGTTATGCCGACCAAACGGATCTGGTTGACCGTTCTTTCGGGCTACCTGCTGCTCGCCGCGATCGTTTGCGCGATCCTGCTTTTCGGGCGGGTCGAGACGGTCGACGAACACTACGCCTTCCATCAGGAGGAGATCCCCGAGGGGGCGGATACCGTCACGCTCTCGATCGACTGCCTTGCGCTCGACGGACGTTTGGACGAACTCTCCTCCTCGGTAAGGAACGAACTGCCCGACGGGTTGGTCTACCTGCCCGAAACGCGTTTTCTCTATACGGAGGGGATGACAGCGTTCGATCTTCTTCTCCGCGCCGAAAAACCCGCGCGTCTGCGCATCGCGTACCGATCGGTTTTCGGCGGCACGTTCTACGTTTCCTCGATCAACGATCTCGCTGAGTTTTCGGCGGGGGGCGAATCGGGCTGGATCGTTCTGGTCAACGGCGCTTTCATCGACCGGAGCGCCTCCGCGTATCCCCTCTCTCCGGGGGACGCCGTCGAATGGCGCTATACCGTCTCGTACGGCGACGTGCTGCCGCCCGAACTGCTCTCCGAATGATTATTCCGAAGGAAAGGAACCGAGTATGATCGCATTTGACCAAAAGACGGCGACCTTCACCCTGACGGGGAAGGGCGTTACCTACGCGATGGGCGTCACCGACGGGGTGCTCGAACACCGTTATTTCGGCGCGCCGATCGGTCCGTCCGACGATCTTGCCCTGTACCGGGGAGAGGCGGCGACCTCGTTTGAAGCCCGCGTCCCCGGTAGGTTGAGCCGGAATCAGATCCTGTCCGAAGCCCCCGCCTACGGGAGGGGCGACTACCGCGAGCCGATGCTGATTTTGCGCGGCGCCGCGGGCGAAACGGCGCTCGATCTGACCTATACCGGCTACCGGATCGTAAAGGAGCACAAACTCGCGGGGCTCCCGACCTCCTTCGGGGGCGAGACGCTCGCGATCACGCTTTCCGACCCCGTCAGAGGGGTGTCGGTCGACCTGTTCTATACCGTGTTCGACGATTGCCCTGCGATCGTCCGTTCGGCGCGGATCACCAATACCGGGAAGACCGACTGCAAGATCCTCCGCGCCTTTTCCGCGTCGCTCGACCTTTTCGGCAACGATTTCGATCTGATCACGCTTTACGGCGCGTGGGCGCGTGAGCGCACGCCCGAGCGCACGCCGATCCGGCACGGCGTCACCTCGGTCGATTCCAAACGCGTCAGCAGTTCCGCCTCCTTAAATCCCTTCGCCGCCCTCGTCGAAAGGACGGCGAGCGAGAACGCGGGGCGCTGCTACGGGATGGCGCTCGTCTACTCGTCGTCGTGGAAGATCTCGTGCGAGGGGGCGCAGAACGGCACCACCCGTCTGACCGGGGGGATCAACGATTTCGCGTTTGCGAAGACGCTCGCCCCGGGGGAGAGGTTCGATCTGCCCGAGGCGGTTTTGGTCTACTCGTCCGAGGGGATCGGCGGACTTTCCCGCGCGTTCCACGACTACGCCCGCGCGCATATCGTCAACCCCGCTTTCGCCCTGAAACCCCGCCCGATCGTGGTCAACAACTGGGAGGCGACCTATTTCGACTTCGATTACGAACGGCTGTTCGCCATCATCGACGCCGCCGAGGGGACCGGGATCGACACCTTCGTTCTCGACGACGGCTGGTTCGGCGCCCGGGTCAACGATTCCGCGGGGCTGGGCGACTGGACGGTCAACCGGAACAAACTTCCCGACGGGCTGAAACCCATCGTCGACCGCTGCCGCGCCCGCGGGCTCAAGTTCGGTCTCTGGTTCGAGCCCGAGATGGTCAATCCCGATTCCGACCTTTATCGCGCCCATCCCGATTGGGCGATCGGCTGCCCCGGCTACGAGCCGCTTCTTTCGCGGCGGCAGCTCGTCCTCGATATCACCCGCAAAGACGTCCGCGACTATCTCGTTGAGACGGTCAACCGGGTCATCCGGGAGAACGGGATCGACTACGTCAAATGGGACAGCAACCGCAACGTCTCGGATCTCTGGTCATCCGCCGCCGATCCGCGTAACGCCCTGTGCTTCGCCCACGAATACGCCCTTGGACTCTACGATCTGTTCGACCGTATCGTGCTTGCCAATCCCGGGGTCTTCTTCGAGGGATGTTCGGGGGGCGGCTCGCGCTTTGACTTCGGGATGCTCCGCTACTTCCCGCAGATCTGGACGTCGGACGACACCGACGCGGGGATGCGCTGCATGATCCAGTACGGCACGTCCTACGGCTACCCCCCATCCGCCATGTCCTGCCACGTCTCGGTCTGCCCCAATCACCAGAACGGGCGCACGACCCCCTTCGCCACCCGGTGCGCCGTCGCGCATCTCGGACCGACCGGCTACGAACTCGATCTCTCGAAACTCCCCGAGGAGGAAAAGGCGCAGATCGGGGAACAGAACGCGCTCTACCGCCGCGACGAGGATCTGATCCTTACGGGCGACCTCTACCGCGTCGCGGACCCGTTTGACGGGCAGGCGTTCGGATTCCTGCTCGTCGCGAAGGACAAGTCGAAGGCGGCTTTGACGCTGGTCAAACTCTTCCACCTCACCAACGGCGAACGGCTGATCCCGCGCCTGCCGGGGCTGGATCCCGCGTCGGATTATCTTGTCGAGGAGACGGGGACGACCCTCCGCGGAAGCACGCTCGCGGAGATCGGGCTGCCTCTCGATTGGAGATCCCTGCGCGACTTCGACGCCGCGGTTTACCATTTCAAACGGCTCTGAACCCATACCCGCGATCAAATAACCGGAGGGCGCACGCCCCCGAAAAACGGAGGAAGATATGCTGAAAGTCGAACGGATCTCGGTCATGAACTTTGAAAACGCCATTCGCGGCGCCCGCAACCCCCTGAACAGTTGGGACCGCTACGACAGCCGTACGGAGCCCGACGGGACCTTCGTCCTCGGACCGAACGATCTGTCGCTCGCGCGCAGACTGGCGAAGGCGGGCTCGGATCACCGGAAGTTTCTCCGCCAGGTCCTGGTCTCGATGGATATCACGGGACCGCTCTACTGGTGGAAGGAATTCGATACCTATAAGGTCGGAACGGTCGCCAACTCGACCAGTACGATGCACAAGATCCACGCCAAACCCTTCGGACGGGAGGACTTCTCCTGCGACGGGATGAGCGAAAAGGGGCTCGCCGTTCTGGACGGGATCATCTCGTATCTCGAGGAGGCGCGGCTGCGCTTCGTCGAGACCAAGGACCGCGGGGACTGGCTCGATATGATCCAGTTGCTCCCCGAAAGCTACAACCAACTCCGGACGGTCACCCTCAACTACGAGGTGTTGATTAATATGTATTACGCGCGCCGCTCGCACAAACTGAACGAGTGGCATACGCTCTGCGACGCGATCAAGGCGCTGCCCTACGCCTCCGAACTGATCCTGGTACGCGAGGAGAACGCCGACTGACCCACAGGAAAGGATGACAACCAAATGAAAGACGGATTTCTGATCGTAGGCGCGCTGAACCCGAACGCGCGGGTGGGCGATCCCAAAGCGAACGCCGCGGAACTCGTCTCGCTCGCGGAGAGAGCGGCGGACGCGGGGATCTCGGTCGCCGTGACCCCGGAACTCGCCCTGACGACGGCGACGGCGGGGGAACTCTACCGTTCGTCCTGTCTGCTCTCCGCTTCGGAATCGGCGCTCCGGGACTACCTCGACGGGACGGCGGAACTCGATCTGCTCACGTTTATCGGGCTGCCCGTCGCCGTCGGAGGAAAACTGTATAACGCCGCCGCCGCCGCCTTCCGCGGTAGACTTCTCGGGATCGTGCCGAAGAGCGTTCCCGGCGGGGTATTCGCTTCGGCGCCCGGGGAGGATCTCGTGATCTCTTATGCGGGCGAGACCTGTCTTTTCGGCGTGCGCCAACTCTTTACCTGCGCGGGAGATTCAAAAATTACGGTTGCCTGCGAGATCGGGGACGATCTTTCGCTGCCCGTCCCTCCCTCGGTCGGACACGCCGCGGCGGGCGCCGCGCTGATCGTGAATCTTGCCGCCGATCCCGAGACCGTCGGACGCGCAAAGATCCGGCGCGATCTCGTCGCGGTCCATTCCGAGCGGATCAAGTCCGCCTACGTCTGGGCGGGCGCGGGCAGGGGAGAGAGCGGCACCGACCTCGTCTTTTCGGGTCACGGGCTGATCGCACAGACGGGGAAGATCGTCGCGGAAGCCGAGCCCTTCTCGGACGCCCCGATCCTCTCCGCCTCAGTCGACCTCGAATATATCCTCTCGGAGCGCCTCCGCTCCCCGCTCGCTGCGATCCCCGGGATCTGGGACAAGGTGTCGTTCGACCTTCACAAGAGAGACGTCCCGACCCCCGCCGTCCCGCGGCTGCCCTTCGTTCCGGGCGATCCCGCGGAACTGAAACGGCGCTGCGATCTGATCCTCAATATCCAATCCCGCGCGCTCGCCTCCCGGATGGAACGGGCGTACGCGAAGTGCGCCGTCGTCGGCGTTTCGGGCGGGCTGGATTCCACGCTCGCGCTTCTGGTCTCGGTCGCCGCCGTCGACCGTCTGGGGCTCCCCCGGACGGCTGTTCGTGCGGTCACGATGCCCTGCTTCGGCACCACGGGGCGCACCAGATCGAACGCCGAGAAACTTGCCGCGTCGCTCGGCGCGGGTTTCTCCGAGGTCGATATCAAGGCGTCTGTTTCGCAGCATTTCAAAGATATCGGACACGATCCGAAGAATACGAACGCCGTCTACGAGAACGCGCAGGCGCGTGAGCGCACGCAGGTCCTGATGGATATCGCGAACGGGGAAGGCGGGCTCGTCGTCGGGACGGGCGACCTCTCCGAACTCTCGCTCGGCTGGGCGACCTACAACGGCGACCATATGTCGATGTACGGCGTCAACGCCGGCGTTCCGAAGACCCTGATGCGCCACCTCGTTTCCGCCGTCGCAAACGATTACGAAAGCAAGGGCGAGAAAGCCGTCGCCGCCGTTCTGCGGGATATCCTCGACACCCCGGTCAGTCCCGAATTGCTCCCGCCCGAGAACGGCGAGATCGCGCAGAAGACCGAGGGGATTGTCGGTCCCTACGAACTGCACGACTTCTTTCTCTGGTACGCGGTCCGCTGCGGTTTCGCCCCGGGCAAGATCCTCAGGCTCGCCGCGACCGCGTTTGCTCCCGACTATTCGCTCGACGAGATCTACCGGTGGGAGAAGACCTTTTTCCGCCGCTTCTTCTCGCAGCAGTTCAAGCGTTCGTGTCTTGCCGACGGACCGAAGATCGGCTCGCTCTCGCTCTCCCCGCGCGGCGGATTCTCGATGCCGAGCGACGCCGGGAGCGAGGCGTGGATCCGCGACCTCGATCAAAGGTACGCCGAACTCGGAGGACGCTGACAAACGATGGCTGACCTGAACGAACTGTTCCGGAGGATCTTTTCCGGAAAGAAAGAGGAGCCGCTGCCCCCGGTCGAATGGCTGATCGTCGGGCTCGGCAACCCCGGCGACAAGTACCGGGGGACCCGGCACAACGCGGGATTCGTCGCGATCGACGCCATCGCGGAAAAGGCGGGGGTGAAGATCGACCGTTCGGCGCACAAGGGGCTGACCGGACGGGGCGCGCTCGAAGGACGCGGCGTGCTGCTCCTGAAACCCGAGACCTTTATGAACCTCTCGGGCGAATCGGTGCGCGAGGCGGCGGCGTTCTACAAGATCCCGCCCGAAAAGATCCTCGTCCTCTGCGACGATATCTCCTTCGAGCCCGGCAGGATCCGCATCCGCAGGAACGGCTCTCACGGCGGGCACAACGGGCTCCGCAATATTTCCGAGCTGCTCGGGAGCGACGCGTTCCCGCGGATACGGATCGGCGTGGGTCAAAAACCCCGCCCCGATTACGACCTCGTCGACTGGGTGCTCGGCAAACTGCCCGAGGAGGACGCGAAGAAGATCGCAGACCGCGCAGCCGACTTTTACGACGCCGCGGCGCTGATCGTGTCCGGCAGGATCGAGGACGCCATGAACCGCTATTCCCATTGACGTAAAGGATCATAAATGCTGAAGATCACCAACCCCATCCGCCTGGACAGGGAGTTCCGCGGCGCCGTGATCGCGCTTTCCGAGACGGTCGCGGCAAAGAATCCCCTCCCGATCGTCGTCAACGGTCTGTCCGGCGGAGCGGCGGACGCCTTCCTTGCCGAGGCGATCCGGGATCACCGCGCCGACCCGTCGCACCGACCCGCCCTGGTATTCTGCCGGGACGAAGCCGAGGCGATCCGCGTTTCCGCGATGCTCTCCGACGCCGGGCTCCGCGCCGCCGCCTACCCCGCACGGGAATTCTGCTTACATCATATGACCGCCTCTCACGATCTTGAACGTGAGCGGCTTTCCGTGTTGTATCGGGCGATCTCGGGCGACTTCGACGCGATCGCCACCACCCCCTTCGCCTCGCTTCAGCCGACGGTGTCCGCCGAGCGGCTCGCCGGCGCGGGGACGGTCGTCAGACAGGGCGCGATCCTCTCGCCCGACGAACTGTCGAAGACCCTTGCACAGAACGGCTACCGCCGCGTCGACACGGTCGAATCCGCGGGTCAGTTCGCCCGCAGAGGCGGGATCGTCGACGTGTTCCCGGGCGGTGAGACGGCGCCCCTGCGGCTCGACTTTTTCGGGGACGAGATCGACCGCGTCTGCCGCTTCGATCCCCTGACCCAAAGGATCACCGAAACCGAGAACGAGCCCATCACGCTCCTGCCCGCCCGCGAGATCCTGCCCACCCCCGAAACGCTTGCGAAAGTGCGGGAGGTGATCGCATCGGAGATCGCCAAACTCCCCGCGCCCCCGCCCCGTTCCGGGAAGAACAGGGCGCTGTCGACCGACGGGGAAGCCGATCTCTTGACCCACGCCCGCGAGGTCTATTCCGCAGAACTCGCGGCGCTCGACGGCGGGACCGACCTCTCGTTCCTCGACAAATACTTTCCGCTGGTTTCCCCCGACGGTTCGACTTTATTCGACTTTCTTCCGGGGAACGGGCGTCCCGTCGCGTTCCTGCTCGGTACGAGCGAGGTGCGCGAACGGCTGGACGGGCAATCGGCGCTCGTCCTCGAGACCCTGAAAAACCTGCTCGACGCGGGAACGCTCGTCGGCAAATACGCGATCGCGCCCCCGACCGCCGCCGCGTTCGATCGGTCTCTCGCGAATACGGTCGCCGTCCACGTCAACCCCTTCGGGGGCGGAATCGGCGCGACCCGGCTCGCGGGGCTGTTCGGCTTCCGCTGCCGCCGCACCGTCTCCTACGCCGGGCGGTTCGAGATGCTCGCGGAGGAGATCGGCTCCTTCCTTGCGGGGGGCTATCGCATCCTGCTTCTCGCGGGCTCGGACGCCGAGGCGGACGCCCTTACGGGATCGCTTCGCGAACGCGATCTGCCCGCCCGCCGCGCCCCCTCCGACGCGGTCCCCGACGCAGACTCCGTCCCCGCAGGGGCGATCACGGTCGGGGTCGGGACGGTCAGTTCCGGCTACGAACTGATGAACGCGCGGATCGCGGTCCTCACCACCCGCACCGACGAGGAACGCTCCGACGCCGTCAGACGAAAACAACAGAGGACCCGTCACAAGATCGCGGCGGGGAAGCGCATCCTCTCCTACGCCGACCTCTCCGAGGGCGATTACGTCGTCCACGCCAACTACGGGATCGGTATCTTCGAGGGGATCGAGACCATGACGGTCGCCGGGGCTACCCGCGACTATATCGCCATCCGCTACGCCGGGACCGACAAACTCTTTCTGCCCGCCGAACGGCTCGAAATGATCTCGCGCTATATCGGCGCGAAGGCGGAGGACGGCACGGTAAAACTGTCGCGGCTCGGCGGTCCCGAATGGGGCAAAGCCAAGGCGAAAGCCAAGACCGCGGCTCGCGAGATGGCGAAAGAACTGATCGATCTGTACGCCAGAAGACAGAGGAGACCGGGCTTCTCGTTCTCCCCTGACTGCGAGATGGAACGCGAGTTCGACGAGGCGTTCGAGTTCGAGGAGACAGAGTCCCAGACCGAGGCGATCAAGGAGATCAAAAACGATATGCTCCGTCCCGTGCCGATGGACCGCCTTCTCTGCGGGGACGTCGGGTACGGCAAGACCGAGGTGGCGCTGCGCGCCGCGTTCAAGGCGATCGTCGCGGGGAAACAGGTCGCGATCCTGGTCCCGACCACCATCCTCGCCCTCCAGCACTACCAGACCGCGCTCTCGCGGATGCGGGGATTCCCCGTGACCGTCGAGATGCTCTCGCGCTTCCGCTCTCCGAAGGAGGCGGCGGCGATCCTGCGCCGGCTCAAACGCGGCGAGATCGATCTGATCGTCGGCACGCACGCCCTGCTCGGCGCGTCGGTCTCGTTCAAGGATCTCGGTCTCTTGATCGTCGACGAGGAACAGCGTTTCGGCGTCGCGCAGAAGGAGAAACTGAAGAAACTCGCCTCCGACGTCGACGTTCTGACGCTGACCGCCACCCCGATCCCCCGCACGCTCAATATGGCGATGTCGGGCATCCGGGATATGTCGATCCTCGACGAGGCGCCGGGCGACCGCCATCCCGTCGAGACCTTCGTTCTCGCGCACGACGACGTCGTGATCGGAGAGGCGATGAGACGGGAACTTTCCCGCGGCGGGCAGGTGCTTTATCTTTACAACAAGATCGACGATATCGACCTCGTCGCCGCCCGCGTCAAGCGGACTTTGCCCGAGGCGCGGGTCGCCTACGCCCACGGACGGATGGAGAAGGACGAACTGGAGGACATCTGGCAGTCGCTCGTCCGGGGTGAGATCGACGTTCTGGTCTGCACCACCATCATCGAGACTGGGGTCGACCTCCCCAACGCCAACACGCTCATCATCGAGAACGCCGACCGGATGGGGCTCTCGCAGCTCCACCAGATCCGCGGACGGGTCGGACGGAGCAGCCGTCACGCCTACGCCTATTTCACCTTCCGTCCCGGCAAGGCGCTCTCCGAGATCGCGGTCAAGCGGCTCTCCGCCATCCGCGAATACGCCGAGTTCGGCGCGGGATTCAAGATCGCCCTCCGCGACCTCGAGATCAGAGGGGCGGGCAATCTGCTGGGCGCCGAACAGCACGGGCATATCGACTCGGTCGGCTACGATCTCTATATCCGCCTGCTGAACGAGGCGATCCTCGAGGAACAGGGAAAAGCGACGCGCGAGGTCAGCGAGGCGAAGATCGAGTATCCCGACTCCGCGAACATCCCGTCGTCCTATATCCCGCTCTCGGCGCACCGGATGGAGATGTATAAGAAGATCTCGCTGATCCTGACCGAGGACGATCTGAACGACGTTTTGTCCGAGTTCCGCGAACGCTTCGGGGAACCTCCGAAGGAGACGCGGCGATTGCTTTGGCTCTCGCTGCTCCGCGCGGCGGCGTCACGGATCGGGCTGGTCCGGGTCGAGTTCCGCCCGTCCGACGTCCGTTTCGTCACGGCGGGGGTGGGCGATCTCGGGGTCTGGGCGCTGGTGTTTTCCGAGCGTCCGGGACTGCGATTCGGCGGCGGGCGCGACGCCGGCGTGTTTATGAAACGGAAGGGCGGCGAAGAACCCGCGGAAGCCGCGGCGCGCGTCCTGCTCCTGTACGAAGAAAAGAAGAAAGAACTTCATCCCGAGGGGATGGAAGGGGAGGAAACCGATGGAAAGAACGGATAACGTCGGCGCAAGAAAGCCGCGGGAGGGACGGGGAAGCCGGATCTTCACCGTCGCCGTGCTCGCGCTGCTTCTGATCGCGATCCTCGCGGCGATCTTCGTCCCGCTCGGGATCTACCGTTCGCGGGGCAAAGTGATGATCTCCTACGGAAACCTGACCGTCCGGCGCGATCTCTACGTCTACTGGCTCTCGGCGTATAAGTACGCGTATCTCTCCGCGCAGTCGAAAAACGACCCCGCCGTAATGGATACGCCGTCCTACTGGTACGCGTCGGCGGGGGAGGGTACGACCCGCGCCGAAAAGGTCCGCGCCGAGGCGGACGCCTGGATCAAGTGGATCGTCTTCGCCGCTTCCTCTTTTGAGGACGAGGACGGAGCGCTGAATCAGGCGACGAGAAACGAGATCGAAAAGACGTGGGAACGGCTCCTGCAGTACGAACTCGACACCGAAAAAGCGTTCGACCGCGCGGCGAAGCCGATCGGTTTCAGGTACGCGACGGTCAAACGGGCGTTCTTTTATCAGTCCGAGGGCGAATCCTACCTCTCGGGGGTGAGCGACGAGGAATACGAGGCGTTCTGCACCCTCGCGGAGAGCGAAGTGACGATCAAAGCCGCGGCGGAAAAGATCGATTTCGCGTCGCTCGGGACCGACGCCCGGTTCTACAACGCCGACTACCTGCCCTGATAAAACGAAAGGAGACCGACCGATGCAATGTCTGGTCCTTGCGGCGGGATACGCCACCCGGCTGTACCCTCTGACCGAGAACTATCCGAAGCCCCTCCTGAAAGTGGGGGAGAAGACCATCCTCGACCATCTGCTCGACGACCTGGATCAAACCGGGGAGATCGAACGGTACGTCGTGATCTCCAACCGTAAATTCGCCCCGCACTTCACCGAATGGGCGAAGACCCGATCCGGCTCGGTCGCCGTTCTCGACGACGGTACGACGAGCAACGAAGGGCGGCTCGGGGCGGTGCGCGACGTCGCGTTCGCGATCGGTTCGCTCTCGCTCGACGACGATCTGCTCGTGATCGCGGGGGACAACCTGCTCGACTTTTCGCTCGCCCGCTTTCTCGCCTACGCGAAGGGGAAGGGCGCGTCCTCGGTCCTCCGCTACTTTGAGCCGAGTATCGACCGGCTGAAAAAGTGCGGCGTGCTCGAAATCGGACCGGACGACCGGATCCTCTCGATGGTCGAGAAGCCCGCAGAGCCGAAGTCGCATTGGTGCTGCCCGCCCTTCTATTTCTTCACGAAAGCGGACGCCCGCCGTGTGGAGGAGGGGATCGCGTCGGGCTGCGGCGTCGACGCGCCGGGCAGTTTTATCGCGTGGCTCGCGTCGGTCTCGCCGGTCTACGCGATGGAGATGCCGGGGCGCCGCTACGATATCGGGGATATCAAGAGTTACGAAGAAGTCCGAAAGAATTACAGGGGGATCGAGCAATGATCGCACCGAATATCACCCTTGACGGGCAAACGATACTCGTGACCGGCGCCGCCGGCTTTATCGGCGCGAATTTCGCGCGGCGGCTGCTTGATGGCGAACGCGGGATCACGGTGATCGGCTTTGACAATCTGAACGATTATTACGACGTCACGCTCAAAGAGGCGCGGCTGAAAGAACTTGCGGAAACCGCGGAACGGCGTCCGGAAAACCGCTGGTTTTTTGTCCGCGGCGACCTCTCCGACGCCTCCGCCGTGCGGAACGTTTTCGCGGAATACCGCCCGGGGGTGGTCGTCAATTTGGCAGCGCAGGCGGGCGTTCGCTACTCGATCGACCATCCCGACGCGTATCTCTCGAGCAACGTGATCGGTTTCTACAATATCCTCGAGGCGTGCCGCCGCTATCCGGTCCTGCATCTGGTCTACGCCTCCTCGTCCTCGGTCTACGGCTCGAATAAGAAAGTGCCGTACTCGACCGACGATCCGGTCGACGATCCGGTCTCGCTCTACGCCGCGACCAAGAAATCGAACGAACTGTTCGCCCACGCCTACGCGAAACTCTACGACGTCCCGACCACCGGGCTCCGCTTTTTCACGGTCTACGGACCCGCGGGGCGCCCGGATATGGCGTATTTCGGCTTCACCGACAAATTGAGACGCGGCGAGACCATCAGGATCTTCAATTACGGGAACTGCAAGCGCGACTTCACCTACGTCGACGACGTGGTCGAGGGCATTCTCCGCGTGACGGTACGCGCCCCCGAAAAGAAGACCGGGGAGGACGGGCTTCCGATCCCGCCGGTCCGGCTCTACAATATCGGGAACAGCCATCCCGAGAATCTGCTCGACTTCGTTTCGATCCTGCAGGAGGAGTTGATCCGCGCGGGCGTTCTTCCCGCCGACTATGATTTCGAGTCGCACAAGCAGCTCGTGCCGATGCAGCCGGGCGACGTCCCGACCACCTACGCCGACACGACCCCGCTCGAACGCGATACCGGCTTCCGTCCCGCCACCCCGCTCCGGGAGGGGCTTCGCCGCTTCGCGGAGTGGTACCGCGCCTACTATCTCGAATAAAACCGTTCCCCCTCCCGCGGGAGGGGGAGCGTCGATTGATCCCGGAGAGGGGGAACGAAAAAGAAAGGAGGGCTCCGCCGTGACCTACGCCGACCGACTGCATCCGCTGACGGTCTTCGTCTTCTATTCGTCGATCCTCGTTCTGACCATGACGGCGACCCATCCCGCCGCGCTGCTCCCCCTGTTCGTCTCCGCGATTTTGCTCCGCGGCGTACAGATCGGGGCGAAAAAGATGCTCGCCGGCACCCCCGTCGCGCTTCTGCTGCTGCTCACCGTCGCCGCGATCAACCTGTTTCTCGTGCATAGGGGCGCGAAGATCCTGTTCTTCCTGAACGGCAGACCCGTCACGCTGGAGGCGGGGCTCGCGGGGCTGTCCTCGGGCGTGATGATCCTGACTGTGATCCTGTTCTGCGCCTGCCTTGCGCGGTCGCTGCCGGGGGATCGGATGCTCTCTCTTTTCGCCCGCCGTCTGCCGCGTTTCGCCCTGCTGCTCCGGATGGCGGTCGGTTTTCTCCCCCGTTTCCGTCTCCGCTACCGCGAGATCTCGGAGGCGCGGGGGGCGCTCGGGGTCGCCTCGGAAAAAGGAACGATCCGAAAGATCCGTGCGCGGCTCTCCGATCTCTCGATCCTGATGACCCTGATGCTCGAGGAATCGATGGACCGTGCGGACGGGATGCGGGCGCGGGGCTACGGGCTCCCCGGCGCGACGAGAGCCGCGACCGAACCGAAGAGCCGCCGCGACGCGGTGCTCGCCGTCCTTCTGATCCTTCTGCTCGTCCCGGCGCTTTACCCCCTGTTCTCGGGGAGAGGGGATTGGAACTGGTATCCGCTCGACAGGACGGCGCTGGTCCCCGATCTTTCGCTCGCTCTGTTCTTCGCCGCGGGAACGGCGATCGCCGTCCTGCCCGTCATCCTCGAAGGAAAGGAAACGCTGAAATGGCATATCTTGCGGTCACGGATCTGACCTTTACCTATCACGGCGCCGCCGCCCCCGCTCTTACCGGGTGCAGTCTCTCGGTCGAAGAGGGGGAGTTCCTGCTTGTGATCGGACCGAGCGGATGCGGGAAGACCACGTTGCTCCGCTCGCTGAAACCCGCGCTCGCCCCCTACGGAGAAACGACGGGGACGGTCGAACTCGACGGCACGCCGCTCGATCGGCTCTCTCCCCGCGACGCGGCAACCCTGATCGGCTTCGTCGGGCAGGATCCCGAACGGCAGACGGTCACGGACACGGTGTTTGCCGAGATCGCGTTCGGGCTTGAATCGACCGGCGTCGACGATCCCCTGATCGCGGGGCGCGTCGCGGAGGCGGCGGGCTTTCTCGGGATCTCTCATCTTGCCGCTCGGAAGATCGCGGAACTCTCGGGCGGGGAAAAACAACTCGTCAACCTCGCGGCGGCGCTCGCGCTCCGTCCGCGCCTTCTGCTGCTCGACGAGCCGGTCGCGCGGCTGGATCCCCCGGCGAAACTCCGCTTTCTGTCGGCTGTCCGCAGGATCAACGAGGAGGCGGGCGTGACCGTAATCCTCGTGTGCCACGATACGGAGGAACTTTTTCCCGCGGTCGACCGCGTCGCGATGATGGAGAACGGGTCGATCGGATCGGTCCTGCCTCCGCGGGAGTTCGTGCGGCGGGCGGAGAACGGTATCGTCCCCTTCGTGCCGACGGTCCCCCGGATCTGGCTTCTTTCGGGAGGCGCGGGCGAGCCCCCGCTCTCGGTGCGCGAGGGACGCGCTTGGCTGAAAGAAACGCTCGGCGCGAAAACGCCCGCAACCGTCCCCGAAAAGGACGACGAGCCGTCCGGAAAAGAGGAACTGTTATCCGCCCGCGACCTTTGGTTCCGCTACGGACGGAACGATCCCGACGTGGTCGCGAATCTGTCCTGTACGCTCTTTGCCGGCGAGATCCTCGCGCTTCTGAAACTGCTCGCCGGCATCCTGCGCCCCGTCGCGGGGACGATCCGTTACGAGGGGAAAAAGGGATTTCTCAAGGCGGGCAGAAACGCGATCGCCTATCTGCCGCAGGACCCCGCGCTCCTCTTCGCTTCGGACACCGTCCGCGAGGAACTCGACGAGATGACGAGCGGGACTCCCGACGGCGCCGCCGCGACCTCCGAACTCGTCGAACGGCTCTCGCTCGGCGGGTTGCTCGATTCGCATCCGTACGATCTCAGCGGCGGGGAACAGACCCGGCTCGCGCTCGCCAAATTGCTGCTGCTCTCCCCCCGCGTTCTGCTTCTCGACGAGCCGACGGCGGGGCTGGATCCCGTGGCGAAAACCGAACTCTGCGCCCTCCTCCGCGAACTGGCGAAAACGGGGTGCGGGATCGTCGTTGCGACCCACGATCTCACCTTCGCCTCGGAGACCGCCGACCGCGCCGCCGCCTTCTTCAACGCGAATTTGACGTCTCCCGCCGATACGTTCCGCTTTTTCTCGGGCAATCGCTTCTACACCACGCAGGCGGTGCGCCTGACCCGCGATCTCACCCGCGTATGCCTGACCGCGGAAGAAGCGGTCGCAGCGATCCGCGAAAAGGAAGGAGGTACGCCGTGACGAATTACCGTACCCGCGTCTTCCTGCTCGTTTTCTTTGGGGTCCTCGCCCTTTTTGACGCGTTTTTGTGGCTCCGGGGACAGTACCGGCTCGCGTTTCCTCTTTTGGCGTTCCTTCTGACCCTCCCCGCTCTGATCGCGTTCGAGTGGCGAAGGAGCGGCGCCCGCGAGTTGGCGGCGATCGCCGTTATGACCGGGATCTCGGTGGTCGGGCGGGTCGTCTTCGCTCCGCTCCCCGGCTTCAAACCGGTCTCCGCCGTCGTGATCCTGACCGGACTTTCGTTCGGACCGCTCGCCGGGTTCATCACGGGAGCGGCGACGGCGTTGCTCTCCAATTTCTTTTTCGGGCAGGGACCCTGGACGGCGTTCCAGATGCTCGCGTGGGGAGCGGTAGGCTTGCTCGCGGGGCTGTTTTCCCGCACGCGTCTGCGCCGCAATCCCGTACTGCTCGGGCTCCTCGGCGTGATCGGCGGCGTTCTGTTCTCGGCTCTGACCGACCTCTGGACGACGGTCGCCGCGACCGGGACCCTGCTCCCCGCCGCCTATCTGACCTTCCTGATCTCGGGGCTTCCGTTCACCGTGCTGTACGCCGTTTCGAACGTCCTGTTCCTTTTGATCCTGACCCGCCCGATCCTCCGCAAGACCGACCGGCTGAAACGGAAATACGGGCTGTTCACCTGATCTCACCCGCTTTTTCTTTTCGCGCACGCGCGAGAAATTGTATTTTTATTCATATTTTGCCGCGCCCGTCTTGATTTTCTCGACAAATTATGATATACTATAAAAGATATTTAATGCAACCCGCCCGCGCAGGTCAGATCGCGCGCGGCGGCGATAATCCGAAGGAGCTCCGTTTTTCGAATAGCCGAATATGAAAAAGAAACCCGTTTATTCCTTACTGAAAAGAGCGTTCGACCTGTTCGTCTCGCTTATCGCCATCCTTCTTTTGCTGATCCCGATGCTGATCGTGGCGATCGCCGTCAAACTCGACAGCAAAGGACCGGTCTTTTTTAAGCAGGAACGCGTCGGCAAGAACAAAAAACTGTTCAAGATCCTGAAGTTCCGCTCCATGTATACGGACACCGACCCGAACGCGCCGACGCATCAACTGCAGGAGGCGGATTCGCACATCACGAAGGTCGGGCACTTCATCCGGCGGACGTCGATCGACGAACTGCCGCAGATCTACAATATCTTTCTCGGTCAGATGAGTTTCGTCGGTCCGCGTCCGGCCCTGTGGAACCAGGACGACCTGATCGCAGAACGCGACCGCTATCACGCAAACGACGTGAAGCCGGGGCTTACGGGGCTGGCGCAGATCAGCGGACGCGACGAACTCGAGATCGACGTCAAGGCGAAACTCGACGGCGAATACGTAGAGAAACGCGGCGTCTTTTACGATCTCTCGCTTCTCGCACGGACGGTGTTCTCGGTGTTCCGGCACGAGGGCGTCGTGGAAGGCGGAACGGGAGAGATACATAAGAGGGAAGAAAACGGAACGGGAGACGGGGATGGCTGAAGTATCGATCATCACTCCGGCGCATAACGCCGAGAACTTTTTGCCCGAAACGATCGACAGCGTTCTGGATCAGACCTTTCGGGATTGGGAACTGATCGTCGTCGACGACTGCTCGACCGACCGGACCTTTGAGATCGCCTCGGCGTACGCGGCAAAGGATCCGCGCGTCCGCGTGCTCCGGAACGAGGTCAACTCCGGCGTCGCCGCGACGCGGAATCGCGGACTGGAGGTCGCGAGCGGCGACTATATCGCTTTCGTCGACAGCGACGACCTGTGGCTCCCCGAGAAACTGGAAAAGCAACTCCGTTTTATGAAGGAGAAAGGCGTCGTTTTTTCCTACACCGACTATCAGAAATACGTCACCGAGACGAAAGAACGCGGAAAGGTCCTGCGTGCGCCGACGAAAATGACGGCGAAAAAGATCCTCGGGAATACCGCGATCGGGTGTCTGACCGTGATGGTCGACCGAAAGACCGTCGGCGATTTCCGGATGCCGCCGCTCCCGCACACGGAGGACAACTGCACCTGGCAGGAGATCCTCTCCCGGGGATACGTCGGGTACAGGCTCCCGATGGTCCTCTCGCTCTATCGGATCAGCGACCGCTCCATGACCTCCGACAAGTCCCGTGCGGCGAAACAACAGTGGGAGACCTACCGAAAGTATTACAAATTCTCGTTTGTCAAGAGCGCCTACTACTTTACGAAATACGCTTTTCACGCGGTCATTAAACATATTTGAGGGAGATAACCATGAAGAAAGTTTTACTGCTGAACCCGCCTTTTCTGGACAAGTATTCCAAGAGTTCGAGAAGCCCGGCGGTCACGAAGAGCGGGACCATCTATTTTCCGCTTTGGCTCTCGTACGCGGCGGGCGTCCTCGATAAAGCCGGATACGAACTGAAGATCATTGACGCGCCCGCAAAATGCCTTACCAAGGAGGCGTGCTTGGAACAGATCCGGGAGTTCGGTCCGGACCTGGTCGTGGTCGACACTTCGACGCCGAGCATCAACAGCGACCTTGCGTACACGAAGACGATCAAAGAGGCGCTCCCCGACGTGAAAACGATCCTGGTGGGCACCCACGCGACCGCCTGCGTGAAGGAGATCCTTCCCAAAGAGAGCGCGTACGTCGATCTCATCGCGCGGCACGAGTACGATTATACGCTGCCCGAGGTGCTCCGCGCGCTCGACGGAGAAATGGCGCTTGAGGACGTCAAGGGCATCAGTTACTGCGCGGACGGGGAACTGAAAGAGACGCCCGACAGACCGTATATCGAGAATCTCGACGAACTTCCGTTCGTTTCGGAGGTCTACAAGAAATATCTCGATATCCGCGACTATTTCTACGCGCACGTCAGCTACCCGACCGTCAGCATCTTCTCCAGCCGCGGCTGTCCCTCCCGGTGCTTCTACTGCATGTATTCGCAGGTGATGTTCGGCAAGGCGTACCGCAAGAGAAGCGCGAAAAATCTTTTCGACGAGATCCTTTATATCAAAAAAGAGTTCCCCGAGGTCAAGGAGATCCTGATCGACGACGACAACTTCGCGGTGGATCAGGAGAACGTCAAAGAGTTCTGCCGCCTGATGGTCGAGAACAAGGTCAAACTGAAATGGGTCGTCCAATGCCGCGTCACCCTGCAGTACGAGACGATGGTTATGATGAAGAAGGCGGGATGCCGTCTGGTCGTCGTCGGGTACGAGAGCGGGAATCAGACCGTTCTCGACGGGATGCACAAGGGGATCACGCTCGAAATGTCGCGGAAGTTCAACGCCGCCGCCAAGAAAGCGCACATGCGCGTCCACGGCTGTTTTATGGTCGGGAATCCCGGCGAAACGAAAGAGACGATGGCGGATACGCTCCGCTTCGCCAAGAGTTTGCGGATGGACACCGTCCAGTTCTTCCCCCTGATCGTCTACCCGGGGACCGAGGCGTGGGCGTGGGCGCAGGAGAACAACTACATCGTCGCCAAGAGCTACGACGAGTGGCTGACCTCGGACGGGATGCACAACTGCGTTCTCTCGACGCCGGAGGTCTCGAACAGCGAATTGGTCGAGTTCTGCAACTACGCAAGAAAGAAGTTCTACCTGAGACCGAAATATATGTTTATGAAACTCGGTGAATGTCTGACGAGCAAGGACGATTTCGTCAGGACCTTCAAGTCGTTCAAGACCTTCCGGAAATATCTTCTGAAGAAATGACGGTCATTGTCCTCTCCGTTCTGTTCGGCGTTTCGCTGTTTCTCCCGTTTTATACGTACGTTCTCTATCCCCTCCTGCTTTCGCTCCCGCGGGGGAAGAAGTACGCCGCGGGGGATGCCCTGCCGTCCGTGACCGCGATCATCTGTTTCGGGGAAGGGGACGACCCGGGGAAACGCGCGTCCGTCGAGGGGACGGGGTATCCGGGGCTCGAGACCGTCGTCTCCCGGGATATCAACGCCGCCGCGGCGTCCGCCTCCGGGGAGATTCTGGTCTTTCTGGATAACGAGACCGAACTCGACCCGGACGCGCTGCGGCAGATCGTCAAACCGTTTGCCGATCGAAGAGTTGCGATGGTCGTCGGCGAGCAGACCCTTCGGGAGGACAACAGCGCGTTCTGGAAATACGAGACCAAGGTCCGGCGTATGGAGTCCAAGTTCGGCTCGGTCTCCGGCGCGAACGCCTCGCTTTTTGCGATTAGACGCGACGTGATGCCCGCCGTTCCCGAAAAGGTCGGAAACGTTCCGTTTTATCTTTCCGTGAAGATCCGAAAGAACGGGGGCGACGTCGTGTACTGCCCCGACGCCAGGACCTACGAGAAAAAGAGCGGGACGCCGACTTTTCGCAAGCGCGTTTCCGACGCGGCGGAATACTGGCAGGCGTTCGGTCTGTTCCCGGGGATGCTCCTTCCCCGGAAGGGCAGTTTCGTTTACGTCGGTCACCGCGTTCTGAAGTGGTTCGTCTG
>CACZAZ010000011.1 GCA_902779285.1 uncultured Ruminococcus sp.
ATCTCGGCGCGTCTCGGGTCGTCGGAATCCGGCTTGTTGTCCTTTTCCTTGACCTTCTCCGCCGCTTCGAGCAGTCCGAGCGACAGAACGGCGTCGAACTTCGAGATCAGCTCGCGCTTGGTCTTTCCGTTCAAGGGTGCTTTCAGAACGTCGTAGACCGCGGTGACGGCAAGCGAGGTGTTCAGGTCGTTTTCGAGCGCCGAACGGAACGCGTCGAGGTAGGGTGCGGCGCCCGCCTCGTCGTATTCTCCCTCGTTCCCGAGAGAGGCGATCCTCGAAACCAGTTTCGCGTACGCGCCCGCCGCGTTGTCGAGATTCTCGTAGGTGAAGACCAGCGACTTGCGGTAGTGCGACTGCAGGCAGAAGAAACGGTAGGCGAGCGGATCGTATCCCTTGGATTCGAGCAGCGAGAGGGTCAGAAACTCGCCCTTGGATTTCGACATTTTCCCGCTCGCGGTGTTCAGGTGCGCGACGTGGAACCACGCGCCGCACCACGGGTGTCCGAGGTACGCTTCGCTCTGCGCGATCTCGTTGGTGTGGTGGGGAAAAATATTATCCACCCCCCCGCAATGCAGGTCGAGATACTCGCCGAGGTATTTCATCGAGATACAGGAGCATTCGATATGCCATCCGGGGTATCCGAGCCCGAAGGGGGAATCCCATTTGAGTTCCTGATCTTCAAACTTCGATTTGGTGAACCAGAGGACGAAATCGGTCTTGTTCCGCTTGTTGGAATCGACCCCGACGCCCTCGCGGACGCCCTCCTCCAGGTCTTCCTCCCCGAAATCGTGGAAGACGTTGTACTGCTTGGGCTTCGAGGTGTCGAAATAGATATTCCCGCCCGCCTCATAGGCGTAGCCGGTCTCGATCAGCTTTTCGATCACGCGGATGAACTCGGAGACCTCGCTCGTCGCGGGGACCACGACGTCGGGCTTCTTGATATGCAGTTTTTCGCAGTCGGCAAAGAAGGCGTCGGTGTACTGCTTCGCGATCTCAAGCACGGTCTTGTGTTCGCGCTTCGCGCCCTTCACCATCTTGTCTTCGCCCTCGTCGGCGTCGCTCGTCAGATGCCCGACGTCGGTGATGTTCATGGCGCGGGTCACGTCGTAGCCGAGATAGCGGAGCGCCTTTTCCAGCACGTCCTCCATCATATAGGTCCGCAGGTTCCCGATATGCGCGAAATGGTAGACGGTCGGACCGCAGGTATACATCCGGATCTTTCCGGCTTCGTGCGGGACCAGCTCGTCGCGGGTGCGGGTCAGGGTATTGTAGAGCAGCATGGGTCAGTTTCCGTCCTTCTTCTTTTCGGCTTCCGCGATCTTCTTTTCGAGTTCCGCGACCCGTTTCCCGAGCCGGCAGATCTCCTGTTCCACGGGATCGGGGATGTGGATCTGGTCGAGATCCCCGCATCCGCCGTTCTTGCCGCGGAGTCTGACGACGTGGGCGGGGATGCCGACCGCGGTCGCGTTCTCCGGCACTTCTTCCAGCACCACGGCGCCCGCGGCGATCCGCGCTCCGTCCCCCACTTTGAAGGGACCCAGCACCTTCGCGCCCGCGCCGATCAGCACGTTGTTCCCGATCGTGGGATGGCGTTTCCCGGTGTCCTTCCCGGTACCGCCGAGGGTCACGCCCTGATAGATCGTGCAGTTGTCCCCGACCTCCGCGGTCTCTCCGATCACGACGGCGGCGCCGTGGTCGATCACCACGCCTTTTCCGATCTTGGCGGCGGGGTGGATCTCGATCCCGGTGATGAAACGCGCCCCCTGGCTGACCGCCCGCGCCGCGAGGGTGTGTCCCTTCTCGTGCAGCGCGTGCGCCGCCCGGTGAAAGAGCAGGGCGTGCATACCGGGGTAGAGCAGGAGGACCTCCGCGTCGGACGCGGCGGCGGGGTCGCGCTCGCGGAAAGCGTGTACGTCGTATAAGACCGAGTCGCGGATCTCTCCGAGTTCGGTCTTCACGCGTTCCAGTTTATCTTTCAGCAGTTTCCGGGGGTCCATTTCGTTCCTCACACAGCGTTCCGTGCGCAAGCGCACAATATGATATTTTATTATATCTTTTCTTTTCGGCTTTGTCAAGGTCTCGGCGCATTTTTCGGACGCCGCCGGAGCAGAAGAAAGGGGAGCAGATAGAGCGACAGCCCCGCGGTGCCCCCGAGCGCGAGCGCGGGGACCGATCCGACGCTCCCGGCGAGCACGGCGCGGGAAAAGAGCAGGGAGAGCAGCGCGAACGAGAGGGGAAGGACGGCGCGATACGGCGCGGGTCTGTACCCCGTTTTCCGCATCAGCCGCGAAAGCGAGAGCGCGAAGTTGAACACCTCGGTCAGGGCGATCATCAGGATATAGCCGACGATCCCGAAACGCGGCAGAAGACAGAGGATCAGAAGGACGGTCAGGGCGGAATCCGCGATATTGATCCACATGACCGCCACCTGCTCCCCGATCCCTTTCAGGGCGGCGTCCGCGATATGGTCGAGGAACATGACCGGCACGACGGGGGCAAGGTAGAGAATGAAGCGCCCCGCGTCCTCCGACCCGAACAGCACCCGTCCGACGGGGATCGCAAACGCGGAGAGCAGGGCGAAACACCCGCAGGAAAACGAGAGCGTCACGTACAGCGACCGCTTCGCCAGCGCGACCGTCCCCGCCCGGTCGCCCCCCGCCTTCAGTCGGGCGAATTCCGGGACCAGCAGCGCCGCGCCCGACGAGAGGATCGCCATCGGGTACAGAACGACCGGCACGCGAGCGTGACGTAGGAGGCGAGCGCCGCCGCCCGGTCCATCCCGCTCCGGCAGAGCGAAAAGGGGATCAGGAGGTGTCCGAGCGTCGACAGCCCCGCGCGCAGACACCCCGACAGAGCGATCGGGACCGAGATCGCAAGGATCCTCGGGGTCAATCCGATTCCGTCCCCGGCTTTGACCTCGCGGCGGTCTGCAAGATAGAACAGGGCGAGCAGAACGGCGGAGAGCGCCTCCGCAAACCCGCCGCCGCGAAGGAGCCGCAGCACACCGTCCGCGTCCGACGAGGGGGCGGGGGAGAGCAGGCGCAGGGTGAAAACGACGCGCAAAAACAACTCCGCGACGCCCGAAAGCACGTTGACCCGCGCCCGCCGCCGCGCCGCGAAATAGCCCGAAAAGACCGCCGAGACAGGGAGGGTGAAGACCGGGAGGGCAAGTGCGCGGACGAGCGGCGCCGTCGTCACGTCCCCGAGCAGGGATCCGCCGAACGGACGGGCAAAGAGAAGCAGGAGCAGCGCCGTTCCCCCGCCCGTCGCGAAAGAACAGAAAAGCGCCCGCGAGACGACGGCGAACGAGCCCGCCCGGTCGCCTCTCTCCTCGCATTCCGAGACCAGCCGCGTGACGGCGAGCCCGATCCCCGCGACGGCGACCGTGACGGCGAACCCGTAGAGATTCATCAAAACCGAATGCAGCCCCATCGCGCCCGCCCCCATCCGGCGGGACAGGTAGCCGCTCCAGATCACCCCGGCGCCGCGCATAAAGAGCGAGGAGAGCGACAGGATCACAAGGTCCCGATAAAACCGTCTGCCCATCCGCGCCCCTCCCCTCCGAATATCGGAACATCCTATGCCGGGGCGCTTTCCCCTATGCCCGGAACGCAAAAAAGAACGCCCCCTTCGCCGCCCGCCGTGCGGGGGAGGAGAGGACGTTTCGGCAGGATCGCAGACGGATCGTTTTGAAAACCCCCGTCGGGGAGCTCAGAGAAGCGCGACCGCCCCGCCGAGCAGTTGCCCGATCGGATCGCGGTAGATCCGGGTCGCCGCCCGGTCGTAGGGGGTGGGATCGCGGTTGATGATGACGAACTCGTTTCCCCGGAAATAATTGACCAGCCCCGCCGCCGGATTGACGGTCAGCGACGTGCCGCCGACGATCAAAAGGTCCGCGGACCAGAGCGCCCGTCCCGCGTCGATCAGGTCCTGCTCGTTAAGCGGCTCCTCGTACAGCACCACGTCGGGCTTGACCACGTTCCCGCAGGCGGGACAGGTCGGGACGCCGACGCTTTCGGTGATGAAGGACAGGGGATAACTCCGCCCGCACGAAACGCACCGGTTGCGAAGCACCGAGCCGTGCAGTTCGATCACCCGCTTCGATCCCGCCGCCTGATGCAGACCGTCGATATTCTGGGTCAGGACCGCCGTCAGTTTGCCCCGCTTTTCAAGTTCCGCCAGCGCCTTGTGCGCGGCGTTCGGCTTCGCGTCGGGGAAGAGCATCTTTTCACGGTAAAAACGGTAGAATTCCTCGGTATGATTGAGAAAGAACGTGTGCGAGAGGATCACTTCGGGCGGGATCTTCGCTTCTTCTTTGTATAGCCCGCCGCTCCCGCGGAAATCGGGGATGCCGCTCTCGGTCGAGACGCCCGCCCCGCCGAGGAAAACGATCCTGTTCGCCCCTCGGATCAACTCGGAAAGTTCCCGCGCCCTCTGTTGCAGTTCGGTTTCCATAACGGTCTCCCTTCTTACGGTTTGCGGATGGCGACCGAAACGATCACCGGCTGTTCGCTTGCGGGGATCGTGCCGTTATTATCGGTCGGATGGGCGGAATTGCAGATCTCGTCCACGATCTCCATCCCCTCCGTCACGTGCCCGAACGCGGCGTAGGAGCCGTCGAGATGGGCGCACCCCTCGGTGGTCTGGCAGATGAAGAACTGGGAATTACCGCTGTTAAGGTCGTTCGCGCGCGCCATCGAGATCGTGCCGCGGACGTGTTTTATGGGATTGTTCACGCCGTTTTCCTTGAACTCGCCCTTGATCTTTTCGGCGGTCCCGTCCCCCGCGCCGCCCTGCATCATAAAGCCCTTCATGATCCGGTGGAAGGTCGCGCCGTCATAATATCCCGACTTCGCGAGCGAAACGAAGTTCTTGACGGTTTTCGGCGCGGCGTGACCGTCGAGGAAGACGGTGATCGTTCCGTAGCCCTCGATCTCGATATCCGCGTAATAATCCCTCCGCCACGGCTTGGTCGTGAACAGAGCGATCAGACCCCCGACCAGCAGTACGACGGCGGCAAGCACGATCCACGGGGTCGGGTTGCCCTTTTTCTTTTTCGGGGGGTTTTTGGCGTCCTGCCGGGTCTTCATCCGTTTACGGTTCTCGGAAACAGGCATCAACAGACCTCCATAGTCCGGATTTCGGAGCGTGTATCACTCCTTTTTCACTATATCATTTTTCGGTCGGTTTGTCAAGCGGAGACGGGCTGTTCCGGGCGTTTCGCGCGTCGGTTTTTGCGCGCGGGGGATTGACAAAGAAAAGACAAAGAGATATAATATGAAAATAGTGCGGACCCTCCCCGAGACGGGAGACCGGGCCGCGTTCATCATCAAAGAGGCGTCCGGGGAACGTCCCCGCTCCGCCGGAGGAGAATAATGACCAAAGTCCTGTCCTGGCTCGCGACGGCGCTCGGCGTTGTGATCCGTCCCTGTTACAACCTGACGGGGAACTACGCGCTGGCGATCCTGCTCTTCGTTCTGATCTCGAAGATCATTCTGCTCCCGCTCTCCGTGTGGGTGCAGAACAACAGCATCAAACTCGTCAAGATGCAGCCCGAGGTCAACTGGCTGAACGTCAACCATTTCGGGGACGCGGAGTACATTGCCGAGGAACACGCCAAGATCTACAAGAAATACCGCTACAACGTCTGGATCGGTCTGATCCCCATTCTCGTCCAGTTCGTTCTTCTGCTCGGGATCGTGCAGGTCATCTACAACCCGCTGACCTACGTTCTCGGGATCGACGCCTCGACGGTCTCCGGGATCGAATCGATCGCGTCGGAGATCTCCGGGATGTCGGTCAAGGAAAACGCCATCCAACTGACGGCGGTCGACCTCATCAAGAGCGGGGAATACGCCGCCGAATTCGCTTCGATCGACCAAGCGGTGCTTTCTTCGATCTCCGCTCTGCAAATGTCGCTCTTCGGGCTTTCGCTCGCGCTGCTCCCCATTAAGAAACTCGGGATCTCGCTGATCTTCCCGGCGATCGCCGCGGGCTCGTCCTGGCTGCTCTGCTTCACCCAGAACAAGAGCCAGGTGCTGCAAGCCGAGCAGAGCAACTGGAACAAGTACGGCGTGATGGCGTTCTCGGTCGGGCTCTCGCTCTATCTCGGATTCGGCGTTCCCGCCGGCATCGCCTACTACTGGACGCTCTCGAATCTCGCCGCGATCGCACAGATGTACCTTCTCAATATCGCGATCGATCCGAAGAAGCAAGTCGACTACGAGGAACTTCGCAAGAGCCAGGCTGCGCTCACGGAACTCAAGCAGCTCGCCCGCTCCGGCAAGCCGGAGGGGAAGGATCCCAACAGGAAACGCGAAAAAGCCGACTACAAACGCTTTTTCCACGTCGCCAACAAGCACCTCGTTTTCTATTCCGAAAAGAGCGGATTCTGGAAATACTACGCCGATATCGTCGAGGAACTGCTCCGCCGCACCAATCTGAAGATCCACTACGTCACGAACGACCCCGACGACGCGATCTTCGAGCGCGCGAAAACCGAGCCCCGTCTCGTGCCCTACTATATCGGTCCGCGCAAACTGGTCGTGACGCTGATGAAGATGGACGCGGAGGTCGTGGTGATGACCACGCCCGATCTCAACACCTACCAGCTGAAGCGTTCCTACGTCAAACGTGACGTCGAATATATCTACACCCCGCACGATATGATGAGCGTCCACATGGGATTCCGCAAGGGCGCGATGGATCACTTCGACACCATCCTCTGCGTCGGTCCGCAGCAGACGGAGGAGATCCGCAAGACCGAGGAGGTCTACGGTCTGCCCGAAAAGAAACTGATCCCCTGCGGCTACGTTCTGCTCGACGATCTGCGGCGCGATTTCGTGCCCGCGCCGATCGGGGACAAGCCGCGGATCCTGATCGCCCCGTCGTGGCAGGAGGACAACCTGCTCGACAGCGTGATCGACGATCTTCTGTCCGAACTGCTCGGCAAGGGGTATCAAATCACCGTCCGACCCCATCCGGAGTACGTCAAGCGCTACCGCCTCCGTCTCGATCAGCTGATCGAGAGATACGCCGGCGCCGATCCCGGGGAACTGATCTTCGAGACCGATTTCTCGTCCAACCGTTCGATCTGGGAATCGGATCTTTTGGTCACCGACTGGTCGGGGATCTCGGTCGAGTTCTCCTACACCACCGAGCGCCCCTGCCTGTTCATCAACACCAAGATCAAGTGCCTCAACCCCGAATGGGAGAAACTCGGCATCACGCCGCTTGAGATCGCGCTCCGCGACGAGATCGGCGTCTCGCTGGAAAAGGACGCCGTGAAGGAGAAGGCGGGGGAGACCGTCGCTTCGATGCTCGCGCACCGCAACGAATGGAAAGAGACCATCGCCGCCGTCCGCGACAAGAACGTTTTCAACCCCGGCAAATGCGGGAAGGTAGCCGCCGATTATATCATCAGCGCTCTCAAAGAGCACAGAGAAAAAGCCAAAAAGTAAGAAACGAGGGAACCGAAATGAAACGTAAACTGACAGCAGCCCTGATCCTTCTGACCGGACTTTCGGTCTTCTTCACCCTTTCCGCGTCGGCGTACGTCGACCCCACGACCACCACCTTCCTGATCCAGGCGCTGGCGGGCGTCGTCGCCGTCGTCGGTACCGCGATCGCCATCTTCTGGCGCCGCGCGAAGAAGAAACTCGGGATCGACGAGACCAAGAATATGGAGGTCGAGGACGAGTTCGCGGTCGTCGACGAAACCGAAAAGACCGACGAGCCGAAACTCGAAGGGACCGCCGGACCCGAAGAGAAAAAGACCGACGAAGCCGAAGAAGAGGAGATCGACTTTGACTCGGCGGACGAATGAAAAGAAAACGGGGAGCGCGAAGACCGCTCTCCGTTTCCTGTCTGTCTTACCCGCGTCGCTGTTTTTCTTTTTTGCGGTCTTCGTTTTTCCCGTGACGGAAACCTACGTCGGCAACGTCAACGATTTCACCGTTTCGTTTTCGACGCTGTTCGGGTCGCTCTTCCTCGTCTGGGGCGGGGCGGCGGTCGCGGTCGGGCTCCTTTGCGGTCTGCTTCCGCGGAAGGGGCGAGTTATCGCGTCCTCGATCCTTTTCGTTTCGGGGCTGATCGGGTATATCCAGTCGAATTTCTTAAACGGCTCCATGATCTCCTGGACGGGGGAAAAAGAGAACTATTCCGCGTCTCTTATCGCGGGCAACCTCGCCGTTCTGGGAGCGATCCTCCTTGTCGGCGCGGGTCTGACCGCGTTTCTGCTCCGGCGCCGTCTCGACGGGAAACTTTGTATCGGCGTCGCCGTGCTTTCCGGGATCCTTCTGTTCACGCAGACGGCGGGGACGGTGTACGGCGCCGTGACGACCGAAAGGGAGACGGTGCGGCTGCTCACCGACGAGGGGGACCTGACGGTCGCAGAAGACCATAACGTCGTCGTGTTCGTCCTCGATACCGCGGCGGGGAAGTACGTCGAGGAAGCCCTCGAACAGGATCCCGCCCTGTTCGACGGCTTCGACGGATTCACCTACTATCCCGACTGTCTCCCGGTCTACACCCGCACCTATCCCTCGATCACCTATTATCTGACCGGAGCGCATTGCTATTTCGACCTCGCGGCGTCGACCTGGATCGACCGGGCGGCGGAGGGCAGCACCTACCTTTCGAAAATGTACGAAAACGGGATCCGCCTCGGCGTCTACACCATCGATCCCGCGATGGTCGGGGAATCTCTCCACCCCTATCTCGAAAATTCTCCTGCGGGCGACGTCCCGGTGCGGTACGATCCGTTCCTCGTCGCGCGCTACGCCCTGTCGGTCTCGGCAAAGCGGGTCCTGCCGTACCTTTTGAAACCTTCGGTCGAGGAACGGCTCGGCGCGCTCAATACGCGGGCGGCGAAGGAGGATTCTTCACAGCCGAAGTCCGAGGACGATTTTCTGATCGCGCTCCGCGAAAACGGGCTGACCGTCGGGGACGGCGCGGGGTGCTTCCGCTTCTTCCACTTTTTCGGTCCGCATCCCGGTACGCGGCTCCGTCCCGACGGGACCATGTCGGGGTACTACACGAGCGAACCGGAGGCGGTGCGCGGCGATTTCACGATCGTCAAGGCGTATCTTGCCGAACTCAAACGCCTCGGGCTGTACGATAAGACCACCGTTATCGTCACCGCCGACCACGGCGACAGCCGGCTCTCGACCGACGATTACGAGAACGAGAACAAAACGCTCGATATCGTAAGGAGCGCCGATATGCTGATGCTGGTCAAACCGGCGGGGGCGACGTCGGGCTTCACCGAATCGGCGGCGAAGATCAGCGCGTCGGACCTGTTCGCTACGGTCTACGACGGATTGGGGCTGGATCCCGCCCCCTACGGCACCCCGATCTATCGGATCCCCGCGGGGGAGCGCGACCGCGTTTTCTACTACACCGCGCTCTGGCACGACCGCTACGGCGAGATCGCGCGCCTGACCTTCCGCGTCACGGGCGACTCCCGCGAGATCGGAAATTACCATTGGACGGGCGAGTATTACGATATCGTCCACTCCTATTTCGGGGTCTCGTCCACCCGCTTCACCCCCTCCCTGATCACGGCGGAATAGGGAAGACGCAAAAAAACCGAAGGGGTCCCGTTTCGTTTCGCTCTTACGCGGGGGTCCGGGGTAATTTTGAAAGAATTGTTGACAAATCGTTAACAATAGAGTATAATATACCCGATTGTGCGGGAGGTTGCTATGGCGGATTACGAACGGTACGGCGACTACAACGAGATCGACGAAGACCGCGTCGGGCGGAAACGGCCCGTTCTCCGGCTCTTGAAGATCCTGGTTACGGTCGCGTTGTTCCTTTTCAGCGGGTTTCTGGTTTTCCGACTGCTCGTTGCGGAATACTATCCCCGTGAACTCCGCGCGTTCCGTATGACGCCTGCCGTTACCGAATACGCCGAAACGCACGATCTTGCCCCCGAGAAAATGAAGATCCGCGTCCCCTACGACGACAACGTGCGCGCCAGCTTCATCGCGGACAATCTCGTGATCGAACGCTCTGCGGGCGCCGTGCAGTTCACCCTGCGGCTCAGCCGGGACACCATGGCGCGGCTCAGTGAGACGACGGGGGAGGACCTCGGAAAAAAACCGGACGAGAGTTATTTCGTCGTCACTCTGTACGACGATCTCGGCAACCGCTACGAAAAAACCGAACAGATCGGGCGTACCGTCCTTTGGTACCGCGCCGTCAAATACTGCTTTGACGGGGTCGATTTCGCCGGAGTTTCCTGGATACGCGCAGACGTGTATCTCGTCTCCGACCCCGACGCCGCCGAACCCTACGCTTCGGTCCCCGTGATCGATCTCTCGGGAGCAAGCGAAGCGAACGACTGAATTGAGGATGGATTATGCGAACTTTTTCCTACACCCCGAAACGGCAGAATGACCGCCCCGTCTGGTGGCTCTCGTTTTTGACCCTCGGGCTGATCGTTTCGGTTTTGTACTGCGTTTTCGGCTGGTGGCGTCCGCTTGCCGGACAGATCGCGTTCTTTCTGTTCGCCGTCGCGGACATCTGGCTCTATTCGCGTTTCTTCTTTCTGCACTACACCTACACCGTGACGCTGATGAACGGCGTCCCGACGCTGATCGTCAACCAGCGGCGGGGAAACCAGACCACGACGGTCTGCCAGCGCGAACTTTCCGATCTCTCCGAGATAAGAGAGTTCCGGCGCGGCGAAAACGGACCGCGGGAACTGCGGGTCGACGTGCGGATGAACTTCCTCGTCAGTATGTCGCCCTCGGTCTGGCAGACGCTCTATTTCATCCTCGACGACGGCGAGTGCGTCTCGGTCACGCTCGAGGTGGACAAGTCGTTTCTGACCGTGCTCCGCGAGGCGCTGACCTACCTCAACCTTGAGGTCGAAGGCGCGGAAGTGTGCGACGAGGGGACCCCCGCCGACCCTGCCGCAGAGCCGCAGACCGTCTGAATCACGCTTTTTTCCGCCGCCTTTCCGAGAGGGAGGGCGGCGGTCTTATAGGAAAGGATGTGACCGGGATGAAAAACGTGGGCGCGGGCGAAAAAGTCACGCTCGCCGGTTTCCCCGTCCTGCTCGTAAGAAAAAAGGTGCGCCGCGTCACCATCGCCGTTCTTCCCCCCTACGGGGAGGTGCGCGTGACCGCTCCCGTCGGGGTGAACGTCTCCGAGATCGAGCGGATCGTTTCGGGGAAACGGGCGTGGCTAGAGGGCAAGATCGCGACCTTCTTGGGGACGGCGGCTGCGTATCATCCCCCGGGTCGGCACGCCGGGGGTCACCCTCACTTTGGAGGGGATGATCCTCTCGGCGCGAAGCGACGACCCGAAAAAGCGCGAAGCCGCGCTCGAGTCCTTTTACCGCAAAGAGGTGCAAAACGAGACGGAAAAACTGCTTCCCGTCCTGACCGCCATGACCGGTCTTTCTCCCGCGTCGATCACCGTCCGGAAGATGTCGCGCCGCTGGGGGACCTGCTACCACCGGGAGGGGACCGTCCATCTCTCGCTCTCGCTCGCGGAATATCCCCCCGCCTGTCTCTCCTACGTTCTGCTCCACGAACTGCTCCACCTGCGCTATCCCGACCACGGGCGCGGGTTTCACGCGGCGCTCGACCGATTTATGCCGGGGAACCGCGCCGTCGCTTCGGAACTGAACCGGTTGCGCCGTCTCTCCTACGGCGCCTGGGCGGATCCCCAAACGCCCGATCCCCCCGAAAACGATCTCCCTTAAACCCATAAAAAACACCCGCGCCGTTTGGCGCGGGTGTTTTTGTTTGTTCAGAGTCCGATAAATTTTTCTCTTGCCTCGTCGCGAAGGCGTCCTGTCATGTGCAGGATAATGATCAGCCGCACGACCGAGAGGACGAGCGGGACCATCCAGAACCATTCGACCCGGGAGATCAGGACCGGGGTGGTCAGTCCGCTTTCGCCGTCGCGCAGGACCTCGACCGACCGGGTGATCCGTTCCAGAATGATCTCGACGAAGGTCGCCATGGCGCCGAGCATTGAGATCGCGAGGAAAAAGGCGTTCTCGGCTTTGAAACTCCGCTCGAGTTCCTTGGTCTGCCGGGGAAGTCCGTTCCCCCGCGTCGGGATCGAGAGCGGGATCAGCCGTGCGAGGATGAGGAACAGGAGGATCGAGACCGCGATCGCAAGCGTCGCCTCGACCCCGCCCGAGACCGTGACCCACCGGTAGAGTTTCACGGCGCCGGGGACCCCGTCCGCGACGTCGTCGATCTTGTAGCGATCGTAGAAGATCGACGTCAGTACCGTCGTGACGCCCGAGACTGCCGCGTAGACGCCGGCGCAGATCACGCAGGGTCCGACGGACACGCCGTTGAAGCGGCGGCGGAGGAACAGAAGCGAAACGATCAGAAGGACGGCGGAGAACAGGTCGGGCAGGACGTTCGCACGGTCGAAGACGACGTCGATCCCGAGCGCGACCGTGACCGCGATCAGAAGGAAGAAGATCTTCAGCCCCTCGAAGGTGTGCAGACCGTTGATCCGTTCCCGGTCGGTCTCGTACCGCTCGGAGATCAGCCGGTCGGCGTTGCCCGTTTTCGACAGCCGCGTGAAATAGCGGCAGAAGACAGTGAACAGCCAGATCCCGAACGCAAAGACGGCGAGCGCCGAGAAGACGGCGAGTTTCGGGTAGAGCGAGAGCCAGAACGAGACGGTCGGGGAAGAGAGGTCGCCGGGATTGACCGGGACCAGGGCGAACTCCGGCAGACACGAGCCGGCTTCCCGCACGAGGAAGAAGATCACCGTCAGCCGCTGGAGCGTCTCGGGCTTGATCCGTCCGACCGGCGCGATCGCCTCCGGACAGTCGAAGCGTTCGCCGAAGTAGAAGAACGCCTCCCAGAAATACCCCACCGCGGGGAGCAGGCAGATCAGGTCGACGATCGCGTACCCGATCGAAAAGACCGCGACGATCGAACGCTGGGACGAGTCGCCCGCGTAGATCGACATCATCGCGAAGAGAGCCGGATAGCGCGAGAGCGAGACCCAGAAATAGGTCTTCAGTTTGTCCCGGAGGTCTCCGAAATAGGGAAGCACCTCCGCCGCGTCGAACAGCGCCGAGAGGATCAGGGCGCAGCCGATGAAGTCGGGGAGCAGATCGAAGAGGTTGATCGACGGGGAGAGCAAAAGAAACAGTCCGACCAGCATCCGCTTGACGGGCAGTTCGTTCTGCCGCCGGTAGAAGGTGCGTACCGAAACGTCACTCATCGTCCCGTTCCTCCTCTGTCTTTTTTTCTTTCATACGGCTGAAAAGCCCCTTTTTCTCCGGGGGATCCTTCTCGTCCGGCATCCCGATATCGGTGTAGCAGGAGAACAGGACGGCGATACCGATCAGCGCCGCGACGAATCCGACGACCGCCATCGGGAGCAAAAGCCGCGCGAGGACGGGATCGAGTTTCTCCCCGAGATCGAGGTTGAGAAAGGCGTAGAGCAGCCAGTAGATGCAGGTGACCGTCCGGAAGAAGAATACCCGTCCCTTGAGAGAGGGCAGTCCCACCT
This sequence comes from uncultured Ruminococcus sp., assembly GCA_902779285.1. Taxonomy (GTDB): domain Bacteria; phylum Bacillota; class Clostridia; order Oscillospirales; family CAG-272; genus UBA1740. Next base: position 13,504 of record CACZAZ010000011.1, read on the forward strand.
CCTGCGTCAGCGACACCATCCCGGACCCGAGATAGAAGTGAAAGAGCATCACGAGAAGGTACAGCCCCGCCGTTACCGCGGCGGAGAGGGTCTCGGGGATCTTCGCGCCGAGGACGATCGCGACGGTGATCCCCGCGGCGAAAAGTCCAAAGATCCCCACGGCGAAGTTCGACCGCCACGCGCCGCGGAACCCGCTGTTCCAGATCTTCAGTTTGCGAAGACCGAACGCCATCACGACGGCGGAAACCGGGATGGTATAGACCGGCAGGATCGAATTCAGATAGAAGACGTATCCGATAAGAAGGACGCCGAATCCCATACGCTTATCCCTTGGAGTCGTCGCCGCGCAGTCCGCAGCAGTTCTTGTATTTCCGCCCGCTTCCGCAGGGGCATTTGTCGTTGGGACCGACCTTCTTTTCGGTGCGGCGCACGGTCTCGCCGGCGCGTCTGACGGTCGGCTTTCCGCTCTGTCCCGCAAATCCCGAAACGGTCGGGTTTGCGACCTGTACGCGCTTGGTCGCGGCTTCGGTCGGGACGGCGGAGAGCAGCATCCGGACGGTGCCGGTGCGGATATCCTCCACCATGTCGTCGAACAGGTCCGCGCCCGCGATCCGGTATTCGCTGATCGGGCTTCTCTGCGCGTAGGTGTTGAGCCCGACCGTATCTTTGAGATCGTCCATCGCGTCGATATGCTCCATCCAGCGCTGGTCGACGTTGCGGAGCAGGATGACCCGCTCGACCTCACGCAGCATCTCGGTCCCGAACAGCCCCTCTTTGGAGGCGTAGATCTTCAGCGCCAGATCGGTGAGTTTCCCGGTCAGCTCGTCGCGCGAAGGGATCTTGTCTATAGGGAATCGGAGCGCGTTCGGCGGGAGCAGGAATCCGAGGTATTCGGAATTGAGTCCGGCGAGGTCCCACGCCGCGGGATCGTCGCCCGGGGTGTACTTCGCCACGTTCGACGCGATCGACCCGACGATCATATTTTCCATCGTTTCGTGCAGATCCTTGCCGTCCAGCACCTCGCGCCGCTGCTCGTAGATGAGCTTGCGCTGCTGATTCATCACGTCGTCGTATTCGAGGACGTTTTTCCGGCGGGCGAAGTTCTGCGCCTCGATGCGCTTCTGCGCGTTCTCGATCGACCCCGAAAGGAGCCCGGAGTTGATGGGCGTGTATTCGTCCAGCCCCAGCCGCGCGACCAGTCCCGCGACCCGGTCGGTCCCGAACAGGCGCATCAGATCGTCCTCCAGCGAGAGGAAGAAGCGCGATTCGCCGGGGTCTCCCTGACGGCCGCTCCGTCCGCGGAGCTGATTGTCGATCCGGCGGCTCTCGTGCCGCTCGGTGCCGAGGACGAAAAGACCGCCTGCCGCCTTGACCCGCTCTGCTTCGGGGCGGATCTGTTCTTTGTACTTGTTTTCGAGTTCGCGGAACACGCGCCGCCCTTCGAGCCGTTCGGGATCGTCGGTCACGCTGTAACTGACGGCGTCCGCGATCGCCTCCTCGTCGTACCCGAGACGGCGCATCTCGCTCTTCGCCATAAACTCGGCGTTGCCCCCGAGCTGGATATCGGTACCGCGCCCCGCCATATTGGTCGAGATGGTGACGGCGCCCTCTTTGCCCGCCTGCGCGATGATCTCGGCTTCGCGGGCGTGATGCCGCGCGTTCAGAACGACGTGTTTGATCCCGTTCTTTTTCAGGATCTCCGAGAGTTCTTCGGATTTCTCGATCGAGACCGTACCGATCAGGATCGGCTGCCCCTTCTCGTGGCACGCCTTGATCTGCTCGACGATCGCGTGATACTTGCCTCTGATCGTCCGGTACACCGAATCGTGATGATCCCGGCGGATCATGGGCATATTGGTCGGGACCTCCACCACGTCGAGGGAATAGATCTCGCGGAACTCCTCCTGTTCGGTCAAAGCCGTACCGGTCATGCCCGAGAGTTTCTTATACATCCGGAAATAGTTCTGGAAAGTGATGGTCGCGAGCGTGCGGCTCTCCTTCTGGATGCTGACGTTCTCTTTCGCCTCGATCGCCTGGTGCAGACCGTTGTTGTAGCGGCGCCCCGGCATCAGCCGTCCCGTGAAGGTATCGACGATGATGACCTCGCCGTCGTGGAGCATATAGTCGACGTCGCGCTTCATGATCCCGTGCGCGCGGATCGCCTGGTTGATGTGATGGAGCAGGGTGGAGTTCTCGGGATCCGAGAGATTCTCGATCTTGAAGAACCGCTCGGCTTTCGCGATGCCCGCGCGGGTCAGGACGGCGCTCTTGGCTTTCTCGTCGACGATGTAGTCCTCCGCCACGTCGTCGTAGTCCACCTTGTCGTCGGTCTCCTTGATCGTGAAGCGGGAAAGGGAACGGGCGAATTTGTCCGCTTTCTGGTAGAGGTCGGTCGACTGCTCGCCCTCGCCCGAAATGATGAGCGGCGTTCTCGCCTCGTCGATCAGGATCGAGTCCACCTCGTCGACGATGGCGAAGGCGTGACCCCTCTGCACCATCCGCTCCTTGTAGATCACCATATTGTCGCGCAGATAGTCGAAACCGAACTCGTTGTTGGTCCCGTAGGTGATGTCGGCGTTGTAGGCGGCGCGTTTGTCCTCCGGCGACTGATCGTGTATCACGAGCCCGGTCGACAGACCGAGAAAGGCGTAGACCCGCCCCATCTCCTCGTACCCGACCCGGGCGAGGTATTCGTTCACCGTCACGATATGCACGCCGTTGCCCGCCAGAGCGTTCAGATAGGCGGGGAGCGTCTCGACCAGGGTTTTCCCTTCACCCGTCTTCATCTCCGCGATCCGCCCCTGATGGAGCAGGATACCGCCCTCGAGCTGAACGTGGAAGGGGCGCTTGCCCAGCACCCGGTCGTCCGCCTCGCGCACCAACGCGAACGCGTCGGGCAGGATATCGTCGAGCGTTTCGCCCGCCGCGAGCCGCGCCTTCAGAGCAGGGGTGACCGCCTGCAGTTCCGCGTCGGTCATCGCCTTGTACTTGTCGGCAAGGTCCTCGATCAGGTTGACGGTCGGCGCGTTCCGCTTCAACTGTCTTTCGCTGTACGTGCCGAATATTTTCGTGAATAAGCCCATTTCGGTCTCCTTCGCATAATTTCTCATCTTATTGTACCACATCCGGAACGGAAAAACCATACTATTTTGTAAACATTTCTCGTCTCACCCCCGCGGTCGTCCCATCGGAGGGAGGATCTTGCAAAGCGACGGACGGGACGTTCCTTTTCACAAAAAAAAGACCTTGCGGAGCGTGCTCCGCAAGGTCGGAAGAAGATCCGGTCATTCCTTTTCCATCAGCAAACGCGCCGCGTTTGCGATCATCTCCGCCGTTTTGTCGATCCCGAGCAGACTGCTGTTCACGGCGAGGTGGTAGTTGTCGTACTTGCCCCACTTGTTCCCGGTGTAGAAATTGTAGTAGGACGAGCGCCGCCTGTCGGTCTTGTTGATGAGGTCGATCGCCTGCGCTTCGGTGATGCCCTCGTGCCGTTCCATCACGCGCTGTTTCCGGTTGGCAAGATCGCCGTACACGAAGACCGAGAGCCGCTTCGGATGATCGCGGAGAACGTAGTCGGCGCAGCGACCGATAATGACGCAGCTGCCCTCCTCCGCCGCGCGTCGGATGACGTCGGACTGCAGAAGAAAGAGTTTGTCGTTGAGCGGCGGCTTGTAACCGAAGTTCATCGCAGACCCGAAGAAATTGGACCCCAAAGCAAGCGTATAGAGCAGACTGTTCGCCGCGCTCTCGTCGGCTTTGCTCGCGACGGTCTCGTCGAGGTTGCCCTCGCGCGCCGCAAGGGTGATGAGGTTTTCGTCGTAATGCTTGATCCCGAGCGCTTCGGCGACCTTTTCACCGATCTCGCGCCCGCCGCTTCCGTACTGTCTGGCGATCGTGATAACGATTTTGTCGGACATAAGATCATCTCCTTCACTTGTGCGTCGCGGTTTCGTTTGTCCCATATACAGTATATCACAAATCCCCGTTTCTGTAAAGGGCTTTTTTGCCGAAAAGCCGAAAATCGGAGAATGACTTGCAGAGAACGGGATTTCGTGCTATAATAATAATTCGGAAAAAACGGACGGCGCCCGACGGGAGGAAACCGTATGAAAAAACAAACGGAAAAAGCGAAGAACGCTCCGCGCAAAACCGACGCCGCGCTCGCGGGGTCGCTTCTCCCCGCGCGTCCGTCCGACGGCAACAAGGGCACTTTCGGGCGAGCGCTCCTCTTCTGCGGGAGCGAAAAGTACCGCGGCGCCGCGTGTCTTGCATCCGAGGGGGCTCTGGCGGGCGGCGCGGGGCTGGTCGAGCTGGCTTCGTGCGAGTCGGTCGTGTCGCTCGTCCTCACCCGCGCGCCATCGGTCGTCGGAACGGCGTTCGTCCCCTCGGAGATCGGCGCGTATCTGCCCCTGAAACTGACCGAAAAAGCGACGGCGATCCTCGTCGGCTGCGGCTCGGGCAAAAGCGAGCGGCTCGCGCTGTCGCTCTTTGAGTTGCTGAAAACCCCCGGTTGTCCCGTCGTGCTCGACGCGGACGCCCTGAACTCGCTCGCCCTGAAACGCGAGACGGCGCTCGAGGTCCTCAAAAACGCTGCGCGTCCCGTGATCCTGACCCCGCACCCCCTCGAGTTCTCCCGCTTGTCGGGGATCCCGCTCGATTCGATCTCCCGTGACCGCGCCGGGGTCGCCGCCGTCTTTGCCGCGACCTACGGCGTCACCCTCGTCCTGAAGGGCGCCGGCACCGTGATCGCCTCGCCCGACGGGGAAGTTACCGTCAACACGACCGGCGGCTCGGGTCTTGCCAAGGGCGGGAGCGGCGACGTTCTCGCGGGGTTTCTGGTCTCGCTTGTCGCGCAAGGGATGAAGCCGTATGACGCCGCGATCCTCGCCGTTTACCTGCACGGGGCGGCGGGCGACGCGCTGACGAACGAGTATTCGGAGATGGGCGTCCGACCCGACGATCTCCCCCGCGAGATCTCGCGCCTTGCGGCTCGGTTGTATCGGGGAGATTGTCAATAAAAAACCGAACATCTGTTGACAAAAACCACGTCGCGTGGTATAATAAAAAAGCAACGGCAAAAAATGCCTGAAAAACCGCAAAATAACAACCGGTTTCGACCGGGTCTGACGAAGGAGTAACAGATGGATTTTCGCATTTTTACCGATTCGGCGTCCGACCTGACGCCCGAACTGATCACCGAACTCGACGTTTCGGTGCTGGAACTGAAAACGACGCTCACCAAGCCCGACGGCACGGTGCTTGACGGCTTTTCTCTCGAATATCCCGACTTCTACAACGCCCTGCGCGACAAATGCACCGCCGTCACCGCGGCGTACAGCGTGGGCGAGGTGATCGAGGCGGTCGAGCCCATGCTCGCGGCGGGGATCGACGTCCTGTTCCTCGCGTTCTCGTCGGGGCTCAGCGCGTCCTGCAACTCCGCGAAGATCGCGGCGGAGGACCTGTCGCAGAAGTACCCGGAGCGCAAGTTCCTGGTCCTCGACACGCTCTGCGCCTCACTCGGCGAGGGTCTGCTCGTCTTCCATACCGTAAAATACGCGCGCGCGGGTCACTCGATCGAGGAGACCTACGATTACGCGGAGCGCACCCGCTTCAATCTCTGCCATTGGTTCACGGTCGACGATCTGTTCCACCTGAAGCGCGGCGGCCGCATTTCGGGCGCGACGGCTCTGCTCGGCACGATGCTGAATATCCGCCCGGTGCTGCACGTCGACGACGAGGGACATCTGATCAATATGGAAAAGGCGAAGGGGCGCAAAAACTCGATGCGCGCCCTGCTCGAACACATGAAGATCTCCGCGATCGCCCCGGAGGATCAGACGGTATTCATCTGCCAGGGCGACTGCAAAGAGGACGCCGAGGAACTTGCCGGCTGGGTGAAGGAGACCTTCGGGGTCAAGCGGGTCGAGATCGGCTACACCGGACGCGTGATCGGCTCCCACTCGGGTCCCGGAACGCTGGCTCTCTTCTTCCTCGGAAACAAGCGTTGAACCCCGACGAAAGGAACGCACATTCTGTATGAAAATCAACGGCTCTCTGTTTCGCTCGATGATCGTTTCCGCAGGGAACAATCTCGAGAACGCGAAACAGAAAATCAACGATTTGAACGTTTTCCCGGTCCCCGACGGAGACACGGGGATCAATATGAGTATGACCCTGTCCGGCGTCTCGGCGGCGGGGCGCGAGGGTGAATCCATCGAGGAGGTCTCCCGCGAGATCGCTTCGACCGCCCTTCGTTCCGCGCGCGGCAACTCCGGGGTCATCCTCTCGCTTTTCTTCCGCGGGATCTCCAAGGGATTCAAGGGCGTTACCCGCGCCGACGTCCCGGATATCGCCCGCGCCTTCAAACTCGGCACCGAGGAGGCGTACAAATCGGTCTCCAACCCCACCGAGGGTACCATCCTGACCGTGATGCGGCTCTCGTCCGAAGCGGCGGAAAAACTGGCGGGGAAGAAACTGAATCCCCCGACGATGGAGGAACTGTTCGATAAGATCAACGCCGTTGCCCGCGAAACGCTGGAAAAGACCCCCGAGATGCTCCCCGTTCTGAAACAGGCGGGCGTGGTCGACTCGGGCGGGATGGGCTTCGTCGTCGTGCTGGAGGGTATGATCGCCGCCCTGCACGGAAAGCCGGTCGCGCTCGCCGCCGCAAGAAGCGAGGGGGGAGCGTCGGTCTTCGGCAAGTTCAATACCGAGGATATCGTCTACCCCTATTGCACCGAATGTATCGTCGGCAAGAGTCCGGACTACCGGGGAGAGGGGACCTGCGGCGAGTTCCGCAAGTTCGTTCTTTCGGCGGGCGACAGCGCCGTGTTCGTCGACGACGAGGAGATCGTCAAACTGCACGTCCATACCTCCGACCCCGGAAAGGTGCTTTCCGAGGCGGTGAAATACGGCGCGCTTCTCACCGTTAAGGTCGAGAATATGCGCGAACAGCACACCAGTCTCACGACCGAAAAGAAGCCCTCTCCCGTCGCGGTCGCGGCGGGGAAGATCGAGGACGCCGCCGGGCGCGCGATCGGGGCGACCAAATCGTTCCTTGCTCCGAAAGAGGTCAAAGCCGAAAAGGAATTCGGTTTCGTCTCGGTCTGCACGGGAGAGGGGATCGTCGCTTGCTTCCGCGATCTCGGCGCGGACAAGATCGTCAAGGGCGGTCAGACCATGAACCCCAGCACCAATGACGTTCTGACCCAGGTGAGGGCGACCCCGTCGAAGGTGGTCTTCGTCCTCCCGAACAACAAGAATATCTGTATGGTCGCGGCGCAGGCGGCGCTGCTTGAAAAGAAGAAGAAAGTCGTCGTGATCCCGACCTACACGATCCAGGAGGGGATCGCCGTTATGATGGCGTTTGATCCCGAAAAGTCGCTCGACGAGAACAAAGCCGCGATGGAAGAGGCGATGAAGAACGTCTCGTCGCTCTCGGTCACCCGCGCCGTCCGCGACTCGGTCGTGAACGGAGAGACCGTCCGCGAGGGCGAGTATCTCGGGCTCGTCCGCGGCAAGATCGTCTGCCACGCCGCCGACCGCACCGATTGTCTCAAGTCTCTGCTCTCAGGCGTCAAAGAGGCGGGCTTCCTGACCGTTTTCTGCGGCGCGGACGTCTCGGACGAGGACGGGGAAGCGGTGGTTTCCCTGATCGCCGAGGTCTGCGGTAAAGACGCCGAGGCGACCGCCGTCGCAGGGGGACAGCCCCTCTACGATTTCCTCATTTCCGCGGAATAACTGCCCCGCGCTCGATTCGAAATACGCTCGCAAGCTCACGTTCGATATATGCTCGTAAACTCGCATTCGATATGTTCGCTCCGCGAACGAGAGGGATTCTTTCACGCCGCGTTTAGGGGGCAGGGGGGTCCCCCGCGGCATATCGCGTGCGAAGCACATATCGAGTCCGGAGGACATATCGAGTGCGAAGCACATATCGAGCGCCGAAGGCGCCAAGTCGTCGATATATCTCGCTGCGCTCGATTCGATATATGCTCGTAAACTCGCATTCGATATACGCTCGCAAGCTCGCGTTCGATATGTTCGCTCCGCGAACGAGAGGGGATCCTTCGCGTCGCGCCCCCCGCGGCATATCGCGTTTTCTTGCAACTTTTTCCTTTGAAAAACAACCCTTTCTCGTATCTTTTCTTGCAAAACGGCAAGAAAAGCAAAATCTCGAAAAACGTCCGCTTTCCCAGTCGGAACGGGCGTTTTTTCAGTTCTGTCAACGATTCCGAGCGCCCCTGCCGCGATCGTTCTTTTCACGTTCCCTCCGTCTTTTTGAACAATTTGCCGGGGGTGGGTTTTGTGGATTCTGCCATTTTCCCTCGGAGGGGGCTTTTTCCGTTGAAAACACGGCGTTTTTTTGCTATAATGAATACAACAGGCGAGGAAATCGTCTGAATAGAGGAGGAAATCAACCAATGAAAAAATCCGTCAGAATCCTTGCGCTGCTCCTTTCCCTTGTGATGTGAGCTCTTGCGTTCGCGTCCTGCGGAAAGAAGAAAGCAGACGCGACCACAGCAGAACAGACCGCCGCTGCGACTACCGCGGAGCAGACGACCGCCGGAACGACCGCCGCTCCGACCCTTCCCCCGCACGTCCATACCCCCGAGGATGAATACACCGTGGACCTGAAGCCCACCTGCACCACCCCGGGCGAAAAGTCCCTCTACTGCGCAGAGTGCGGTGAACTGATCCCCGGATCGACCGTACCGATCGACGTCGATCCCAACGCGCACAACATCTCCGCTTGGAACGTGACCAAAGAAGCCACCATCTTCGAGGACGGTTTGCGCACGGGACATTGCACCATCTGCGACCGCGACTTCGAGGAGAGCTATTCTTCGATCGTCGAGGTCAAATACACGTCCGAGCAGGAAGCGAACAAGCACTTCGCCCAGACCGCTATTTACAGCGATATCCTTGAAGAAGGCGAAAAGCACTTCTACGGTACCGAAGCCAACCCCGGCGGACTGGATCTCTTCGTCGAGTATTCCATCCTCTGGAACCCGACGCTGAAGAACATCAATAACGGCGATCCGATCTACAGCTCGCGTATCGGCGGCGCGAGCGACTCCGGCTCCTGCAACGACATTATCTGGATGTCGCTGAAGGACAGCGCCTCCGGCTCCGACTGCATTTTCGCGGGCGGTTACGAGTACGGCGGACTCCGTACCGTCGACGTCGGTCCTGCGACCATGTCGACCCCCGTTCCGTCGACCAAGACCTTCGATTGCTGGCCGAACATCGGCGGCGCGGTTGCGGCTGACTACGATAACCTTGCCAACGGCCACGAATGGGGCTGGCACCGCGTCGGTCTCCGCATCCACGAAGAACTCCTGAACGAGGACGCTCTGAAGGCGTATATCGCAAATCCCGAGGATCCCGAGGCGGTCGCTCCCGCGGCGGAGTACCTGATGTGGGCGGAATGCTACATTGACGGCAACCTGCTCTTCAAACTCTCGAACGCCGCGACCACCGTCAACGGCGCCTCTACCTATAAGGAAGAGAATATGCTCTTCACGGCGGCGCCCGACGGAGAAGGCGGGATCACCTACACCGATATCAACGAGTCCAAGTACGTGATGGGCGTTCGCCTGATCGCCAAACAAGCGACGGTTGACGGCGCGTACTTCGTCTACGGCGACTACTCCGCCACCGCCGGCACCGCGTTCAAGCAGGTCGTCACGAAGGTTGCTTCTCCCGCCGCCGCCACCTACACGACGGAGGACGGCACCGTGATCTCCGCGCCCTGCTACTACAATCTTGAAACCGACTGATTCCATCCCCCTTTTCCCCCGCGCCCTCCGGCGCGGGGGTTTTCTTTTTCCGTCTCCAAATGCGCGAAGCGCAATTCACGGCGCGGAGCGCCAATTCACGCGGGCTTGCCCGCAATTCACGACGGCTTGCCGTCAATTCATTCGTTTCAAGCCTTCCCCTTGAGGGGAAGGTGGCGCTTGCGCCGGATGAGGTGTCCCCCGTATCTCGCTCCGTTCGATTCGATATACGCTCGCAAGCTCGCGTTCGATATACGCTCGTAAACTCGCGTTCGATATGTTCGCTCCGCGAACGAGAAGGATTCTTTCACGCCGCGTTTAGGGGGCAGGGGGTCCCCCCGCGGCATATCGAGTGCGAAGCACATATCGAGTCCGGAGGACATATCGAGTGCGAAGCACATATCGCGCCGTCAGGCATATCGCGCCGTTAGGCATCTCATGTCCGAAGGACATATTCCTTTTCTTGCTTCTCGGACAGAAAGGCAATCTCTGCCCCGCGCTCGCAAATAACCTTTGCAAAACGGCGCGAAATAAGGCGCGGCGGGAGAAAACGGAGGCAATTCGATTTTCCCCTGTTTTCTCCCGTTCGTCATTTTGCACAATAATTTTCTATCGTTCTTGTCTGTAGTGCCGATTTTGTATGGAGAAGACCGATTTTGCCTTGTTTTTTCAATCGTTATGTTGTATAATAAAGACGATGACAGGCGGCTTGATCGCCCGTCAAATTCTTAGGAGGAAAAAACAGCATGAAAAAACTGTCCATAGCGCTTGCTCTGCTTCTGTGCGTCGTTCTGTGCGTCTTCTGCTTCGCGTCCTGCGGCAAGAAGAAAGCCGCCGCGACCACGGTTGATCAGGGCACGACCCCTGCCGGCACCACGGCTCCCGGCACCACGGCTCCCGACACCACGGCTGAACCTACCTTACCCCCGCACGAGCATACCCCCGAAGCGGACTACACGATCGATAAGCCCGCGACCTGCGGCGAAGACGGTCAGAAGTCCATCCACTGCTCCGAGTGCGGCAACATCATCCCCGGAACCGAGGTCAAGATCGACAAGGATCCCACGCTGCACGTCGTTGACGATTGGACGATCGTTCCGGCGACCGTGATCAAGGACGGCAGCAAGACCGGTACCTGCACGGTCTGCCATCAGCCGGTAGAAGAGACGATCGCATTCGTTCCGAAGATCTACGACGCGTCGTCTGCCGCCAACGCTTGGAAGATCAAGAAAAACCTGACCAATGCGCTCGACGGCAAACATTTCTATCCGACCGACGAGAATCCGAACGGTCTCGACTACTACTTTGAAGTCGACTTCCTCTGGAATGAGACCATTACGACCAACTGGATCGACGGCGACGGTATGCGTATCGAGCTGGTCAACGCCGACTCCACCCGTGACAACCTCTTCCTGCTCGTCCCGAAGAACGACAAGTGGGACTCCAGCGACGCGAAGGCGTCCGGCGGCTTTGACTACGGCTGGGTCGCCAACCACACGATCGTCTACGGTCCGATGGGCGTCAACGGCACCGGCACCAACGCCGAGAACTTCCCGAACATCGGGGAATACGGCTGGCACCGGATCGGCGTCAAGGTCCACCAGGCGGCTGCGATCAAGGGCGACGGCGTGGAATACTCCATGATCACCACCCTGTATCTCGACGGCGTCAAGGCTTGGCAGATCACCTTCGACCAGAACAACGGCAAGGACTTCTCCAAGTGGCTTGACAAAGGTCTGATGCTCTTCACGGCTACCAACGAGGAAGGCGTGCTGGCATATGCGGATCCCTCCGCCGACCTGTGCCTCGATTTCAGCGCTTACCACTCCGAAGAGATGAACGGCTTGTTTATGGTGACCGGCGAGGCGGTCAGCTGCGCGGTCGATCCCGACTTCACGCCTGAAGGCGCCGTTCCCGTTGCCGATCCCGAGGCTGCGACCCTGACCGTCGCGGAGGGCGTCGAGCTTCCCGCGAAGATCTACTTCAAGGATCCCGCCTCCGGTCACGACCACGTCTGGACCGGTCCCGTCGACATCACAAAGCAGGCGACTCTGCTTGAGGACGGCGTGAAGACCGAGCACTGCGCGGTCTGCAACGAGTCTCGCGAGGTCCCGTATTCGTTCGAGCCCGATATCCAGAAGTTCACGGACGCTACGACGAAGTCGTACAACCCGAACATCGCGAAGGTCAGCGATATCCGCGGTGAAGAGCACTTCTACACCGCCGGCAACGACCTGCTGGTCGAGTACTCGGTGCTTTGGACCGAGGAAATCAAGGACCTGAAAAACGATCAGGGTCCGTACATGGATTTCAGATTCACGCAGACCTCCAATCCCGACACCACGAACAAGAACATCTTCTACTGGTCGCTGTCCGACAACTGCAAGGGTTCCGACTGCAAATTCGCGGGCGGCTTCGAGTGGGGCGGCATCGATCAGAACGAGCCCGACAACCCCTATCCGAAGTTCACCGACGGCGCTCTCGGACTCGGCGAAACCAGAGACGAGTATCCGAACATCGGCGGCGCCAACAAGGGCGACGGTATTCCTCAGGGTGAGGACCGTTACGGCTGGCACCGCGTCAGCGTCCGCTATCGTCAGGAAGTTGCCAACGTCGATGCGGTCAAGGCGGGCGCCGCGGCGGAGTACAAACTCTCGCTGTGGGCGTACATTGACGGTGTCCTCGTCGTTCACGCTTACGCAACCGATTTCATCTATCGTCCGGGTAAGAGTGATCAGAAAGACTACAAACTCTACACCGCTGCCAGCGACGGAAACGGCGGCATCGCCTACACCGAAAGCGGCGACGATCTGTATTTCAGCGGCGCGTACTTCCACTACAAACAGATGGCGTCGGGCAAGGTCGCTTACTTCGCGATCGCCGACTACTCCGCGAAGATCGGTTCCGAATTCGAGCAGAACGTCGCTCAGGTCAACTACCCCGTTGCGAAACAGCTCGAAGTTGAGGACGGCGTGTTCGTCCCCGTGACGATGTGGTACACCAAGGCGTGCGCCGAGCATACCTGGGACGGCGAGTTCACCTTGGTCGAAGAAGCGACCCTCCTGAACGACGGTCTGAAGGTCGAGCATTGCTCGGTCTGCGGTATGTCGCACGAGGTCGCCGTTGAAGCGGCTCCCGTGATCACCGATTCCAAGAACATTGCCGCCAGCCCGTATGCCGACAACAGCAACAAGGACCTCGCGATCCTGAAGAGCGTTGCCAACATTCGCGGCGAAGATCACTTCTATCCCGATTCTACCGAAATCGGCGCACAGGGCAACGACCTCTGGTTCGAGTACTCCTTCCTGTACAACGATTCTCTGCAGTATCGTGACGCTGCGGAGCACCTCGCAGAGATGCGTCTGTTCGGTTTCCGCTCTGCCGATTATTCGAAGTACAGAGGCTTCTACTACATCTACTTCCTGAACGACGACGGTAAGGGCGGCGCCTTCAACACTTCCGGCGACTGCCCGTGGGCGGGACACATCGACTTCTCGACCTACGACACCACGTACTCTCGCGGTCAGAACTGCGCGGACGATCTGACTTCTCTCGGCAACAAGCTGAACGGCAAAACGATCGGCAGATACATCGCCGGTTGGGGTGCCGGACGCGACGACTCTCCGTACCTCTGGGATGCCGAGTATCAGACTATGGGCGGCTGGCACCGTCTCGGCTTCCGGTATCACCAGGAAGTTGCGTCGGTTGAGGGCAACAAGGTCACTTACGCCGGCTACACCGAACTCTACATCGACGGCGTTCTGTGCTGGAGAGTTCATACCAACTTCAGCGACACGCATAACGACGGTCTCGGAAAGAAGGGTCTGCTTCTGTGGACTGCGACCGCGGCTGACGGCGTGATCACCGGTTACACCGAAAACGATACGATGCTGGTCGGAACGCGGATCGACAGACTCGATACGTCTTCCCAGAGCGTCTACGTCGGAATCGACGATCCTCAGTGGAACTGCGGCGACGGCTTCGTCCATCCCGTGGTCCGCGTCGAAGAACCGAAACCCACGAAGATCACGCTTCCCGACGGCAACGATTATGACGGCGCGATGTACTTCACCTACGCGCACGATCACGTCTGGGACGAGGATTACGAAGTCGTCAAAGAGGCGACCCTCCTTGAGGACGGTATCAGGATCGACCATTGCTCGATCTGCGGCGAGACCCGCGAGACCGACTATGCGGAAGAGCCGATCGTCTATCTGACGAACTGGAACGCCGCGGAACGTGCCGCGAGCCCCTACTCGATCGATAACCCCGACGATCACAAGGACACCTTCGGCTTCAAAGAAGCTATCAAGGACGTCAGAGGCGATGATCACTACTACGGCGGCAACGATCTTCTGATCGAGTTCTCGTTCCTGTACAACGCAACGATGGCGAACGCGTCTCATGACGGTACGCTGGCGGTGATGTACATTGAGAACAACAACCTGTTCAACGTGAACGTCAAGACCGGTAAGATTACCGCGGCCGAAAGATCCGGCGACGTCTACGTCTATCCGACTCCCGAAGCTATCGCGCTTGACTCCTCCGTGAAGACCGTCGATATCGGCGAGTACGGTTGGCACCGCTTCGCGGTCCGTATCCATCAGGACGCCGTGAACAACGGCGGAGAGGTCGAGTACACCGTGATCGCGACCGCGTACCTCGACGGCGCGAAGATCATCGAGATCGACAAGACCGCCTACGCGCTCTCCAAGCACAACGGCAGCAGCGGATACACCGGTCTGCTCTACACCGCGACGATCGAGGACGACAACGTCGTCTGCGCGGATCTGCCGGAGAACAAGTACTGCGACGTTTACGTGATGGTTGAGTGCATCTACGCCAACGAGGACGACGCGAACGCCGGTTACGTCGTGGTTGCCGACGTCGATATCACCTGCGGCGCAGACTTCGTTGAGGACGTCAGCGCGGTTGCCGATCCCGCCGCCGATACCCTTGAGGTAGCGGATGGCGTCGAGCTTCCCGCCGCGATCTACTACGAGTACGCCGGCTAACGAAACCCCGAGACGGTACGGCTGAAATCCGAATGGGACTATCTCAAATCCGCTTCGCGTTTTCCGTACCGTCTACCCCCAAGAAGACCGCCCCCCGGGGCGGTCTTCTTTATTTTTCCTTAGTCCCCACACGCCCCCTCACGTCGCGCTCCGCGCGACTCGAAATATCTCGCTGCGCTCGATTCGATATACGCTCGCAAGCTCGCGTTCGGTATACGCTCGTAAACTCGCGCTCGATATATCTCGCTCCGCTCGATTCGATATATGCTCGTAAACTCGCATTCGATATACGCTCGCAAGCTCGCGTTCGATATATGCTCGTAAACTCGCATTCGATATACGCTCGCAAGCTCGCGTTCGATATATGCTCGTAAACTCGCGTTCGATATACGCTCGCAAGCTCGCGTTCGATATGTTCGCTGCGCGAACGAGAAGGATTCTATCACGCCGCGTTTAGGGGGCAGGGGGGTCCCCCGCGGCATATCGAGTGCGAAGCACATATCGAGTCCGGAGGACATATCGAGCGCCGAAGGCGCATTTGAATATGTTTGACGTTCAATCATGAGAAAAACTGTTCTTTCCTCTTGACGGAAATCTTGTTCGGCGGTATAATATTCGTGATATTCCGATTGTCTTGGGAGGACGAAAATGAAGCGTTGGCTCATCTCCGAAAACGGCAACTTTTATAAGGCGTGTCTGCATCTCCACACCACCCTCTCCGACGGCAGTTTTACGCCGGAAGAGGTGAAGAAGATGTACGTCGAAAAGGGGTATTCGATCATCGCCTTTACCGATCACGACATCTTTATCCCGCACAACGATTTTTCCGACGAGAATTTTCTCGCGATCAACTCGCACGAGGTCGAGATCAGCGAGTACCTGTATAAGCCCAACCGCTACCACAAGACCTATCATCTGAACTTCTACGCCAAGGACCGCAACACGACCATGACTCCCGTTTTCTCCGAGAAGCGGGTCTACATCGGGGAGTCCCCGAAATACGTCACCGAAGAGATGAAAAAGACCGACGTTTGGGCGTGCTATTCGGTCCGTTCGATCAACAAGTTGATCGAACGCGCCAACGAAAACGGCTTTTTCGTCACCTACAACCACCCCGTCTGGTCGCTCCAGAACTACGAGGATTACGCGGGGCTGGAGGGGCTCTGGGGCGTCGAGGTCTGGAATACCGGATGCGTCCTCGAGGGGATGCCCGACACCACCGTTCCGTTCGACGATCTGCTCCGGCAGGGGAAGGACGTGTTCCCGATCTGCTCGGACGACAGCCACGGCGACTACGACTGTTTCGGCGGCTGGACGATGATCAAAGCCGATTCGCTCGACTACGACGACGTGATCAAGTCTCTGCTCGCGGGCAACTTCTACTCGACGACGGGACCCGAGATCTACGAACTGTCGGTCGAAGATAAGATCTTGACCGTGAAATCGAGCGAGATCAAGGATATCCGCGTGGTCTCCGACTGGCGCGCCCCGGGCTCCAAGACCCATACCCCCGAGCGCGAGGGCGACGTCTGGGTGACGAAGATCCCCCTGAAGACCTACCGCGACAATTACCGCGCGAAGATGGTTTACGGAGCGAAGAACTCCTATTTCCGTCTGGATCTCACCTCCCCCGACGGCAAGCACGCTTATACCCCCGCCTACCGCTTTAAAGATTTCCCCGAACTTTATCAATAAGCAAAACGCCGCGCGCCTCCGCACGCGGCGTTTTAGAAAAACTGCTTGATCTCAAACGAGAAAGAGAGGTTCCGTTATGCTCCTAAACGGCGTATGGCAGGGCAGAATCACAAACGAAAAAGGCGAGTCGTTCGCGTTTCCCGCGAGCGTACCCGGCTGCGTCCACACCGATCTTCTCGCCTGCGGGAAGATAGAGGATTTCTATTACCGCGACGAATCGAAAAAGGTGCAATGGATCGAGCGCTGCGACGTCGCCTACACCCGCGAATTCGACGTCCCGGAACTCTCCCCCTCCGCGTTTCTCGAGTTCGATGGGCTGGACACCTACTGCGACGTCCTTTTGAACGGGCAGACGGTCGGGGAGGCGCACAATATGTTCGTCCCGCACGCCTTTCCCGTCGACGGCGTTCTGAAGCGGGGGACCAACTGCCTGGAGGTGCGTTTCCGCTCTCCTGTCCGCGAGGTCGAGGGCAAGCCGTCGCTCCCCGGCGCCTTTACGACCGAGCGGCTCCATACCCGACGGATCCAATGCACCTACGGCTGGGACTGGGTTGACCGTTTCGTTACGATGGGCGTTTTCCGCGACGTCCGGCTGGTTTTCCGCCGCCCCAATACGATCGCGGGGGTCTACGTCACGACCGAAGAGATCCTGTCGGACTCGGCGCAGATCAGGGTCGCCGTTTCGCTCGCGGACTTTCAGAATAACGGCGATCTCCTTTCGCTCTCGATCAAGGGTCCCGACGGCGACGTCGTCTTTGAAAAAAAGCGCGTTCTGCTCGATCCGTCGCTTGAAGAATGGATCGATCTTCCCGACGCGCGGCTCTGGTATCCGAACGGATACGGAGAGCAGCCGCTCTATACTCTGACGGCGAAAACCCCGGCGGGAGAGACCTCGGTCACGTTCGGTATCCGCCGGATCACCCTGCGCCAGCTGATCGACCGACCCGGCAGCCCGGAATCCGAGCGCTGCAAGGAGATCCAAAGTCAGCCCTTCGCGAAAGGAAAGGACGACAACGAGACCACCTCGGGCTTCACGGTCGTGGTCAACGGAACGCCGATCTTCTGCAAGGGCGCCGATTGGGTCCCCTGCGAGCCCTTCCCGTCCGCCGAGACCCCCGAAAAGATCGCGCGGATCCTCGAAACCAGCCGCGCGTGCGGGGTGAATATGATCCGCGTCTGGGGCGGCGGTATCTTCGAGCGCGACGAGTTCTACGACGAATGCGACCGCCTCGGGATCCTCGTGGCGCAGGACTTTCTGATGGCTTGCGGCACCTATCCCGAAAACGAGGATCGGTTCCTCGACGAACTGAAACTTGAGGCGATAGCCGGGGCTATGCGGCTCCGCAATCACGCCTGCCTCGCGTTCTGGAACGGCGACAACGAAAACGCCGTCTACGGCAACGAAAACAAGACCGATTTCCCCGGCTACCTCGCGGCGAAGGTCATCGCGCCGATCCTTTCGGAACTCGATCCCGCCCGCCGTTTTCTCCCGTCCTCTCCCTACGGCGGCGACCCCTACTGCAGCCCGACGCGCGGGACCGCGCACAGCACCTTTTTCCTCGGCACGTTTTTCCGTTACGTCCGCGAAAGCGACCTGTCCGATTGGAACAAGACCATGTCGCAGTATCTGACCCGCTTCAACGCGGAGCAGCCCACGATGGGGATGCCCTTCGTTTCGACGCTCCGCCGTTTCCTCACGGACGAGGATATCTTCGGGGACGATCAGTCCATGTCCGAGTTCCACACCAAGACCAATCCGTCGATCAAGGAACTGACGCTCTACGGACACCTCGCCAAAATGACCGAAAAACTCTTCGGCGCGTACCGGAGCGGGGAAGACCGGGTCGCCAAAATGCAACAGATGCATTGCGAATGGGTGCGGCTCGGGATGGAACTCTACCGCCGGAACAAGTGGTTTGCGTCGGGCATCCTCTTCTGGATGCTGAACGACTGCTGGCCCGCGGCGAACAGTTGGTCCCTTATCGACTATTACGGCGTGGCGAAACCGGCGTTCTACGCCTTCAAACGCTGCGCCAAACCCGTGATCGCGTCGATCTCGGAAAAAGACGGCAAACTGACCGTCACGATTTCAAACGACTCCCTCGCCCCCGTATCCGGGAAAGGGCGGCTCGCGCTCTACGATTTCGGGGAGGAAAAAGACCTGCTCCCGACCGAGTTCTCGTATTCCGTCCCCGCCAACAGCGCCGCGACCGTCCTCTCACTCGACTACAAGCCGTTTGCCGATCGCCTGACGCGCACAAGACTCCCGCTCTGCGATATCGCAAACGACGACGGAACGACCGACCGCGCGTTTTTCATCCCCTCGCGCTACGCCGATCTGGATCTCGAATACCGCCCGCTGAAGGTGATCGCTGAAACGCCCGATTCGGTCACGGTGCAGGCGGATTCGTTCAGCCCCTTCGCCCTGCTCGATTCGCCCGATCTGCTTTCGGACAACGCGATCTGTATGAAGCGCGGCGAGATCCGCGTCCTGAAACGCCAATAAAACCTATCCCCTGCAGTAAACTGCGCGGGAAACTCATAACTTCCCGGGTTTATCCGGGCGTCAAAAAATGAAGCGGCGGTTAAACCGCCGCTTCATTCATAACCGATAACTTTTACTTCTTCGTCAGACGAAAGCTCTCGTCGATCAGTTCCATCGCTCCCTCGTCGGTCAGGCGCCCGTCCAGCGCCACCGAGATCCAGTATTTTCGGTTCATGTGGTACGCGGGATAAACGCCGTCGGTTTTCCACAGTTCCGGGATGACCGACGGCTCGGCTTTGAGGTTCATCACGTCGATCTTCGTCGGCGCGGTCTCGCCCGTCAGCACGCTCTTTTTTACCCTCATGATCAGCCCGAACCACTTGCCCGAATCAAGATGCCGGAACACCCCCGCCGTCCGGTCCTTCCCGTCGTCAAAGGGAAAATCGGGTAGAACGCCGTACCGCTCCTTCACGAGCCCCGCGATCCTGTTCGCCTGATCCGAAGCGAAGCAGACCTCGTAACAGCACGCCCGCGCGATCTCCTCGAGGATCCCAACGTAGGCGGCGCGCACCGACGAAACGTAGGCGCCCCGCATCCCCTCGGCGCGAAGGGGCGCGTATTCCTCGTCGTTCATCCGGTCGATCACCCTGCCCGAAACGACGCCGTCCCGGGAGACTCCGACCTCCGCGACGAACTCTCCGTCAAGGAACGCGCGGGAATAGAAAAGACCCTCCCCGTTTTGCGAAAAGCCGAACGCGATCAACTTTTCGGGGACGAATCTTTTCCTCTCGAAAACGCTCTCCTCGATCTTCATTTGACGTACCACGCAAAATAAGCGGGGAAGTCCGATACGTCGGCGTTCCCGTAGGAAAAAACGTAGTCGGTCTCGGCGCGGCAGTCGTCGGAATTGATGATCCCGAGCTTGACCGAATAATTCTCGTCAAGGTGCATCGAGAGGACGCGCCACGACCGATCGAAGGTCACGGTGATCGCCGCCTCTTTGAAGACGGGATCCTTGTCAAGCCCGCCCATCGTCTTCATCCTTCTGATCGCGTCGCCCGTCGCCGCCGTCACGTTCGGGAAGACCGTCAGCGTGTAGGTCCCGTCCCCGTTGTCGACCGTATCGGTCCAGGCGTCGACGGTGTCGGCGTTCAGGATATAGTTGGACAGTTCAAAGCCGAACAGCCCGTATTGTTTGCGGTATTCTTCGCGGGTGAATACTTCGGGATCGCCGTCCGTCCATTCCGTGTTCCGCCCGTCCCAAGCGTCCTTGCCGTCGGCGGCGCCTCGGATCAGCGCGGTATTCTCGACGTAGCAGGTCTGCCACGCGTCGTTTTTGAGCGCGCTTTTCGTGATATCGATCTCCAGCAGCACCCCGAGGCGGTAGTCCTTGTAGACCTCGACGTCCTGCGAATAGGAGATGAACGCGACCTTGGTCTTGACGGTCCCGCGCCCTTCGAGCGTGTAGTTCTCCGCGTGCTGCAGAACGTAGGCGATCCTGAGAACGTTTTCGATCCCGGTGAGCGCGAGCGGCTCCTCCCCCTCGAGCGGGGAAGCGCAGTCGTTCACGATCACCGGGATCCCGTGATCTTTTTCGATTTCATCTTCTTTGACGGGGCGGGCGGTCGCAACCGGCGGTTCGGTTTTCCCGCACCCGAAAAGGAACGCGGAGAGGATCGGCAGGCACAGGAGCAGCGCAAGAAGTCTGATCTTCACTTCGGAACCTCGCTTGACGGGTCAGACGGTTTTGTCGCCCGGCTGACCCGCGCGGCGTTCCGCCTCCTGGAACTTCTTGATCTGCGCCTTGTCGTCGTACATTTCTCTGTCGGCGTAGCGCACCGCGTCCTCGACCGTATGCAGAGGGCCGCGCTTGGCGTACCCGAAGGCGCAGACGTAGGGGGTCTTCGCCATCTCGGCGCGCATTTTTTCGATCGCCTGCACGACCGCTCTCTCGTCGACGCCGTGATAGAAGATCACGAATTCGTCGCCCCCGATGCGGTAGAGCGTGCCGTTTCGCCCGACGTTCTTTTTCAGGACCGAAGCGACCGTTTTTAGCGCCGCGTCGCCCGCGTCGTGGCCGTAACTGTCGTTGATCAGTTTCAGGTCGTTCAGGTCGATCGAGACGGCGTAGGTGATCCGTCCCGACCCGGAATTCATATCAAAGTAATAAACTTGACGGTTGAGAAGCCCGGTCAGGGGATCGAACCGCGCGAAGTGCAGATAGATGAAGAGGTAATACAGGACGATCGAAGAGGTAAACAGAGCGCTGTAATCGTCGGAATAATCGGTGATCAGATAGAGCGGAACTCCGATCGCGGGTGCGAAGATGATGAAATAGAGGACCCAGCGGATCTGCGGAACCTCGGAGCGGAGGAAGACCACGTTGCGAATGAGGAACAGGACGAGATACAGCGCAAAGATCCCGTAGGGAAGGTAACGCAGCGGTCCGGACGCCCAGGTGTTGTTCTCGCTGTAATAGCAGACGAGGTGGGTCCATTGCGACGTGAAGTAGAACGGGACGGCGATCGTCGCGGGAAGCAGGAGCAGAAAGTTCTTCTGCCACGAGAGCTGCGATTTTACCGTGATCATAGTCATAACGAACAGGATATACGGATAGATCGAATACTTGACCGCCGTCAGCAGGGGACGCGCGAGACTCAGGGTCTCGAATTCCTGCGTCCAGAGTTCGACGGTGTAAACCACCAGTTCGATGAACAGGAGCAGGATCCCGGTGAACGTCAGCCGCTTCATCCGCGACGGAACGTGCGCGGAAATGCCGAGCATCACGAGAACGCCGATGAACTCGAAAAAGATGACGTAGTTCTTCTGGACTATGAATTGGTCGACGAGAAACGTTAAAAAGCTCAAGGTTCGGATTCCTTTCGGAGGATGGTCGTTTTACGCAAAATACGTCGCGCTGCAAGATGAAAAGGGGATACTCCCCATATTCTCACATATTATATCATATCTTTTAAAGAATTGCAAGGGTTGCGGGAAAAGAATCGTCGCGATCGGACCGAAACCGACGAAAAAAAACGAAACGCCCCCGAAAATACAAAAACCCCCTCCCGAAAGGGCGGGAGGGGGGGGAGATGCTGCTGGTATAGCGGAAGCGAGGGGGCGCGGAGATTTACTCCGACGTCAGACCGGGATCAAGATTCTGAATAAATGCCTCCGGCGGCGCCGAAACAGATATCCACCGAAACGTGTTCGAGCGACTCGGCAGAATGATCGGAAACCGAAGCGTCTGCGAAAACGTAGAGATCGACGGTCAGCGTTTCTCCGGCGGGGATTCGAAGAGGTTGGGAAGATTCACCCATGAAAATATCGGACTCGCGCCCGTCGTGCGGTAAAACGGGATAATACAACCTTCCCGCGTCGGAAACGATCAGAACCGACGCCCCCCTTCCCTTGACCGAAACGGATACGGAAACGTAGCTCGCTTCGTAGGTTCCGGGAGTCGAAATGGTGAGCGTTTTTCGGATCACATAGCCCGAGAAGGACGTGAGTGCGGCGTATTCGGTTTCGCCGGAACCGCCGCCCGCGTTTCCGCTCGCGAAGGTGTACCAGTTCCCCGGGGCGGCTGCGGTTTGAACGTTTGCTTCGGAAGACTCTTTGGGATTGTACGGAACGGAAGGACGAAGGCGTCCTTCATATTCAAAGGAGACGCGAGCCGTGCCGTCCCGCAGCGTTTCTTCCGCGGTCGCCTCCCCCGCGTTGATCTGCAGGGGAACGTTGTGTCGATCCATCGGTTCAAACGTAGAGGCAAAGTTACCGAAATCCTTATACACGTCGTTCAGCCACTTTCCGACGACGGCGTCGCCGGGCAGCGGCAGTTCCTGTGCGGGTTTCAGCACGCGGAGCTGCCCCAGCATCTCGTCCTGAAGTCTCTCCGCCGCGGCGACCACGGCGGGATCGGAACTGGCAAGGTCCGCTTGGATCTTGTTCTTCGCGATCTTGTAATCGTAACGGAAGCGCGAGTTGACGTTAACGTTGCGCCTGGCGTCCACCGCGGAAGGAACGCCGAGGACCTCGTCGAGTTGCGACTTGAACTCCTTGGGATCTTCCTTGATCTGCAGACCGTCCAGCTGTTTATAGACCTCGACCGCCTCCGGATCGTCCGTGTTGACGAAGGTGCTGAACTGCGTCGTGATGAACTCGTAATTAAAAAACGCGAGGATTTTTTCTTCATAAGGTTTCAGCACGTCTTCGAACACGTCGTTCAGGTTCCGGACCGAAAGAGAAACGCCGGATTCGCGCCATTTGGCGATCAGCTTCACGTTTTCATTGATCTTCTGGTCAAACGCCCATTCCGTCCCGTCCTCCGTCTGCCATCCGTCAAAAATGTAGCCGGATCGAGCGGGGGTTGCCGGTGCTTCGGCACGCTTTCCGCGCCGGACCGTTTGCGACGCGATCGCGTTCCCGCCGTTTGTATCGAACTCAACGGTCACCTTTTTCGGATTGCATCCGGTAAGGACGGGGAAGAGAAGACACAGACAAAGAGCAACTGCCAACAGACCGGATAACTTTTTCATACGGATCCTCCTTTTCTTGTACCGCGTATCGCGGAGCTTTCGTGAATATTATAACATATTTATTTCAAAAAATCAAGTATTATTAAATAATATGTTCAAAAATCCTATCAAATACCATATATTTCAAAAATGCCTGTAAATAAAACGGACCCTTTTTCGGAAGGGGCCGTTCAATGGATCCGCGTCGGATCAAGACAGCGCGGCGAGGATCTGATCCTTGATCTGCGTCATCCCGAGCGTGTCGGGGTGTCCGCTGCGTTTGCTGACGCCGGAGAGCAAAACGAGGTCGCAGCCGTATTTCTTCGCCGCCGCTTTGATGGTTTCCGCGATCGCGGGTTTCAGCCCCTCATTTACGATTGCGACGACCCTTGCCCCGGGGTTGTGCGCTTTGAGATACCCGAGAACGAAGCCGATCGCCGGCAGAACGTTCTTTTTGTCCTCGTCGGTGTATTCGTTCCACTCTTTCAGTTCGGGATCCCCGAGCGGGGAGTTGATCCAACTGTCGTTGGTGCCGCCGAGAAAAAAGATGGTGTCGAACTTCGTTTTTCCGTCAAACCAGAGCGGCGCGCGCACGGCGAACGCCGACCAATCCGGCAGGTCCGGGCGCACGGTGGTGCAGACCGTACTGCCCGAATAACTGTCGTTCAGTACCAGCGTCGAGTTCGTTTCGCGGATCAGCTGATCCCACCAGGTGTCCTCCCGCCGCGAAACGCCCACGTCGGCGTGTTTTTCAATTCCGTAGTAGGTGTGGTAGTTCTCGGGAATGCATCCGGCGAAGGTCGAATAGCTATCGCCCAGGATCGCAACTTTTCCAAACGTCATAATAGGGGTCCTTTCGGAAAGAAAAAGTGAACAAAGGGGAAGGGGAATCGTTTTGTTGCCTTCCCCTCCGAGGGGAAGGTGGCGCGAAGCGACGGATGAGTTGGACTCTTTTTGAACACTCGCGCGTTGTATGAAAGTATCCGATCGAGACGGGACAAGTTGAGCGGGGCGCAGACCGTGTCGACGGGACGCGTTGAACGGAGTCTGCCCCGCGCATAGCGAAAGGGAAGCCGTATAGGATGGGCAGACCCCTAGACTTTTGCGCGGGCGCAAAAGTCGGTTCAAGTCCCACGGAGCACGCACCAACACAAAAGGCGCCCCGCTCGGGGCGCCTTTTGTGTTGGTGCGGGAGACGGGACTTGAACCCGTATGGAAAATCCACACGCCCCTCAAACGTGCGCGTCTGCCAGTTCCGCCACTCCCGCGGACGAATGATATTATACACGACGGGAGGCGGTTTGTCAACCCTTTTTCAAAAGATTTTTGACCTTTTCGGGCGTGCGGGGAACGCGTTCGGGGAACGGCTCGCGAGAGGGGGAAAAACGGGGGGCGGAAACGGGGAAGCCCCGGCGCTTTCGTTTACTTTTCGCTCTCTTCGGGGGCGGGAGCGACGCCGAGCGAATACTTCTCCATATACTTCTTGTAGTTCCACTTGAAGCCCTCGCCGCCCGCGCGGACGTTGCGGAGATACTGGTGCGTCTCGACGTCGCCGTGCGCCGACATCTCGAGGATCAGTCCCGCGACGTTGGAGCAATGGTCCGAAACGCGCTCGAGGTTGGTCAGAATATCCGCAAGCACGAAGCCGTGTTCGATCGAGCATTCGCTCTTTTGCAGCCGCAGGATGTGCTGCAGCTTGATCTCGTCGCGCAGGTAGTCGACCACCTGTTCGAGCGGCTCGACGAGCGACGCCGAGTGCAGATCCTGTTTTACGAAACTGTCGGTCGCCAGCGTCAGGATCTCGTCGACCGCCTCGTACATCACCGACAGTTCGCGGTTCGCCTCGTTCGAGAAGACGACCTTCTTGTCCTTGATCTCCTCCGACGATTCGACCAGGTTGACGGCGTGATCCGAAATGCGCTCGAAATCACCGATCAGGTGGAGCAGCATGGTCACCTGCCGGCTTTCCCGCTCGGGCAGGTCGCGGGTCGACGCGAGTTTGGTCAGATAACTGCCGAGACTGTCCTCGTAAAGGTCTGCTTTGTTTTCAAAGTCGCGGATGGTCGCGGCGATCTTTTCGTCGTAGCGCCCGACAAGACCCAGCGAGAGACGGAACGCCTCGCTCGAGATGACCGCCATCTTCTCGGTCACCTCGGTCGCGCGTTCGACGGC